>NZ_CP019602.1:707500-1050000 GCF_001661675.2 Croceicoccus marinus | reverse complement strand
AAGGGGTCAGCGACACCGTTCCCTCCTTGGCGGCGGGCCACACGAAGCGGCCCTTCTCGAGCCGCTTGGCATAGAGCGACATGCCGATCCCGTCGTGCCAGATGATCTTGATCAGCGATCCCGCGCGGCCGCGAAACACGAACAGATCGCCGCTATGAGGATTACGCTTGAGACCCTGCTGCACCAGCAGGGCCAGGCCCTGCATGCCCTTCCGCATGTCCGTGTGGCCCAGCGCGATCCACACCCGCGCGCTCGGAGGGATCATCGCAGAGCCTTCAATGCGGCAGCAACCAGCGCCGGTGATGCCGCAGGATAAATGCTCAGCCGCTTGCCGCGCGGCAGATCAATGATCATCACGGGGTGCTCGACCGTGCTGGTCGCCGCTGCGTCCTCATCCACCACCGCTTCGGCAAACACCGGCGCCGGCAACGCCTCGGATAAGCTGCTTGCCCGTTCGCCTGCCTCGCGCAGCTTGCGCCGCCAGGTGTAGATCAGCGCCGAAGAAATATCGTGACGTCGGCACACCTCGGCAACGCAGGCGCCCGGCGCGAAAGCATCGGAAAGTATCCGCAGCCGCTCTTCCTCGCTCCAACGTCGGCGCCGCTCTGGCCCCGAAAACACCGTCACCTGACCCATCGACCACTCCATAAGCGCGCTCACAAGAGCACGCTAAAGAGCGCTCAATACCTACCCAGACAAGGCGGTCCCCGCCGGATGGATACTCTGGCTGTAGATCATTCAGCTTCGATCTAAGCGCCGCCATTTGCTCGCCCTTTCACGCAGAGCGAGGGCTAATTCCTCCCTTGGATGATCGCCGGGCTGACCTTCTGCACACGCAGACTGACATGTCCCGAACTCGGCAATATGCGGCTAAGCTTCTTAAGGAAATATAGCACCCCTCACAAGTTCTACCTTGTGAGATAGCTTACTGACGCACCCGCAAACTGCCTCATAAGATAGATTGACTACTTCTGCGAGATACCTCACAAGTGATGCGCATCTTCTGAGGGAGTGATGCATGAGCCGTATCGCATATTACCGCGTGTCCACTGGCGATCAGAGCGTGGATGCTCAGCGCAAGGCGCTTGGTGATGGGTTCGACAGGGAGTTCGAGGACGTAGGAGTTAGCGGCGCTACCCGGGCTGAGTGTTGATTTCCACTGAGAGCTGACCCGGGGTTTCCATCGAGAATTGACCCGGGTGGGTATTATGTCCCGCTGTGCGGGCGGTGGGTCAAGCGGGTGATTTTTCCTTTCTGGATTTGGGCGCTGCCGAACTGGCACGGAACCGGAAGCTGTCGTTTCCGGTCTCGAGAATGTGGCAATGGTGAGTGAGCCGATCGAGCAGCGCGGTCGTCATTTTGGCGTCCCCGAACACGCCAGCCCACTCGCTGAAGCTGAGGTTGGTGGTGATGATGACGCTGGTGCGCTCATAGAGCTTGCTGAGCAGGTGGAAGAGGAGCGCACCGCCTGACGGGCTGAACGGCAGATAGCCCAGTTCGTCGAGGATCAGCAGATCGAGGCGCAGCAGCCGGTCGGCAAGCTGACCGGCCTTGTTCATCGCTTTTTCTTGTTCCAGCGCATTGACCAGATCGACCGTGGCGAAGAAACGAACCTTCTTGCGATGATGTTCGACAGCCTGAACGCCAAGCGCGGTGGCAATGTGCGTCTTGCCGGTGCCGGGACCACCGATCAGCACGACGTTGTGAGCCCCATCGACGAACTCGCCGCGATGAAGCTGGCGGACCATGGCCTCGTTCACCTCGCTGGAAGCGAAGTCGAAGCCGACCAGATCCTTGTAGGCCGGGAACTTGGCCGCCTTGATCTGGTAGGCAATGGACCGGACCTCGCGTTCGGCAAGTTCGGCCTTGAGCAACTGGGAGAGGATGGGGACGGCCGCATCAAACGCGGGCGCCCCTTGCTCGATGAGTTCGCCGACAGCCTGGGCCATGCCGTACATCTTGAGTGAGCGCAACATGACCACGACGGCGGCGCTGGCAGGGTCATGACGCATGGCGAAGATCCTTATTCCGCAGGGTATCGTAGCGGGCGACGTTGGCCTTGGGTTCACACTGCAAGGTCAAGGCCTGCGGGGCATCGATTCTGGGCGGCGTGCCATCCTTGCCGTCAATCAGGCGATGCAGGATATTAAGGACGTGGGTCTTAGTCGCGACGCCGGCTTCGAGGGCCAGTTCGACGGCACACAACACGGCTTGTTCGTCATGGTGCAGGACCAACGAGAGGATCTCCACCATCTCCCTGTCGCCGCCGAGGCGCTTCAGAAGCTGGCTCTGCAGTTGGCGGAACGCTGCCGGCATCTCGGTGAAGGGCGCGCCATTACGCAGGGCGCCGGGTTTGCGCTGGATCACCGCAAGATAATGCCGCCAGTCATAGATCGTCCGTCCCGGTTGATCATGGGATCGTTCGATGATCCGCCTATGCTCGCACAGGAGCTGCCCCTCGGCGGCAATGACGATGCGTTCGGGATAGACCCGCAGGCTTACCGGCCGATTGGCGAAGGAAGCGGGCACGCTGTAGCGGTTGCGCTCGAAGGATATCAGGCATGTCGGCGACACCCGCTTGGTGTGTTCCACGAAGCCGTCGAAGGGCCGACCCAGCGGCATCAGGCTTGCGAGTTCGGCGGCATGCACATCAGCGATGGTGCCGGGCAGCACGCCATGCGGGATCTCTCCCCACTGCGCGATGCATTGCGCCTCGAGCCAGGCATTGAGCGCATCGATGTCCGGGAAGGCCGGCCCGGAAGGACCATGGGCCTGCCACAGTCGCCGCCGCGCATCCTGAACGTGCTTCTCGACCTGACCCTTCTCCCATCCCGCGGCCGGGTTGCAGAACTCCGGTTCGAACAGGTAGTGGCTCGCCATGGCCGCAAAGCGGGCGTTGACTTGCCGGGCCCTCCCTGATCCTCTTGGGCCGCTGCCGATCTTGTCGACCGCGGTCTTCATATTGTCGAAGATTCCACGCTGCGGCACCCCGCCCAGCACCCGGAAGGCCTGGGTCATGGCATCGAACAGCATCTCGTGGGTCTGGAGCGGATAGGCCCTGACAATGAAGGCTCTGCTGTGCGACAGCTTCGTATGTGCGGACTGCAGCTTGGTCTGCTTGCCGGCGATCATGGCCCAGTCCTCGCTCCAGTCGAACTGGAAGGCTTCGCCAGGCTGAAAGATCAGCGGCACGAAAGTCCCGCGCCCACTTGTTTGGGCATCACGCTGGCGGTCGGCCTTCCAGGTCCGCGCAAAAGCCGCCACGCGGTTGTAGGAACCGTCGTATCCCAAGGCCACGAGATCGGCGTGCATCTGCTTGGCTGTGCGTCGCTGCTTGCGCGACTTGTTGGCCTCGATCCTCAGCCAGGCCGAGAGCTTCTCGGCAAACGGGTCCAGCTTGCTCGGGCGATCGGGGACCTTGAACTTCGGCTCCACCGTATCCGCCCGCAGATACTTGCGGATCGTGTTGCGCGACAATCCCGTACGCCGTTCAATCTCACGGATCGGGATGTGCTGCCGGAAATGCCAGCGTCGAATTACACTCAGTAACGCCATGTCGATCACTCCAGGATCTCCCGACCTGCAAGCCAGGAGAACGATCAAAACATGGGTCAATTCTCAGTGGAAATTTATGCCCCTCCCGGGTCAGCTCTCAATGGAAATCAACAGCGTATGTTGACAATGCCATCGAGTATATTGAGCAGCACCTGAGAGCCGGATGGCCCAACGACATTCAGAAAATGGAGCTGAGAAACGCCCTTGGTGTTCCACATGCCTCGGGCTTACGGACTCGGGTCCTCAACAAGCCTGCGTTCATTGAGTTCATGGGGGACAACAACCTCATGCCGGTCGGCCAGAGGATCGTCCGCTTGGTCAGCGAATTTACTTAGGGACGGAGCATTGACTGGATATGGCAGGGTCAGTGTTTCCAGGACCTTATTTCCGATAAGAGCTTGCGGGATAGGCTGCCTCTGATCGAGCCGTATGCGGTAACAAGTGGCACTTCCCGACCTCGCTCGTGGTCTGATAAACACGAAACGAAGCGGGAAGGCATGGATCGACCTAACACCACAGATCTATGGGCTGACATTCCCCTTAACCTGCCCTCCTATGGTCCTACCAAGAGAGACTTCTTGCGGCACTTCGCAAATGATCTGGGTGATAGCGGGCATAAATTCGGGTCGTAATATTGATGTTTCTGTGCCCCAATAGTGCAGCAATCTCACCCATCGGCACCCTATCCTCGGCCATCCACACCGCCGCGCTATGGCGGAGCATGTGCGGGTGGGCCTTGATTCCGGCCCGTTGGGCAGCGGCAGCAAACCCCTTCTTGATGTCGAGACAGGGGTTGCCGTTGTATTCAATTATATAGTCGGTCATGGCCGATTCCTTCGCTTCGCGGAGGACGGGCAGGATCATGTCGTTAAGTGGCACGGTCGCACGATACTTACCGTTCTGGGTTCGCCTCTTAGGGTTGAGGTCGATGATGGCCCGATCAAGGTCAACTTGATCCCACTTGGCTTGCAAGAGGGCAGTCTTGCGGCCACCTGTCGTCACTGCCAGCATGGCGAACAGTTGGATGTGGGATGCAACACAGCCATCCAACAGCTTGCGGAACTGGGCCTTGGTCAGATGATCTACGGTGGCCTCGGGCATAGGTGGCAACACCACCTCGGGGGCCTTGTCCAGATGACCTTCACGGATACCCCATGCTAGCGCACGCTTCACCAGCCCAAGTTCATGGCGCATGGTGTGGGCCGAGCGGTCACGCTTCTGCTCGTAAGCAAGACACATTTCTGCATCAACAAGGCTAGGCCGGATACCCGCCCAAAAGGGCTTGGCTGCCCGCCATGCTTCCCGCTTGCGCTTCTCATCGCGCCCCTCTGGCAGCAGGTCCAGATAGGCGGTCACATAGTCGCCAACAGTCTCGAACCCTTTGGCGGTTTGCATGGATGCCCACACTTGGCGGGCCATAGCCTCCGCCTCTGCCCTTTCAGTCGTGCCTAGCGAGTAGCGTTGGCGCTTACCCTCAGCGTTGTGCCACTGGATGCAGAACGACCAGTATTTGGTCAGGTCGGCCCTAGTCCGAGTCAGCCGACCGATTGTGTATCCCAACTCCATTTACGTCCTCCAAGGACAGCAATAGCTGCCCGTCAGTGCGACGATCTGGACTGGTGCGGAGATTGCCAACGAATGAAGCCGAAGTTCAGGTGAACTCGGGAACCCCGGTGAGGGGAAGTATAATATCGTTGAAAATCAATTCCCAAGGTGGCGCGAGTGACGGGGCTCGAACCCGCGACCTCCGGCGTGACAGGCCGGCGCTCTAACCAACTGAGCTACACCCGCGTATGCCTTGTAAGGGGCAGTCCGTGGAGGCGTGCGCCCCTTGGGAGCCGCGCAACTAGGGCAGGCTTTCGGCCCTGTCAACGGCTTTCAAAACAGAAAAATGACGAAGCCGGAAAACTTGCGATTTCCCGCGCTTCTAGACCGCGACGGGTGCAGCGATATGGGCCTGCGGCGTATAGGCTTCCACTGCGAAATCATCGATTTGATAGTCGAAAATCGAATCCGGCTTGCGCAGAATCGTAAGCCTGGGCGCGCCCTGCGGCGTGCGGGTCAGCTGCTCCGCCACCAGATCGGCGTGATTGAGATAAAGATGCACGTCGCCGCCCATCCAGGTGAACTCGCCCGGCTGAAGCCCGACCTGCTGCGCCAGCATCACCTGAAGCAGCGCCGCGGACCACAGGTTGAACGGCAGCCCCAGCGCGATGTCGCAGCTGCGCTGGAACATCAGCCCGTTCAGCTTTCCGTCCGCGACATGGAACTGATAGGTCTTGTGGCACGGCGGCAGGGCCATGCTGTCCAGCTCAGCCACGTTCCACCCTTCGAGGATGTGCCGGCGGCTGCCCGGGTTATTCGCGAGGCTGTCGACCAGCTGCGCGACCTGGTTGACCCCCTCGCCCTTGCGATAGAGCCCGTCCCCAGCGGGCAGATAGACCGGCCAGTCGACCCATTGCTTGCCATAGACAGGGCCAAGCTCGCCCCAGCGGGCGGCAAACGATTCGTCCTCGGCAATGCGGTTGGAAAATTCCTCCATCCCGATCTCCTCGCCGGTGGCGGCACGGTACTTGACCAGCGGCCAGTCGGTCCAGATGCCGACGCGTTGCCGGACCAGCGGGCGGATATTGGTGTCCCCGGTTAGGAACCACAGCAACTCGCGCGTGGCCGTCTTCCAGTACACCCGCTTCGTCGTGATCAGCGGCATGGCGCCGCCCGACAGGTCGAACCGCATCGTCTCGCCGAACAGCGAGCGCGTGCCCACCCCGGTACGATCGCGGCGCTCGCTGCCATGTTCCCATACCCGGCGCATCAGGCCGAGATACTGGTCTTCGTAATGTCCGCTCGCGCGCGCGAGCGAAGCGGTGATGTTTGCCTGTGTAGCCATGGCCGCGACCATAGCCGATGCCGCGCCGATGCCCAGCCGATGGGTCATCGCTGCCCTCCCCCCGCCGGCAAAACCCTGTGGATAGGCTGTGTCCCGGCATGTGGATGAAAACTTGCAAATTGCCCGCTTGCCAGCCCCGCCGCTCCCGCCTATAGGCGCGCCTCTGCCTCACCGCCCGCATGTCGGGCGCGTCCGGTCGGGGAGTAGCTCAGCCTGGTAGAGCACTGTCTTCGGGAGGCAGGGGCCGGAGGTTCGAATCCTCTCTCCCCGACCAATTTTCGTCGCTTAGTGAACGAAAACGCGCCATTGGCGCCATAAATCATGGCCGAGCCTCCAGAGCCAGCCCTCGTCGCGCCTAGCCCCACACCTCGACATGATCGCGCCGCTCGACGCGGATCGGCAGTTCGCATTCGATCAGCCCGGCGAGCCCGTGCTTTGTGAATATCGCCTCTGCTTCCGGTGCGAAGGCGGCGGCATCGATCAATCGCTGCCACAGAAAGAAAACATAGGGCTGCACGCCTCCGCGATAGGGAATGCCGCGAAATTGAGTCTCGACCTCGCCGATGATGCGCTGGTGGGGTTTGGCGGTGACCGGCATGCCCGGCCTGGCCTTTCCGTCCGCAACGTAACTGCGCAGAAACGCCAGTCTGTCGCGCAGGTCGGGCAGGATCTCCTCGCCGATCTGGTCCAGCAGGGGGCCCAGCGTGTCCGGCAGTTCGCCCGCCCCTGCAAACCCGCCCGTGCGATCGCCGAATTCGACCATGTCCAGGTCGGGGGCATGCATCCTCTCTGTCCAGCGGAAGACGCGGGGCGCGCGGGCCTGCATGATCGCCAGCGGCACGGGATCGCGCCCAAGGTGACCATATAGCGGACCGAACAGCGCATAATCGCCCACAGAAGGCTGATTGCCGAGGAGATAGGGATGGCGCGCGAAATGCGCTTCAAGTCCCTCCAGCAATTGGTGAAAGCTCTGCTCGATTGCCGGGATCGTATCGGCGTTCACGCCCAGCATCGGCAGATAAGACTGCATGCGGCCCATTGTCGCCTGCGCCCGCGCTTCATCGCCGCCGATCGCGAACGCCTGGGTCAGGAATGCTTCGTGATGCTCCAGATAGCTCCACCTGTAATGCATCGCATGGCGGGTAAGCCCCACGACGGCGTATAGCTCGAAAAGATGCGCAAGGGCGCGGACTGCCGGATCTGCGGGATAGGCGGACCATTTCGGCGCCCCCGCCGTTTCGAAATGGTCGATGATATCGACGCTGTCCTGGATGATCCGGCCGCCCGGCATCTCGATTACCGGGATAATCCCGCGCCCAATGGCCGGCACGATGACGTCCGCGAACCGATCATCCGTTGGCGGCACCTCGACATAGGCGATGCCCTGCTTGCGCAGATAGGCGCGAACCCTTGCGGTATAGAGCGAATGCGGCAGGCCGTAGAGCGTCAATCGGGTCTGATCCATGGCGACAATCTGGCAAGCCGGCGCGGCGAGATCAAATTGCTTTTTGGGTGCGGCGCGGCAATGCATCGGGGCGCAGGATCCGCCCTGTCCGCAGTTCGCCGCCGGCTAGTGCCTTTGACAGCAACATCTTTCTGGCTAGTTATGGCACACCCGAATTCGCAAGCGCAAAAGCGCGCCGGATCGGCTACCATCAAAATGTTCGGTGGAAAGGCAGACGCGTGGCGCCTGGCCTGCCATGCCGCCTGAACGCCACGCAGCGGGACCAAAGGGTCGGTATATAGTGACGATACAATCGCGGATTCCGATCAAGCCCGCGGCCATCTCGCCGTTCAGAACGGTGCGCGAAATCGTCGAGTCCGATGACCAGGGCAAGGCGCATGATGCGCTGTCCAGGATGGCCTGCTTCGTGTCGCGCCATCTGACCAGCAAGCATCCCGATCTCGGCCGGCCGGGCCCGATCTGCCCATTCGCGCGACAGGGATCCGCGTCCGGCGGCATCCGCTTTGCCGACTGTTCCGCCGGTCGCGGCGAGGAAGCGCAGATCGGCGAGATCATGGCGCGGGTCCGCAGCGATTTTCTTGCGTGGGGCGAAGGTTCGGGCATCCCGCACGTGCTGCGCGCCTATGTCGTCACCTTCTCCGCGCTTGAGGGGGCCGAGGATGCCGCCATGATCGAGCGAGTCCAGAAGCAGCTGAAGCCCGACTATGTGGAATCCGGCCTGATGATCGGCCAGTTCTTCCCCGGGTGCGAGGAAGGCGGCATTCGCAACCCCGGGTTCCGGCCGCTCAACGCGCCCGTCATCAGCCTGGCCGTTCGTTACATGACCTTGCCGGACGCTCCCTTCATGCTTGGCGATCCGCGGTTTCGCGCCGCCTTCATCGCGCATCACGGACCCGACGGAGAGCGCGAACTGGCACAGCTGCAGAATTCTCGCCGAGAAGAAGCCGGTTGAGAGCGTGAACGCGCAGCTCGAATTCACGTCCCAAGACCGAGGCAATCCGCCCAGCGGCGCCGGGTCGAGCCCGGTCCGGCTCGACGCGCTGTTCTGCGAACAGGTCCGGCGCACGCCCGACGCGCCGGCCATCATCCGCCGGGGCGAGGTGATCAGCTATGCCGCGCTCGACCAGCGTTCCAACAGTTTCGCCAATGCGCTGATCGGCGCAGGGCTGCAGCGGGGCGACCGTGTCGCCATCGCGATGCCGCGCTCGATCGATCTGATCGCGGCGATGATCGGGGCGCTGAAGTCAGGATGCGTCTATGTCCCGATCGATATCGCCCAGCCGGAAGATCGCGCCGCCTTCATGCTGAAGGACAGCGCGGCGCAGGTCCTGATCGCGTCCGACCCGGCGATCGTTCCCGCGGGTTTCACCGGCACGCGCCTCGATCCCTCCGCGATCCGGGAGCACGAGGAGGCGCCCGGACTGCGCACCGAACAGGACGATCCCGCCTATATCTTCTACACCTCCGGTTCGACCGGCAGGCCCAAGGGCGTGCTGCTGGGCCATAACGCCAGCTTCTATATCCTCGGATCGATCCGCCATTTCCGCGATGGCGAGCTTGACCGGGTGGCGGCGGTCACCTCGGTCTCCTTCGATCCCTCGGTGTTCGAGATCTTTGCCCCGCTCGCTTGCGGAGGGGCCGTCGTGCTCAAGGACGACGCGCTCGAACAATTCACCGCCGACGAACATCCGACCCTGCTTCAGGGGGTTCCCACCGCGCTTCGCCAGCTGGCGCGTGCCGGTGCCATCCCAGACACGGTCAAGGCCATCAACAGCGGCGGCGAAGTGCTGACCCAAGACATCGCGGACGAGATTTTCGCGGCTTGCCGGGCCAGCCGCATCTATAACCATTACGGCCCGACAGAGGCGTCGATCTGCACGACCATCGCCACCATCGAACGCGGATCGACGCAGAGCCCGGACCTTGGCGTGCCCGTAGCGGGGGCACAGCTTCATATCCGCGACATGGCAAGCGGCGAGCCGGTCGGCGAAGGAGAGGCGGGAGAGATCTGCATCGGCGGAGCGGTGCTTGCCCATGGCTATGTCGGCGACAAGGTGAAGACCGATGCCCGCTTCGTCTTCGATCGCTTCAGCCATTCGCGCGTCTATCGCACCGGCGATCTGGGCCGTATCGCGGCTTCGGGCCGGCTGGAATTCCTGGGCCGCATCGACGATCAGGTAAAGCTGCGCGGTCACCGCGTGGAACTGGCCGAAGTGGACGATGCCATCGCGGCGATGGACGGGATCACGGACGCCGGCAGCGTGATCCAGACGGTGGAGGACGGCGACCTGCGCCTCATCGCGTTCGCCCGTGCCGATGGGAAGGCGCCCGACGATGCCATCGTGCTGGCTTCATTGCGCCGGCGCCTGCCGGTCAGCATGCTGCCGCACAGGATCGTGTGGGTCGATGCCATACCGCGCCTTCCCAACGGCAAGATCGACCGCGCCGCGCTCAGGCTGCTGGGTACCGAACAGCCGCACGACAGCACTCCCGACAATGCCGAAACGGCTTCCTCCCCCGCCCCTGCCGGCGATGCCCGCGTGGCCGAGACGATCGCGCGACTGTTCGGAGACGCCTTGTCCCGCGCCCCCTTTGCCAAGGACGAGGATTTCTTCGCGGCGGGCGGAGATTCGCTGATGTGCGTCGACATCGCGCTCGAGCTTGAGGATATTCTCGACCGGCCTATTCCGGTCAATCTGCTGACCCATCACTCCACCCCCGCCGCCCTGGCGACCGCGCTCAGCCACGAACGCCACCGCGACGTGCCGATCACGCGCGAAGGCAATCCCGATGGCGAAGCGATCTTCATCGCCCCCGGCATTCGCGGAACCGACACCGATTACGACAGCCTGAAACCCCTGATCGCGCATCGCCGCCTGATCATGCTGCACTCCCTGCCGCAGGCCGAGGCGATGATCCGCACGCCGCGGATCGAGACGCTGGTCGACGTCCTTATCCCGCTGATCGAGAACGAGCAGCCCGAGGGCGAGGTGACATTGCTCGGCTATTCGTTCGGCGGGGTCATGGCCTATGCGCTGGCGCGCGAGCTGGAACGACGCGGACGCAAGACGCGGCTGGTCGTCATCGACGCGCAGATCGCGCATTGCAGCGCATCGCCGGCGCATTGGTTCGCCTGGCTGCGGGACGAATTCTGGCAGTCGCTCCGTACCAACGGTCTCGACCATGCGGCGCGCAGGCTGGCGCGGTCGCTGTGCTTCTGGTTTCCGAAGACGCTGGGGCGTTTCCGGCCCAAGTATATCCCGGAATTCATCACCAGCGAGAATCCGCAATTCGTCGGCAGCCTGGTGCAGGCGGCAACCGCGCTGCGCTATACCAGGCGCACCGCCCCCACCCTGCTGATGGCGGCGGAAAAGATGCACCCGACGGATCTTCTCAACAATCCCGACCGTCTTTCGGGCTGGAGCAGTGTGCTTACCGGTCCGCAGATCACCGTCCGGCGGCTGAACGTCACCCACGCGGAGCTGGTACGCCGCCCGGTCGTCAATCGCGTCAGCGCGATCATGGAAGACTGGCTGGCCGGACCGGCTGCGGACCAGTACCAAGGCTGACCGGGCCGCGGCCCGAAAAGGCCCGCCGACGGGCCGGGCATCGCACCTTTCGCCGCATAATGGTTTCATTTGCGACCGAAATTTGGCATAAAGCCTGCAAGGCTGCCGATTTTCGACCCCGGTCGGATCGTGGGCGGCTCTGGCGCGGCGATCGGGCCGCGTCCCCCCCGAACGTAATATTCTCGGAGAGATTTCTTGTATAAACCGGCCCTGCTGATCGGCACGGCGCTCTGCGCCGCAGCGCTTGGCGCATGCACCACGACCGCGACGGATACCACCATGGCGCCAACCGCACCCACGCAAACCGCAATCCCCCAGGGCACCGGCGTCTTTGCCGAGCCTTCCGCCCTGCCCTTCCATGCGCCGGATTTCACGCGCATCCAGGACAGCGATTTCAAGCCCGCGATCGAACAGGGCATGGCCATCGAAAAGGCCGAATGGCAGGCGATCGCCGACAATCCCCAGGCGCCCACGTTCGACAACACGATCGTCGCCCTGCAGCGCACCGGCCGGATGCTGGACCGCGCGCAGCGCGTCTTCTCGGTCATGACGGGAACGGTCACCAACGACACGCTCGACGCCGTCGATGCAGAGCTGTCGCCCCAGCTGGCCGCGCATAGCGACGCGCTGTACCTGAACGACGAGATCTTCGCCCGCGTCAAGGCGGTCTACGACAATCGCGCCGCGATGAGCATGACGGTCGAAGACGCCGTGCTGCTGGAAAAGACCTATGAGCGGTTCGTCCACGCAGGTGCCGAACTCTCGCCCGAGGCGAAGACGCAGCTGCGCGACATCAACACGCGGCTGTCGGCGCTGAGCACCGAATTCTCGCAGACCCTGACGCAGGCGACCAAGGACGAAGCGCTGGTGGTTTCCGACCGCGCGGCGCTTGCCGGCCTGTCGGACGCCGAGATCACCGCCGCCGCGACCTCCGCCAGCGAGCGGGGGCTGGACGGCCAGTATGTCATCGCCCTGCAGAACACGACGCAGCAGCCGCTGCTGTCGTCGCTGGACAACCGCGACACGCGCATGGCCCTGTACGAGAAAAGCTGGAACCGCACCGTTGGCGGCGGCGACAACGACACCCGCGCGCTGATCAAGGAAATCGCGACCCTGCGCGCGCAAAAGGCGGCCCTGTTCGGCGAACCCGATTACGCCAGCTATCAGATGTACGACCGCATGGCCGAAACGCCGGAAAACGCGATCGCCTTCATGAACGGCCTGGCCGCCCCCACCGCCAAGGCCCAGGCCGAGGATGCCGCCGCCATCAACGCGATGATCAAGGCGGAAGGCGGCAATTTCACGGTTCAGCCGTGGGACTGGGACTATTACGCCTCAAAGGTTCGCGCACAGAAGTTCGACCTGGATGACAATGCGACCAAGCCGTATTTCGAGGTTAATCGCGTGCTCGAGGACGGCGTGTTCTTCGCCGCCAACAAGCTCTACGGCCTGACGTTCAAGAAGCGCACCGACCTCCCGGTGTGGCATCCTACCGTCTCGGTCTATACCGTCTACGATGCCGATGGTTCGGAACTGGCGCTGTTCTATTTCGACCCGTTCCAGCGCGACAACAAGCGCGGCGGTGCGTGGATGTCGGGCTTCGTCGGCCAGTCGCATCTGTTCGATGAAAAGCCCGTCATCTACAACGTGCTGAACATCCCCCCGCCCGCAGAGGGTGAGCCCGCGCTGGCCAGCTTCGATAATGTCGAGACGATCTTCCACGAATTCGGCCATGCGCTGCACGGCATGTTCGCGGACCAGCGTTATCCCTCGCTGTCGGGCACGGCGACGCCGCGCGACTTCGTCGAGTTCCCCAGCCAGGCGAACGAGAAATGGGCAGTCGAACCCACCGTGCTGGCCAATTACGCCAGGCATTACGAAACCGGCGAACCGATGCCGGCGGAGCTTCTGCAGAAGGTTCAGGAATCGCAGACTTTCGACCAGGGCTATGCGCTGGGCGAAACGCTGGCCGCGGCCATGCTCGACATGGACTGGCACGATCTTGCGGCCGGTGAAATCCCCGCCGACGTCAATGCGTTCGAGGCAGCGGCGCTGGCCGAAACGGGGCTTCACACCAATCTGGTGCCGCCGCGTTACCGCACCAGCTATTTCCGCCATGTCTGGGCCAGCGGATATGCGGCAGGCTATTACGCCTATCTGTGGACCGAGATGCTGTCGGCGAACACCGGGGAATGGTTCGACGCCAATGGCGGCATGACCCGCGCCAATGGCCAGAAGTTCCGCGATACCGTGCTCTCGCGCGGCGGGACCATCGACTATAACGACGCGTTCCGGGCGCTGACCGGCAGCGATCCGCAGGTCCAGCCCCTGCTGCGCGCACGCGGCCTGCTGGACGAAGGCCAGTAAGCCGCCGCCCTTGCCGGATCGGAAACCCCGCCGGTGCCAACATGCACCGGCGGGTTTTTTTCATCCGCGCGCGGTCCGTTGCATGAAATTCAACGCTTTGCCGGTAATGCCCCCTTCCCTCTGCGGGCATAGCTGCATATTCGTCTTGCCATGGCGAGCGAACTGCACCTTACCCCCGTCCTGTCCGATGCACTGGTCATTCTGGGGGCGGCGGGCATCGTCATCCCCGTCTTCGCGCGCTTTCGCGTCACGCCGATCATCGGCTTCATCCTGGTCGGCATGGCCGTGGGGCCGTTCGGCCTGGGCCGATTGGTGTTCGACTATCCATGGCTGCAATATGTCACGATAACCGACCCGCAAGGGCTGGATCCGTTCGCCGAGTTCGGGATCATCCTGCTGCTGTTCACCATCGGGCTGGAACTCAGCTTCAATCGGCTTTGGTCGATGCGGCGGCTGGTGTTCGGGCTGGGCGCGCTGGAACTGACCATATCGGCCGCGCTGGTCGCCTTCGCGCTGATGGTGATGGGCCAGTACTGGAGCGGGGCGCTGGGCCTCGGCCTTGCGCTCGCCCTGTCCTCTACCGCGCTGGTGCTGCCGATTTCCGGCACGAAATCGCCGGTCGGCAAGGCTGCGCTGTCGATGCTGCTGTTCGAGGATATCGCCATCGTCCCCATCATCTTCCTGCTGGGCGCGATGGCTCCCTATGCGGCATCCGAAGGCATGGACGGGCTTTGGACCACGCTATGGACCGGCGCGCTGACGGTCGCGGTGCTGATGATCGGCGGGCGCTTCATGCTGCCGCGACTGTTCGCGCAGGCGGCCCGCACCAAGAGCCCGGAACTGTTCCTAGCCGCCAGCCTGCTTGTCGTCATCATCGCCAGCCTGGCCACCGCGGCGGTCGGCCTGTCGCCCATCGTGGGCGCGCTGATCGCGGGCCTGCTGATCGCCGAAACCGAATATCATACCGAGGTCGAGGGCATTACCGCCCCGTTCAAGGGGCTGGCGCTGGGGATCTTCCTGATCACCGTGGGCATGGGCGTCGATCTTGGCGTGGTGATCGCCAATATCGGTCCCATCGCGATTGCAGTGGCCGGCGTGCTGACGGTCAAGGCCGTGGTCACCAGCGTGCTGCTGCGCATGATGGGCGCGCGGCGCGGTACGGCGGTCGAGACCGGCATATTGATGTCGGCCCCGTCGGAAACGACGCTGATCGTCATGGCCGCCGCCGCCAGCGCGCAGCTGATCCAGCCCCAGACCGCGCAGTTCTGGCAGATCGTCACCGCCATCGGGCTGACGATCACCCCCATCCTGGCGCTGATCGGCAAGGCAGTCGCCCGCCGCGTCGATGCCGCGCCGCCCGTGTCGGTCGACGACGGGACGCAGGAACGCTCGATCATCATCGGCTATGGCCGCGTCGGGCAGCTGGTGGCGGAAATGATGCAGAAGCACGGGCGCCCGTTCCTGGCCATCGATGCCGATCCGGAACTGGTCCATGTCGCCCGCCGCAAGCAGCATCCGCTGCTCTATGCCGATGCGCGCGGCCCGGCGCTGGACCGCATCGACCTGTCCGGCGCGAATGCCTTCATCCTGACGATGGATGAGCCGGTGCTGGCCGTGCGGCTCGTCCGGAAACTGCGGAGCAGCTATCCCGACGTGCCGATCGTGACGCGCGCCCGCGATACCGGCCACGCGGCCGAACTCTACCGCGCGGGTGCCACCGATGCGGTGCCCGAAACGCTGGAAAGCTCGCTGCAGCTTAGCGAGGCCGTGCTGGTGAATGTCGGCGTCGCGATGGGTCCGGTCATCGCCTCTATCCATGAGAAGCGCGACGAATTCCGCGACCAGCTGATGCTGGAGGGCGAGCTTAGCAAGCGGCCGAAGCTGAAGACCTCACCTACCCATTCCTAAGGCCCATTCGCAGGCGAATTCGCAAGGTCGTGAGCCAACCCGCTATCGTCAGGCGACCGTTTCGGCCATCGCGCTCTTGACCGCGGCGATCGCATTTGCAGCCTTCTCGCCATCCGGACCGCCGCCTTGCGCCATGTCCGCACGGCCGCCGCCGCCCTTGCCGCCCAGTGCGGCGACACCTTCGCGCAGCAGCGCGACGGCATCGAAACGCTGCGTCAGATCGTCTGTCACCGCAACGGCGATCGCGGCCCGGCCTTCGTTGACCGTCACGATCGCGGCCACGCCCGATTCCATGCGCTTCTTTGCCTCGTCCAAAAGGCCGCGCAGCTCCTTGGGATTCATTCCGTCGAGCACCTGGCCCGAGAACTTCACCCCGCCAATCTCCTCATCGGCAGGAGCGGCGGCTGCGCCCGCGCCGGTGGCACCGGCCAGCGCAAGCGCCTTGCGCGCTTCGGCCAGTTCCTTGTCCAGCTTGCGGCGTTCGTCGATCAGCACCTGCACGCGCTCCAGCGCCTCGTCGGGCGAGGCCTTGATCGCACCGGCAATCGCCTTCAGCGCATCCTCGCGCGCGACCAGCCACTGGCGCGCCGCTTCGCCCGTGAGCGCCTCGATACGCCGCACGCCCGAGGACACGGCGCTTTCCGACACGATGCGGAATACGCCGATGTCGCCCAGCGCGTTCACATGGGTGCCGCCGCACAGCTCGACCGAGTAATTGCGCGCGTCGCTTCCCGGACGGCCCATGGACAGAACGCGCACTTCCTCGCCATATTTTTCGCCGAACAGTGCCATCGCACCGGCTTCGATGGCCTCGTCCGGGCTCATCAGGCGCGTGGTCACGGCTTCGTTGTGGCGAATCTCGGCATTCACCTCGGCCTCGATCGCGGCGATATCCTCGCCGGTCAGCGCCTTGGGGTGCGAGAAGTCGAAGCGCAGCCGCTCCTCGGCAACCAGCGATCCCTTTTGCGTGACATGCCCGCCCAGGCGATTGCGCAAGGCGGCGTGCAGCAGATGGGTCGCCGAATGGTTCGCGCGGATCGCGTCGCGGCGTTCGACGTCGACGGCCATGTGCACCGTCTCGCCCACCGCGATGGCGCCGGCCTCTACCTTGCCGTGATGGGCGTGCAGGCGGCCCAGCGGCTTGCCGGTATCGCTGATGCTGATCTTCAGCCCGTCGGGTCGCGTGATCGTGCCTGCATCGCCCGACTGGCCGCCGCTTTCGCCATAGAAAGGGGTCTGGTTGGTAAGGACGATCACGTCCTGCCCCTCATCCGCGCTCTGCGTCTCGGCCCCGTCCACGATCAGCGCGACGACAGTGCCTTCGCCGGCGGTCGAGGTGTATCCGGTGAACTCGGTCGCGCCCTCGCGCTCGGCGATGTCGAACCAGACTTCGCCCGAAGCGGCGTCGCCCGATCCCTTCCAAGCGGCGCGCGCCGCCGCCTTCTGCTGGTCCATCGCCGCGTCGAAACCGGCGCGATCGACCGTGATCTTGCGCGAACGCAGTGCATCCTCGGTCAGATCATAGGGGAAGCCATAGGTGTCATAGAGCTTGAACGCGGTTTCGCCCGGAAGCTCGTCCCCCTCGCCCAGATCGGCGGCGGCATCGTCGAGCAGGCGCAGGCCCTTTTCCAGAGTCTGGCGGAAACGGGTTTCCTCGCGCTCGAGCACTTCCTCGACCAGTGGCTGCGCGCGGGCGAGTTCGGGATAGGCCTGCCCCATCTCGGCTACCAGCGACGGCACGAGCCGGTGCATCAGCGGGTCTGCGGAACCGAGCAGATGGGCATGGCGCATGGCGCGGCGCATGATCCGGCGCAGCACATAACCGCGCCCGTCGTTCGACGGCAGCACGCCATCGGCCAGCAGGAATCCGGTCGAGCGCAGATGGTCGGCGATCACGCGGTGGCTGGCGCGGGCATCACCCTCGGCCGCGACGCCGGTCAGGTTTTCAGACGCCGCGATCAGCGCCTTGAACGTGTCGATGTCGTAATTGTCATGCACCCCCTGCATGACGGCAGAGATACGCTCCAGCCCCATGCCGGTGTCGATCGAGGGCTTGGGCAGCGGCTGGCGCGTGCCGTCGGCCTGCTGCTCGAACTGCATGAACACCAGGTTCCAGATCTCGATGAAGCGGTCGCCGTCTTCCTCGGCCGATCCCGGAGGACCGCCCCAGATCTTGTCGCCGTGGTCGTAGAATATCTCGCTGCACGGACCGCAGGGGCCGGTGTCGCCCATCGACCAGAAATTGTCGCTGGTCGCGATGCGGATGATGCGCTCTTCGGGCAGGCCCGCGATCTTGCGCCACAAGTCGAACGCCTCGTCATCGGTATGATAGACGGTCGCCGTCAGCCTTTCCGGATCGAGGCCCCATTCCCTGGTCAGCAAGGTCCAGGCGTTCAGGATTGCCTCGTCCTTGAAGTAATCGCCGAACGAGAAATTGCCCAGCATCTCGAAGAAGGTGTGGTGCCGCGCAGTGTAGCCCACATTGTCGAGGTCGTTGTGCTTGCCGCCCGCCCGCACGCATTTCTGCGACGAGGTCGCGCGCGGTATCTCACGCTTTTCCAGCCCGGTGAACACGTTCTTGAACGGCACCATGCCCGCGTTCACGAACATCAGCGTGGGATCGTTATAGGGCACGAGCGGCGCGGAATGGACCTTCTCGTGCGCTTTCCCGGCGAAGTAGCTCAGGAACGAGGAGCGGATATCATTGGTCGACGTCATGCGCGGCAGTTAGGACAGGACCGCGGTTTCGACAAGAAGCCATCGCAACGAAAGCCCGTTCCGTCTCGATCGAAATGCCGATTGCCTGCCCGCCGGACCGGGTCACGGCAACGCAAAGGGGCGGGAAATCGCTTCCCCGCCCCTTCATCCATGTCGTATATGGCGTGCCGGATCGGGCGATCATTCGTCGCCATCATCCTCCGTGCCCGGATTGGTCATCATCTCTTCGGCGACCTTGTCGGTCTTGGTGCGAATCGCCGATTCGAGCTTCTGGCAGAGTTCGGGGTTTTCCTTGAGGAACGTCTTCGCATTCTCACGCCCCTGCCCGATGCGGACGCTGTCATAGCTGAACCATGCGCCCGATTTCTCGACCAGGCCCGCCTTGACGCCAAGGTCCAGGATCTCGCCGATCTTGGAGATGCCCTCGCCGTACATGATGTCGAATTCGACCTGCTTGAACGGCGGAGCGACCTTGTTTTTCACGACCTTCACGCGGGTCGCGTTGCCGACGATATCGTCGCGGTCCTTGATCTGCCCGGTACGGCGAATGTCGAGCCGGACCGAGGCATAGAACTTCAGCGCGTTGCCGCCGGTCGTCGTCTCGGGGTTGCCGTACATAACGCCGATCTTCATGCGCAGCTGGTTGATGAAGATCACCATGCATTTCGACTTGTTGATCGAACCGGTAAGCTTGCGCAGCGACTGGCTCATCAAGCGGGCCTGAAGGCCGACGTGGCTGTCGCCCATCTCGCCCTCGATCTCGGCGCGCGGCACCAGCGCCGCCACCGAATCGACCACCAGCACGTCGATGGCGTTGGAACGCACCAGCGTGTCGGTGATCTCAAGCGCCTGCTCGCCCGTGTCAGGCTGCGAGACGATCAGCTCGTCGATATTGACGCCCAGCTTCTTGGCATAGACCGGGTCGAGCGCATGCTCGGCATCCACGAACGCCGCCGTGCCGCCCGTCTTCTGCGCTTCTGCGATGGCATGCAGCGCCAGCGTGGTCTTGCCCGAGCTTTCCGGGCCATAGATCTCGATGATGCGGCCCTTTGGCAGGCCGCCGATGCCGAGGGCGATGTCCAGTCCCAGCGATCCGGTCGAGATCGCCTCTACATTCATCGCTTCGCGGCTGCCCAGCTTCATGGCCGAGCCCTTGCCGAATGCCCGATCAATCTGGGCGAGTGCGGCGTCCAGCGCCTTTTGACGATCCACGGCGGATACCCCGTTCACAAGTTTCAGATTTGCTGCCATTTCGCGGCCCCCTGATGCCTAGTCCGTTGCCCCCAAAGGTCAACTGCATGGACAGCTATGTATTGCATATGTTCCACTAGAACAAGTGGAGAACAAAGAAATTTCCTACATGCTGCCATCTCCGGTTTCCGCGGGTTTCGCGGCCGCGGCGTGCTCACCCAGGATAGCCCCAACTTTCTTTCCAATTTGTGCAACGGAAAACGGCTTGGGCAGGAAATGCATGCCGGTGAAGTCGATTTCGCGCCGCAACTGCTCCTCGGCATAGCCCGACATGAACAGCACCGGCAGGTCGGGCTTCAGCTCGCGAATCTCGCGCGCCATGGCGGGGCCGTCCATCGTCGGCATGACGACGTCCGATATCACCATGTCGAATTCGCCCCCGTCGCGCACGATCTGCAGGCCTTCTTCGCCGTCCTTGGCGGTGGTGACCTTATAGCCTTGCCGGGTCAGCGCGCGCTCTGCCACCGCGCGGACGGTATCCTCGTCCTCGACCAGAAGGATCGCGCCGGTGCCGCCGAACACGGCGCGCGGCTCGGCCTCGGCCTGCTTGCGGGCGGGTTCGGAACCCGCGACCGGCACATGGACGGGCAGATAGACCGCGAAACGCGCACCCTCGCCCGGATGGCTGTCGGCGAAGATATAGCCGCCCGACTGCTTGACGATGCCATAGACCGTCGACAGGCCCAGCCCGGTGCCCTTGCCCATCTCCTTGGTCGTATAGAAAGGCTCGAAGATCTTGCCGAGCGCGTCGGCCGGGATGCCGGTGCCGGTATCTTCCACCACCAGCGCGGTATAGTTGGCAGGCGGCAGCACCTCGTTCTTCATGGCGCGCACGTCGCGCGGGCCGATCCTGCGGGTCGAGATGGTCAGCACGCCGCCGTCGCTGTCGCTCTTCGACATCATCGCGTCGCGTGCGTTGACGGCCAGGTTGATGATCACCTGCTCAAGCTGCTGCGGATCGGCGCGCACCGCGCCCAAAGCACGGTCATGATCGACGCGCAGCTGGATCTTCTCGCCAATCAGCCGCTTGAGCAGGTTCGACACCTCGCTCACCACGTCGGGCAGTTGCAGGACCTGCGGCCGCAGCGTCTGCTGGCGCGAGAATGCCAGCAGTTGCCGGGTAAGCGACGCGGCGCGGTTGGAGTTTGCCTTGATCTGCTGGATGTCGTCGTAATCGCTGTCGCCCGGCGCGTGGCGCAGCAGCATCAGGTCGCAATAGCCGATGATCGCGGTCAGCACATTGTTGAAGTCATGCGCAACGCCGCCCGCAAGCTGGCCCACGGCCTGCATCTTGGTCGCTTGCGCGACCTGCCGCTTAAGCCGCGTCTCCTCGGTCGTGTCCTTCAGGCTGAGCAGAACGGCGGCATCGCCGAGGCCGCGCACGCCCGCGAGGCTGAGCGTCACCGGCTCGTCGGGGCTCGCCTCAAGCCGCACCGGCATCGCGCCTGCCGAGGACGAGCCCGCGGCATGGCGGCGGATCGCATCGGCGAAAGGGCCCTTGTCCTCGCGCACTACCAGATCGCTCGGGAACGGCGGGATCTCGCCCTGCTCCTCCAGCCCGGCGGCCCGGCGGAACGCCTTGTTGGCGAACAGGAAGCGCCCGTCGCGATCGGTCATCGCCAGGCCCAAGGGCAACAGCGCAAGCAGCGCCTCGATCTCGGGCAGGGCGGCGGAATCGCTGGCGCGAATGCCGCCGTCGAGGATCAGGAACAGCGACGGCGCGCTGTCGTCCACCGGCAGGTCGGGGTCTGCGATCGGGAAATGCAGCAGGCGCAGATCCTCGCCGCTCGTCCCCTCGCGCGCATAGAAGATGCGCTCGTAATCGTCGGCGGTCAGGAATTCGACGAATTCGCGGCCTGCCAGTTCGGATTCGCTGTCGCCTGTCGCGCGGCGCAGGAAGTCCTTGTTCGCGCCCATGATCTCGCCATCGGCGTTCACGGCGGCGGCCTGGATTCCGGCGCGCGACAGTGCCTTGCCCAGCTTGTCGCCCAGTTGGCGGGTTACGCGGGCACCCAGGTCGACCATCTCGACCGGAGCGAGTTCCCAGACCAGATAGTCCTGCCCCCGCCCCGCGCGCCGCACGTCGGCATGCCAGCGGCCACTGGTGCCGACCAGCGATTCCACCCGGCAGGCCCCCGTGCGCCAAGCCTCGCGAGCGGCTTCGCGCAGCCGTTCGTTCGATGCGTCGTCAAGTGCAAGATCGGGCGGGGCGCTGTCGAAACCGAACCATTCGCCATAGCGCGTATTCGCGCATACGACGCGTCCCGCCCCATCGGTGATGACGGCGGCCATGTTGTCTCGCTCGATCGCGGATACGGTGACCGACCAGTCGGGGGGAGCAAGGTTTTCACGCGCGGGCACGGCGTTACGCGCGGCCAGCGTCCGCAGGGCCAGCGCGAATACCAGCACGGCGCCCGCATAGGCGGCAGTCAGCAGCCACAGCCCGGTCAAAAGCTGGATGACGACGGCACTGGCCACCAGTGCCAGCGCGACGGGCAGCCAGTCAGGCCAGCTCGACAGCCCGCGCGGCCCGGTGACGGTGTTGCCGCTCAGTTTTCCGATCCCATGGCGGCCATTTCGCGGCGGCGGCGAATGGTGCGGAACCGCTTGCGCCCGATCCACCAGCGCCAGCCCCACGAGGACAGCACATAGCCGATCACCGCCATCACGATCGCGAGCACCATGAATCCGAATACCGTCACTCCGGCAAGCTGGAACAACTCGCGCAGCCAGTCCAGCCGTCCGCCCTCGATCTCCTGCATGGCGGATTGTGCGGTTGTCGCATCGGTGTCGAGGATGAATGTACCGACGCGGTTCGCGGCGAGCGCCCAGATCGGGAAGGTGAACGGGTTGGTGACGAAGGTGACCAAAGTCGCGACCGGGACATTGGCACGCGTCGGCAGCGCCAGGAACGCCGCGAGGAAGATCTGGCCAAGCGGCACGATGAAACCGGCGAACAGGCCCAGAGCAACCCCGCGCGGGACAGACCGCCGCGTGAAGCGCCATAATTCGGGGGACAGGAAACGATGCGCGATCGGCGCCAGCCAGCGATTGCTGGCCAACCCCTCGCGAGTGGGCATGTTGGCGCGCGTCCAGCGCTTGATACGGCTCATCACCGGAGAACCCATCGAACCTTCCTGACCGCGCTGTTCCGGTTCACCGTTTCGACTCCGGTCCGGGGGCGGCTTGCGTTGCCCCGTGATAGGGCGAAATGGCTACACAAGTCATGAACGGACAGGCTGAAATTCGACCAACCCGCGATTTTTTCCGGCTCAACCGATGATGCACCCGGCGGCGGCGTCCGCGCGATGGCGGCGCCTACCCGTTCTCCCGCATCAGACGGGCCTTGTCGCGCTGCCAGTCGCGGTCCTTGATGGTCGCGCGCTTGTCGTGAGTCTGCTTGCCCTTCGCCAGCGCAAGCTCGACCTTGGCGCGGCCCTTGCCGTTGAAATAGACCGACAAAGGGATCAGCGTCATGCCTTTGCGCTCCACCGCGCCAAGCAGCTTCTCGATCTCGCGCTGGTGCAGCAGCAGCTTGCGCGGGCGCTTGGGCTCGTGGTTGAAGCGGTTGCCGTGGCTGAATTCGGGGATGTTGGCGTTCACCAGCCATGCCTCGCCATCACGCACCTCGGCATAGCTTTCCCTGATCGAACCCTCGCCGAAGCGCAGCGATTTCACTTCGGTGCCGGTCAGCGCGATGCCGGCCTCGAAAGTTTCATCGATAAAATAATCGTATCGCGCCCGCCGGTTATCGGCGACGGTTTTCACTTTTTCGAACGCGGAGGGTTTGGGGCGGGCCATGGGTTCAATCTAGGCGCTGCCGGCCCCTTGCAAAAGGGGCGGCGGGGTCAAAATTCGGTCGGCGGCAGGTTGGGGCTTCAAGCGGTTTCCAGAAGACCCGCGTGGACCAGCGCCTCGTCCACCGCCTTGCGCGCCGCCTCGCTGCAGGCGGTCAGCGGCAGGCGCACCGAATCGTTCAGCCAGTCGTGCACGCGGCTCAGCGCATATTTCACCGGTGCGGGCGAGGAATCCTCGAACATCGCGTAATGCAGCGGATAGAGCCGGTCGTTGATCTTGCGGGCCAGCGCGAAATCGTTGTCGACGCAGGCCTGCTGGAATTCCGCGCACAGCTTGGGCGCGACATTCGCGGTGACCGAGATACAGCCCGCCGCGCCAGCCGCATTGGCGGGCAGCGACAATTCGTCGTCGCCCGAAAGCTGGCAGAAGCTGCGCCCGATGCCCATGCGGTGATCGACCACGCGCGACAGATCGCCACTGGCGTCCTTGATGCCGACGATCCGGTCGGGAAACAGATTGACCAGGTCGCACACGGTCTCGGGCTCTATGTCGGTGACCGTCCGGCCGGGCACGTTATAAAGCACGATCGGCAGGTCCGAATGCTTCGCCAGGTGCGAGAAATGCGCGATCAGCCCGGCCTGGCTGGGCCGGTTGTAATAGGGCGCGACGACCAGTGCCGCATCCGCGCCGTATCGAGCCGCGTGCTCCATGTGCATAAGTGCGGTGGCCGTGTCGTTCGATCCGCAACCCGCTATAACCGGCACGCGGCCCGCCGCCTGTTCCACGCAGATCTGGACCACGCGGTGATGCTCGTCGACAGAGAGGGTGGACGCCTCGCCCGTGGTGCCGCAGGGGACCAGCGCGGAGGATCCGCTCTCGATCTGCCAGTCGATCAAGCGGCGGAACGCGGCCTCGTCGACCGCGCCGTCCGCGAAGGGGGTGACCAGTGCCGGAATCGAACCCGAGAACATTTTTGGAAACGCTCCTGAATACAGTATCTTGCTGGCGGGACTTCCCGCGCTTAGGCGGGATCGATTTGCCAATCCTGCCGTTCATTCGCTGATAAGGAGGGACCCCCTACTATGTCCAGCATGGACACCCAACGCATTTCTCGCCTTTTTCCGCGGCTTCGTGCAGGGGCCGCACCGCTTGCCTTGCTCGCGCTGACCGCATCGCCCGCCTGCGCAGAGGAAAACACCGCTGTCCAGCAGCAGTCTCCGCAAAGCTTCGGCACCATCCAGTGGAAGCCCGGCGACTGGGAAAGGGCCCGCGCGCGGCATCTTGCGGTGCGGCCCGGCCCGATGGCCTATGCGGTCACGCGCTGGCAGCAGCTGAAGCAGCAGCCTAACCCCAGTTTCACCGAGGTTTCGAACTTCATCACGCAATATCCCGGCCTCCCCGACCAGGAGAGCCTGCAGGAAAAGGCCGAGGGACGGCTCGACGGCGAATATGTCGATGCGGCGCGGCTGGTGACGTTTTTCGACACGCATCCGCCACTGACGGGACAGGGCCAGGCGCAATATGCGCTAGCCTTGCGCGCGATGGGGCGCCCGCAGGCCATCGATGCGGCACGCCGCGCGTGGCGCGCGGGCGCGATGTCGCCCACGGCGGAGGCTTCGCTGTCCGCGATGTTCGGCGGGGCCTTCACCATGGCCGATCACGTCGCGCGCGTGGACGAGCTGCTCTGGCAGAACGAGGGTGAGGCCGCCGCGCGCCAGATGCGCTATATCACCGGCCCGGAACGCAGCTTGATGATGGCGCGGCTTGCCGCGGCGCAAGGCAGCGATCCGACCGCCCTTGGCCTGCAGGTGCCTGCCGCGGCGGCGGGCGATGCGGGCTGGATCTTCAACCGAGCCCGCCAGCTGCGGACCTCGGGCCAGCAGGCGGCGGCGCGGTCGTTCATCGTGAATTCGCCTGCGCTTTCCCAGCTTCCCGGCGATCCGCTGCTGTTCGTGCGCGAGATGCGATACCAGGCCGATTCCGCGCTTGAGAGCGGTGACATCGGCAGCGCGGTCCGCATCGCGCAGCGCGCCGACGCGGCATTCGCGCCGGGCACCGACGTGTCCAAACTGTCCGGCCCGATCCGCGACGAGTACGAGAAGCTGTTCTACAATGTCGGCGATGCGGCGATGCGGCGCGGCGACAATGCCAGCGCGGCGCGCATGTTCGCCACCTATGGCGCGTCGCAGCTGACCGCGCCTGCCCGCACCAAGGGCTTTTACTTCGCCGGGGTTGCCGCGCAAAAGGCCGGCATGGCCGATTTCTCGCGCGCCGAGTTCGAGAAGGCCGCCGCCTATCCCGACCAGTTCTATGGCCAGATGGCGCTCGAAAGACTGGGCCGTCCGCTGAAGATCCCGGCAGGCAGGCTCGGCTCTCCCACTGCCGAGCAGCGGGCCGAGTTCCAGCGCCGCCCACTGGTGCAAGCCGTGCGCGAGGTCGGGCGCACCGGTGACTGGCGCACCGGCGTCGCCTTCTTCAAGGAACTTGGCCGCCAGGCCGAAACGCCCGAGGAATATGCACTGATCGCCGAGCTGGCGTATGAGACCGGGCGCCGCGACCTGGCCGTCATCGCCGGGCGCGAGGCTTCGACCAAGCAGGTATATGGCTTCTCGCCCTATGGCTTCCCCCGGATCGACGTTCCGGCGGGCGGCGACTGGACGATGATCCACGCGATCGCGCGGCAGGAAAGCCAGTTCGCCACCGATGCGGTCAGCCACGCGGGTGCGCGCGGGTTGATGCAGCTGATGCCCGGCACTGCGCAGGAACAAGCGGGCAAGATGTATCTGAGCTATAATTCGGGATCGCTGATCTCGGATCCGCAGTACAATATCCGGCTCGGCTCCGGCTATTTCTCGCGCATGATGGACGTGTTCGGCGGATCCTATCCGCTGGCTATCGCGGCATATAACGCGGGACCGGGCAATGTCGGCAAATGGCTGCGCGCCAATGGCGATCCGCGCACCGGCCAGATCGGCTGGGTCGAATGGATCGAGGCGATCCCGTTCAGCGAGACCCGCCGCTATGTCGCGCGCGTGCTGGAGAATGCCGCCTATTACGACGCGCTCTATCCCGATGCGGGCAAGCGCAGCGGCGATTATCCGCTGAGCTATTACATGGGCAAGCAGCCGGGTCGCTGATTGCATTTCCCATCGATAATTTCGCGGGCCGGGTGACTTCGTCATCCGGCCCGCGCTAGTCACGGTGCATGAAACCGACCGGAAACCCCGTCACGCCGCAGGGCTTTGCCGCGATGCGCGCACGCTATGACGTGCTGTTGGGCAAGGACCGGCCCGAAATCGTCGAGATCATCAGCTGGGCTGCGGGCAACGGCGACCGCAGCGAGAACGGCGACTATATCTATGGCCGCAAGAAACTGCGCGAGATCGACCGCGAGCTGTCCCGCCTCGCCCGCAGGATGAAGGCCGCGCGCGTGGTCGATCCGGCGGAGCAGCCCGACAAGGAGCGGGTCTATTTCGGTGCCACCGTCACCATCGCGGACGAGGACGACGAACATCGCACCCTGACCATCGTCGGCGACGACGAGGCGGATGCGGGCGCCAACCGGATCGGCTGGGGCAGCCCCCTCGCCCGGGCCTTGCGCGGCGCATCGCCGGGCGATCTGCGGACCGTGCGCCTGCCCGCGGGCGACAAGGAATGGGAAGTGGTCGGGATCGCCTATGGCTAGGCGTTTCGCGCTGCTGGCCGTGGCCCTGCTGCCTGTGGCCCTGCTGGCTGCGCCCGCCATGGCCGCGCCGCAGGCGATCTCGGTCCATGCGGGCTGGGGCGCGTTCCAGGATGGCCGCCGCTGCTATGCGATCGCAGAGGCCCAGCCGTCGAGCGCCGCGCGCGAATTGCAGCCGTTCGCCTCGATCTCGCTCGCCCCGGACGCGCCCGCGCTGCAGGTCAGGCTGTCGCGCGTTATCCGCACGGGCAGCGCGGTGACCCTGCAGATCGGCAGTCGGCGTTTTCGCCTGGCGGGACAGGGCGCCACCGCGACCAGCCGCGATGTCTCCACCGGCGGCAGCAGGGCGATCATCGCCGCACTGCGCGAAGCCGATACGATGGTGGTGCATGGCCGCGACCAGCGTTCGCGCTATTTCCGCGACATCTATGACCTGACCGGCGCGCCGACGGCCATCGACGCGGCGCTGGTCACCTGCGCGCGCTGAATACGAAAAAGGCGGAACCGGTTGCCCGGCCCCGCCCTTTCTCGAACCGACTAAAGCCTAGAAGCGATAGCCGACCGAGCCGACGATCTGGTGACGATCGGTGTCGATGTCGAAGCGGTCGCTTTCGATATCGTTGCCGTAGTCGAACTCGGCCTCACCATATTTCGAATAGCGATATTCGAACTTGGCGAAGCTGTTCGGCGACATCGCATATTCAAGGCCGGCACCAAGGCGATAGCCATCGGTGTCGATATTGTCCTTCAGCTCGCTTTCGCCGTCGCGCGCCAGCACGTTGAAGCGCGCGTTGGTGTAACCCGCCTTCACATAGGCGAGCAGGTCGGGCTGGACCTTGTAGCCGGCGCGCGCGCCGATGTAGAGGTCGCGGCCAGTGTCGACGCGGCCAAGGCCGAAGCCTTCGAAATCGCGGCCGTCGCTGAATTCGGTCTTCGCGGTCGAATCGGTATACTCGCCCTCGACGCCCAGCACGGTGCTGCCCATGTCGATGTCGTAGCCAAGGCCGACACCATAGAGCAGGCCGTCGATGCTTTCATCGTCCTGGTCGTTGATGTCGTTGTCGGAATCCGACCCGGCGGTGGTGATGTCGTAGCCAATGATCGCCTCGACGCGCGGACCCGAGAAGTCGTAGTCGTTCATCTGCGCGTGGGCCGGCATGGCGACGGCGGCGGCAGCGGTCCCTGCGGCGGCCATGGAAATCAGCTTTTTCATAAGTACTCCAGTCTTTTCCCTCATTGCCCCTTTCACGGGGCATGGACCGGGAGAATGCTCGGACACAATGTTGCGTTTCATGAACATAAGACAACAAGTCAACTTGTCTCATATTTCACACAGTCTGCCGGGGAGCGGTGCGGATTTTGCGGCAAACGCCATAAGATACAACGCGATACGGAACTTTTCCCGCAGATGCGAATTCGCGTGCGCCCGAAGATGTATGAAGTCGTTCGGGGGCGTCGGTCCCACTGGCGCAAGCGCTTGGCGTGGACTATATGGAAGCGCATCATGACAGTAGTGCCAGCCAACATGCCCATCCCGGGCCATATCGACCCCGTGCCCGTCCCCCGCCCGATCACCGCGCGCGAGGATGGCCGCCTCGACCTGCTCGGCCTGCCCAGGAAGCAGATCGCCGATCTGTTCGAGGATGCGGGCCTGGACAAGAAGCAGGCCAGGCTGCGCGCCAAGCAGGTCTGGCACTGGATCTATCACCGCGGTGTGTCCGAGTTCGAGGCGATGACCGACATCGCCAAGACCATGCGCCCGTGGCTGGCGGAACGCTTCGTCATCGCCCGGCCCGAAATCGTGGAGGCCCAGCATTCCAGCGACGGCACCCGCAAATGGCTGCTGCGCACCGCCGACAACCATGACTACGAAATGGTGTTCATCCCCGACGCGGATCGCGGCACGCTATGCGTGTCGAGCCAGGTGGGGTGCACGCTGAATTGCCGGTTCTGCCATACCGGGACGATGCGGCTGGTCCGCAACCTGACGCCGGGCGAGATCGTGGGACAGGTGATGCTGGCGCGCGATGCCCTGGGCGAATGGCCCCGCGGAAACGAACCTGCGCGGCGCATGGATGACCTGGGGGACGAGAGCGAGAGCGACTATACGGCCGACGGGCGGCTGCTGACCAATATCGTCATGATGGGCATGGGCGAGCCGCTGTATAATTTCGACAATGTGCGCGACGCGCTGTCCATCGTGATGGACGGCGAAGGACTTGCGCTGTCCAAGCGGCGCATCACCCTGTCGACCAGCGGCGTCGTCCCGATGATGGAGCGCTGCGGGCAGGAGATCGGCGTCAACCTGGCCGTGTCGCTGCACGCGGTCAGCAAGGACGTGCGCGACGAGATCGTGCCGATCAACCGGAAATACGGGATCGAGGAATTGCTGCAGGCCTGCGCCGACTATCCCGGCGCGTCGAATGCGCGGCGCATCACCTTCGAATATGTGATGCTGAAGGACCGGAACGACAGCGACGAGGATGCGCGCGAGCTTGTCCGACTTCTGCGAAAGTATGACCTGCCCGCAAAGGTGAACCTGATCCCGTTCAACCCCTGGCCCGGCGCACCCTATGAATGTTCGACGCCCGAACGGATCCGCGCCTTTTCGAACATCGTGTTCGAGGGCGGCATCAGCGCCCCCGTCCGCACCCCGCGCGGGCGCGATATCGACGCGGCCTGCGGGCAGCTGAAGACGGCGGCGGAAAAGAAGAGCCGCGCCGAACTCGACCGCATCGAGGCCGAGAAACAGGCGGCACTGGGGTGAGCATTTCCTTCCGACGCGCCACGCGCGACGATCTTCCCGCGATCGTGATGCTGCTGGCCGACGACGTGCTGGGCCGCTCGCGCGAGATTGGCGGCGAGCCGCTGGATCCGCGCTATGTCGCCGGGTTCGAGGCGGTAGACGCAGATCCCCGGCAGACGCTGGTAGTGGCCGAACTGGACGGCGATATCGTCGGCACGATGCAGATCACCATCCTGCCCGGCATCGGGCGCCTGGGCGCGGTGCGCGGGCAATTTGAATCGGTGCATATCGCCGAAAGCCTGCGCGGACAGGGTCATGGCGCGGCGATGATCCGCTGGGCGATGGATCACTGCCGCGAACAGGGCTGCGCCTTCGTGCAGTTGACCAGCGACCGGCGCCGCGCCGGCGCGCACAGCTTTTACGAAGGGCTGGGATTCGCGCCCAGCCATGTCGGCTACAAAAAGTTCCTCTAACCCTCTTCGCGCAAATCATAGGCGGCGCGCGCTTCGGCCACGGTGTCCCTGTTCGCCACCGCCCAGTCGCCCAGTCGGCTGACCGGCTCGCGCAGCGATTCGCCCAGCGCCGTCAGCGCGTAATCGACGCGCGGCGGCACGCTGGGTGTTACCGTGCGGCTTACCAGGCCGTCCCGTTCCAGCCCGCGAAGCGTGCGGGTCAGCATGCGCTGCGAAATGCCGTCTATCTCGCGCCTCAGCTGGTTGAAGCGCATCGATCCATAGCCAAGCTGCATCACGACCTGCATCGACCATTTGTCGCCGACGCGGGACAACACCTCGGTCACGGCGGGGCATGCGGCGGGCGAATGGCCCGGCACGGCATCGCCTTCGCCGTCGCGGCCCCCGGTCACACCGGTGTGCCTAGCGAACGGTTCTGTGCCTTCTTGCAGGCGGGGCCGGGTAATCTCCATATGGCGGTAGTTATCGTTTGATACCGGAGTTGTCACATGAAAATCCTGAGAATTGATTCCAGCACCACAGGCGCAAGTTCCGTCACGCGCGAGATGACCGGCCTGATCATGGAAAAGCTGAAAGCCGATAATCCCGATGCCGAAGTCGTCACCCGCGACCTGGGTGTCGAGCCGCTGGCCCACCTCAACCCCATCACCACCGGCGCGATCCGCATGGGCGAGGATGACTGGACCGACGACATGAAGGCCGCCGCTCCGCCCGAAAAGGCCATCCTGGACGAATTCCTGTCCGCCGATGTCGTGGTGATCGGTGCGCCGATGTATAATTTCACGATTCCCTCGGCGCTCAAGTCGTGGATCGACCGGCTGGGCGTGCCGCGCGTCACCTTCCGCTATTCGGAAGACGGGCCCGAGGGTCTGGTCGACGGGCACCGCATCATCGTCGCATCGGGCCGCGGCGGCAGCTATGGCGACGACAGCCCCGCCGATTATCAGGAAGGCCTGCTGAAGACCTTCTTCAACTTCATCGGCGTGACCGACATCACGATCATCCGGGCCGAAGGCGTCGGCATGCCCGGTGGCCGCGAAAAGGCTATGGCCGCCGCGAAGGAACAGATCGCCAAGCTGTAACGGGGCCAAATGGTTGGTTCCTTATCCTGCTGCCCGGTTGATTGCTTATGGTTATCAACGGGTTAACTGCAGTTCATCGTCAGGCGGAAACCATTCAAACGTCATAACCGATGATAACAGCTTTGTTCATCCAGCGTTCGGCGTTCCTGAAGCATGCTGCATGCAAAGGTCGCGGGTCTCGCGGCGAACAGATGAGGAAAGGGACGAATAGATGAGAATGGCCTTGATCGGAACCGTACTGGCCGCCGCTGTGGCGATCCCGGCTGCTCCTGCCGCTGCCGACCCGCCGCCGTGGGCACCTGCCTATGGCAAGCGCGCCAAGGACCGCCATTATCACGAACCGCGCCGCATGAACTCGGGTGATCGGTACTGGCGCGGGGACGATGGCCGCTATCACTGCAAGCGCGACGACGGCACCACCGGGCTGATCATCGGTGCCGCCGGCGGTGCCCTGCTGGGGCGTGAGATCGACGGCGGGCGCGACCGCACCACCGGCACCGTGCTCGGTGCTGCCGCGGGCGCGCTGATCGGCCGCGCGATCGATCGCGGCGACGCACGCTGCCGCTGACAGCCATTCGGCGCGATCGGGGCCGGGAAGTGCAGACTTCCCGGCCCTTTTTGCATCGGCTCTTTCAAATCCCCGCCAATCATGGCTAGTTGCCCGGCATGACCAAACCTGCCGTCCTGATTACCGGAGCCGCCAGGCGCCTGGGCGCCTGCATGGCCCGGCGCTTTTCCGAAGACGGCTGGCATGTCGTGATCCATTATCGCGGTTCCGCCGACGCGGCCAAGGCGCTGGCCGCATCCCTGCCCAGCGCCGAGACTGTCCAGGCCGACCTGTCGGATGACGGCGCGGCGGAAGCGATGATCGGCCAGTTGGCCGCGCGGCTTTCCGACTGGCGCGCCTTGGTGAACAGCGCCTCGGTTTTCGAACATGACGATGCGGCGCGCGTCGATCCCGCGATCTTCACACGCGCGATGCGGACCAATGCGGCCGGTCCGGTGCTGCTGGCGCAGGCCTTTCTGGCAAAGGCGCAGGCACCGGGCGGGCGGCGCGTGGTCAATGTGCTGGACCAGAAATTGTGGAACCCCAATCCCGACTTCTTCTCCTATTCAATGTCCAAGGCCGCGCTGGGCATGGCGACGCGCATGCTGGCAATGGCGCATGACGGCGGGGACGACCGGATATACGGCCTGGCGCCGGGCGCGATGCTGCCCAGCCACGACCAGCAGGCGGACGAGCACCAGACCAGCGGCCGCATGAACCTGCTGCAACGGCTGACCCAGCCCGAGGAACTGGCCGACGCGGCGGTTTTCCTGGCCGAAGGACATCTGGCCAGCGGAGAGACGATCTGCGTCGATTCGGGCCAGCACCTGCTGTCGCAGCCGCGCGACGTGCTGTTCATGGCCCGCGGCGAAAGCGATGCCCGCGGCTGACGGGGAAAAGCCGCCTCGCGCCTTGAACCGCTGCGAACAGGGCATATTCTGCAATTTCCCCCGCCATCCGCAGCATGGCGTCCGTTCAGGAGAACCCGTCCATGCCCGGCGCCAAGCGTCTTCTTGAAACCCTGCTTGCCAAGGCGGTCAAACGCGGGCGGCTGACCGTGGCCTATTCCGACGGTTCGACCCGTTCCTTCGGCACGCCCGACGGCATCATGCCCGAGGTCGGGATCCGTTTCACCGACAGGAAGGTCCCGCGCGACATCGTGATGGACATGCGGCTGGGCGCGGCCGAAGCATTCATGGACGGCCGGCTGATCGTGGAGAGCGGAGGCGGGATCATGGAGATGGTCGAGCTGCTGCAGGGCAACAACCATTGGGACGCGGGGCAGCGCATCTCCCCTCCCCGCTTTCGCCGGCGCATGGCCGACCGGCTGAAATTCATCGCCACCCAGTTCAACAAGGCGACCAGTTCCAAGGCCAATGTCGCGCATCATTACGACATCGGGAACGACCTCTATCGGCTGATGCTGGATGCGCCGCACATGCAGTACAGCTGCGCGTACTGGCCGCGCGAGGGCATGACGCTGGAGGAAGCGCAGACCGAGAAGCTGGCCCATATCGCCGCCAAGCTGGACCTGAAGCCGGGACAGCAGGTGCTGGACATCGGCTGCGGCTGGGGCGGCATGGCGATCTTCCTTGCGCGCCATGCCGACGTGAAGGTTCTGGGCATCACGCTGAGCGAGGAGCAGCTGGCCCTCGCCCGCCAGCGCGCCGAGGCCGCCGGGGTCGCCGACCGCGTGACGTTCCGGCTGGTCGACTACCGCGACCTGGCGGCGGAAGGCGCGACATTCGACCGCATCGTGTCGGTCGGTATGTTCGAGCATGTCGGACAGCCGCAGTTCGAAACCTATTTCCGATGCTGCGCACGGCTGATGAAGGAAGACGGCGTCGCGCTGATCCACACCATCGGCCGCATGGGCAAGCCCGGCACGACCGATGCGTTCACCCGCAAGTATATCTTCCCCGGCGGCTATATCCCCGCCCTGTCAGAAACCGTCGCGGCGAGCGAGAAGGTGCGGTTGATCGCGTCGGACGTCGAGACTTTGCGCCTGCATTACGCGTTGACATTGCGCGAATGGTACAGGCGCTGCCTGGACCACAGGGACGAGATCGTCGCCATGTACGACGAGCGGTTCTTCCGCATGTGGACGTTCTACCTGTCGGGCGCGACCGCCGCGTTCGAAAGCGGCGGCATGTGCAATTTCCAGATCCAGTATGTCCGCAGCCGCCATGCACTGCCGATGCACCGCGACTATATGGCCGAGGCGGAGCGGTCGATCATGGCGGACGAGAACGCACCGGTCCGCAAGACGGCACTTTCTTCCGCCTGAAGGGGGCCGCGTGCCCCTTGCCCGCCGTTTCGCTCTGTCCTAGTGGCGCGCTGCGACGCGCGTTCGCGCCGCAGCCGCCTACGCATCCTGATCAGAAAGCCATGCAGCCATGACCGACAAGTCCGACATCAAGAAGGTCGTCCTCGCCTATTCGGGCGGTCTCGACACCTCCGTGATCCTGAAATGGCTGCAGGTGACCTATGACTGCGAGGTGGTGACCTTCACCGCCGACCTGGGCCAGGGCGAAGAGCTGGAGCCCGCGCGGCACAAGGCCAAGCTGATGGGCCTGCCGGACGAGAACATCTATATCGATGATCTGCGCGAGGAATTCGTGCGCGATTTCGTCTTCCCGATGATGCGCGCCAATGCCCGTTATGAAGGCGACTATCTGCTGGGCACGTCGATCGCGCGCCCGCTGATTTCCAAGCGCCTGATCGAGATCGCGCGCGAAACCGGCGCCGATGCCATCGCGCATGGTGCGACCGGCAAGGGCAACGACCAGGTGCGGTTTGAATTGTCGGCCTATGCGCTCGACCCCGATATCCGTGTGATCGCGCCGTGGCGCGAATGGGACCTGACCAGCCGCACCGCGCTGATCGCATGGGCCGAATCGCACCAGATCCCCGTACCCAAGGACAAGCGCGGCGAAAGCCCGTTCTCGGTCGATGCGAACCTCCTCCACACCTCGTCCGAGGGCAAGGTGCTGGAAGATCCGTGGGAAGAAACGCCCGACTATGTCTATTCGCGCACTGTCGATCCGGAGGACGCGCCTGACAAGCCCGAATATGTCGAGATCGGGTTCGAGAAGGGAGACGGCGTATCCTTGAACGGCGAGGCGATGAGCCCGGCGACGCTGCTGACAGCGCTCAACGAGCTGGGCCGCAAGCATGGCATCGGGCGGCTGGACCTGGTCGAAAATCGTTTCGTCGGCATGAAGTCGCGCGGCATGTACGAAACGCCGGGCGGCACGATCTATGCCGCCGCCCACCGCGGGATCGAGCAGATCACGCTGGACCGCGGCGCAGCCCATCTGAAGGATGAGCTGATGCCGAAATATGCGGAGCTGATCTACAACGGCTTCTGGTTCGCGCCCGAGCGCGAGATGTTGCAGGCCGCCATCGACCTGTCGCAGCAGAAGGTGACCGGCACCGTGCGACTGAAGCTCTACAAGGGCGGCGTGCATCTGGTGGGCCGCAAGAGCCCCCTGAGCCTCTATTCCGAAAAGCATGTGACGTTTGAGGACGATGCCGGCGCATACGACCAGAAGGATGCGGCAGGCTTCATCCACCTCAATGCGTTGCGGCTGAAACTGCTGGCCAAGCAGGGCGGATAATTATCCACCGGCAACGGTGGGGCGGGATTGGCGGAAAACCGCCATTCCGCCAGCCGCTGCGGGCGCAAAACCGCGTATCCATAATCAGTTTTCCACCTTTGTCCACCGGGAAAATGCTTTCCTGTGGATAAATTTGTTGTGTGACTCGCTGCCAGCGCGCATGTTTCAACTGTCGAACGGAAAGGTTGCTTTCCAGATCTTGCCGAAAGGCACTGAAATGGAAGGATCTACCGAAACGGGCGATCCATCGGTCGAATGCCGGTGAGCGGTCTGGACACCCCTTTGCAGCCTTTCTTGTAAGGGCCGTAAAAATCCGGACGGATCACCCCAGGCGGACGAGCGATGGCATGGCCGGAAGACCGGCTGCCGCGGACAATTCATCCGGCCTTCGGGTCGATGATGCGGATGAAACGGTGGCTGGAACCAAGGTCTCGGTATGTGGAAGCGCCTGCGACACGATCCTAATGGCTTCGGCCACGGCGATCGAACTGCAGGGCAGGCATATACCGGATGCCGGCGCGAGCGCCGAGCGACAGAGGCCTGACGATCTTCGGATCGGACGCCAATACCGCCGGGCGCCAAGCCTTCTACTCGTGCTTGCATGATGTGGAAGCCACGGGCCGGTGAGAGTGGGGCCGGTAGCGATACCGGCCCCATTTGCCGTGGTTCGGCCCGTTCCGACACCTGTTGCCGAAGGCGGCAGCCTTGCATCCCGATCGGGCAATTTCGTGATTCGGGCAGGTTTCGCTTATCCCGCAAATCTGCCGGAAAGCGCGCCATCAACCCGAAAACGCAGGACCAAATGTGGCCGAAAGGCGGCGGGTCGAACCCACAGCCGGGCTTTTCCTGCTATGCTTCAGGGCATGAAGACGCGTGTAAACATGCGGCTGCGCCCAGTGCGCACCATCGCTTTCTTCGGTCTCGCCTCGCTCGCGGCCGTTCCGGTCTCGGTCGCCCGTGCAGGCACCGAAGAGCCCACCAACATCGAGGCCAGCGTAGGCCTCGCATCGGATAACTCCGCTGCCGTCGATTTGATCCCCGCTTCGGAAAATGCCGAATTGGGGCTTCAGTCCGGCGCTATCGCCGAACTGGCGCAGAGCGATGTGGTCGAGACCCTGGGTGCCGGCGTAGCGAGCTGGTACGGACCCAAGTTCGCGGGCCGCCGCACTGCCAACGGCGAAAAATTCAACCCGACCGAATTGACGGCGGCCCACCGTACCCTGCCCTTCGGCAGCCTGGTGCGCGTGACATCCAGCCGGACCGGCAAATCGGTGGTCGTGCGGATCAACGACCGCGGCCCCTTTCACGGCGACCGCGTGATCGACCTGTCGGAAGCTGCTGCCAAGGAAATCGGCATCAAGCAGCGCGGCAGCGGCACCGTCGACCTGGCTCTGCTTCAGAGCTGATCCTGTTCGGCGGCAACCGGGGCTTCGGCCTCGCTGCCCGGCGCTGGGGCCGTTTCCCCAGTCTCCTCCAAAGGCTCCGGCATGGTCTCGGCCGGCATTTCGATGCCGCCGGGCGTCTTCAGCGGTATTGCGCCGCTTTGCGTCATGCACCAGCGAACCTGCTCCATTGCACGGTCGCGGTGTTCGCCTTCCAGATCGGCCAAGGTAAAGCCCTGCTGCGCCAGCCGGCCGGTGGTGCAATCGCACAGGCGCTTCAACTGCTCCTCGCCGCTTGCGAGCGCGGCCAGCTTCACGTCGCAGCGTTCCAGCGCCGCGGTCCGTTCGGGCGTTTCAAGGCCCGGCTCGGGCTCTCCGCATCCCGCCAGCGCGGCAAACGCCGCCAGCGGCACAAGCCGGATAGCCAATCCCATATCGATAGTTCGCGACAAGCCGCCCTCTCCGCCCGCTGATCCCGGCTGCCGTTGTTTCGCATCCGGGGCGGCCGCGCAACCTCGAAAGGCGGTGCTATCCCCCGCGCAATAGCTGCACGCCATAGTCGCGCTCGAACAGATAGAGCGCGATGCGTGCCGCATCGCCGCGCGAACCGGACAGCTCCGCACCTTCGCGCTCCATCAGCAGGCGGGCGTCGTCATGCGCGGCTTCCAGCAGTTCGGCGATCTGTTCGGGGCTGGCCACGCGAAACGCGGTTTCGCCCGATTGGCGGGTGCCGAGTATTTCGCCCCCGCCGCGCAGGCGCAGATCCTCCTCAGCCAATCGAAACCCGTCCTGCGTCTCTCGCATCAGCGCCAACCGCTCGCGTCCCGTCTCGGACAGGGCCTGTCCGCGCAGCAGCAGGCACACCGATTCCGCCGCCCCGCGCCCGACCCGCCCGCGCAGCTGGTGCAATTGCGCCAGGCCGAAACGCTCGGCCTGCTCGATCACCATCAGAGAGGCATTGGGCACGTTGACCCCCACCTCGATCACCGTGGTGGCGACCAGCACGGCGACCTCTCCGCTGGCGAAGCGCGCCATGTTCGCGTCCTTGATCTCGGGCCGCAATTGCCCGTGGACCAGCGTGACATTGCCCTCGCCCAGCACCTGCTTCAGCATGTCGAAGCGCTCTTCGGCGGCGGCCAGATCCTCGCGCTCGTTCTCATGCACCATCGGGCAGACCCAATAGGCCTGCTTGCCCGACTGGACGTGGCGGACAAGCCCGGCGACGACATCGTCCATGCGTTCGGTCGGCACCACGCGCGTATCGATCGGCTTGCGGCCCGGCGGCAATTCGTCGAGCTGGCTGACTTCCATCTCGCCATGCTGGGCCAGGAGCAGGGTGCGCGGAATCGGCGTGGCGGTCATCGCCAGGCAATGCGCAGTCCCCCTCGCCTTTTGCTGCAGCATCAGCCGCTGGCCAACGCCGAAGCGGTGCTGCTCGTCGATCACGACAAGGCCCAGATCGCGGTAGTTCACGCTTTCCTGGAAGATCGCGTGGGTGCCGACGACGATATGCACCGACCCGTCGAGCAGGCCCATCAGGATGGATTCGCGCGCGCGTCCCTTGTCCCGGCCGGTAAGCAGCGCGACCTCCACGCCGGTACCGCGCGCCATTTCCTGCAGGGTGGCATGGTGCTGGCGCGCAAGGATCTCGGTCGGCGCCAGCAGCGCCGCCTGCTTGCCGCATTCGATGGCGTTCAGCATGGCGAGCAGCGCCACCACCGTCTTGCCGCTGCCCACATCGCCCTGCAGCAGGCGCAGCATCGGGTGCGGCTGCGCCATGTCGCCCTCGATCTCGCGGATCGAGCGTTGCTGCGCGCCCGTCAGCGCGAAGGGCAGCGTCAGCCGGTCGCGCAGATGGCCGTCGCCCTGCATCGGAATGCCCTTGCGGCGGCGATTGTCGGCGCGCACCAGCATCAGCGCGAGCGCGCTGGCGAACAATTCGTCATAGGCAAGCCGGTCGCGCGCCTCCTTGTGCCGTGCCCGGTGGACCAGGTGCAGCGCATCGCGCCAGGATGGCCAGCCGCGCCGCTCCATCACGCTCGGCTCGATCCATTCGGGCAGCTGAGGCAGCGCCGCCAATGCCTGTTCGACCAAGGGCTGCAGCCGCCCTGCCGTCAGCCCGTCGGACAGCGGATAGACCGGCTCGCACGTCTGGCCCAGCGCGGCGCCGCCGTCCTCCGCCACATGGTCGGGGTGCACCATCTGCAGCGTGTCGCCATATTGCTCCAGCTTGCCCGCGACCCAGCGCGCCTCGTTCAGCGGCAGCAGTTTCTTGGCGGAAAAGGACGCGCGTCCGAAATAGGTCAGCGCGATCTGTGCGCCTTCGGCATCGGTTGCCATCACGCGGAACGGCCCGCGCCCGGATCCGCTGGCCCGGTACTGGTCGGCCGTCAGCTTCACGATGATGTGTTCGCCGATGCCGGCTTCGGCCAGCGCGCTGACCTGTCGCCGCTCGATAAAGCGGTCGGGCAGATGATAGGCGAAATCCTTGACGCGCGTCAGGCCCAGCCGGTCGAGAGGCTTCTCCAGCTTTGCGCCCACGCCTTTCAGGCTGTCGGCTGCGGCGAACAGGGGATTGAGCACTTCAGGACGCATGCCGATGGCTATAGCGCCGCATTCCGCTGCTTGCACCGCATCGCCGACAGGTATACCCGACCGACATGAGCGACGATGCCAAGCCCGAAGAGGACCTCCCCGAACCCGCACGGCTCGGACGAGCTAAATTCCGTGCATGGCACCGGGGCACGCGTGAGGCCGACTTCATGATCGGCGGCTATTTCGACCAGCGCCACGCCGAATGGGTCGAACAGGAACTCAGCTGGTTCGAGGCCCTGCTTGACGAGGATGATGTCGACATCATGGCATGGGCGCTGGGCGTCCAGCCTCCGCCGCAGCGGTTCCAGGGGCCGATGATGGATGCGCTCCAGCGGCTCGACTACGTCTATATTCATAAGTAAGCCGGGGCTTGCAGCGCGGCTGTTCCGTCGCCAGATAGCCCCGACATGACGGATCTTTCACGCCTGATCGCCGCGGAACAGCCGCTGGTGCTGTCTTCGCTTGCCCGCGGTGCATTGCCGCTGGTGCTGTCCGACCTTGCGCGGGCATGCCGCGGCACCGGAAACGCCGCGCGCGCAGTGTTCGTCGCACCGGACGAGCAGGCGATGATCGCGATCGCCGACGCCGCGCCGTTCTTCGCGCCCGAACTGGACGTGATCGAGTTTCCGGCGTGGGACTGCCTGCCCTATGACCGGTCCAGCCCCGCCCTTTCGGTCAGCGCGCGGCGGCTGGCGGCGCTGCAGGCGTTGCAGGGAAAGCCTGACGGTCCGCAGCTTCTGGTCACCACGGTCAATGCTCTTTTGCAGCGTGTGCTGACCCCATTCCGCATCCGCGAGGCGACGCGGATGCTGAAGCCGGGGATCGAAATCGGGCATGACAGCCTGACCGCGCTGCTGCAGCGGCAGGGCTATGCGCGCAGCGACACCGCCATCGATGGGGGCGAATTCGCGGTGCGCGGTTCGATCTTCGACATCGTGCCATCGGGCCTGAAGACCAGGAACGAGGCGGGCGAGACGATCCAGGCGGGGCTGCGGCTCGATTTCTTCGGCGACGAGTTGGAGAGCATGCGGCTCTACGATCCGACGACGCAGCGCACCACCGGCATCGCGGACGAGCACCTGCTGCTGCCCGCCAGCGAAGCCCTGTTGACCGAGGATACGATCAAGCGTTTCCGCGGACGATACCGCGAGATGTTCGGCGCGAATGCCACGGGCGATCCGCTCTATCAGGCGGTCAGCGAAGGTCGGCGGCTGGCGGGCATGGAGCATTGGCTTCCGCTGTTCGAAGAGAAGCTGTCCACCCTGTTCGACCATCTGGGCAAGGACGACTGCGTCGTCATTGACGGCGGCGCGATCCGGGCGGGCGAGGAACGGCTGGCCGAGATCCGCGACTATCGCCAGGCCCGGCAGCAGACGTCGGGCCAGAAGGCGGGCAGCTATCGCCCGCTGGAAAGCGATGCGCTCTATCTGGCGGAGGACGAATTCAGCGCCGCGCTGGGCGATTGGCCCGTGCACCGCAGCTCGATCTTCGCCGAGCCGGAAAGCGAACGGTCGCTGGATTTCGGTTTTGCCTCGGCCCGTGATTTCGCGCCTGAACGCTCGCGCTCGGAAAATGTCTACGAAGCGGCGTCGAAGCATCTGGAGAAGCAGGCGAAGGCGGGCAAGCGCGTGGTGCTGGCCTGCTATTCTCCTGGCTCGCGCGGGCGCATCGCGTCGCAGCTGGGCGAAGCGGGCAAACGGGAACCTTCCCTTGCCAAGAGCTGGCAGGAAGCCTTGGGCCTTGCCGCCAAGGGCAAGCCCGTGGCCGTGGTACTGCCGCTGGAAAGCGGGTTCGTCAGTGACGAGATCGAGCTGCTGACCGAACGCGACCTGCTGGGCGACCGGCTGGTCCGCCGCAAGAAGCGGCGCAAGGATGCCGACGCCTTCTTGGCCGAATTGCAGGCGCTCAGCCCCGGCGATTTGATCGTCCACATGGACCACGGCATCGGGCGCTATCTGGGCCTTGAATCGATTCCCGTCGGCAAGAGCCCGCACGACTGCGTGGCGCTGGAATATCACGGCGGCGACAAGCTCTATGTCCCGGTCGAAAACCTCGACGTGCTGTCGCGCTATGGCAGCGAGAACGAGAATGCCGCGCTCGACCGGCTGGGCGGCGAGGCGTGGCAGAAGCGCAAGAGCCGGCTTAAGGAACGCATCCGCGAGATCGCGCACGAACTGCTGGCGACCGCCGCGAAACGCGCGCTGCAAAAGGCGCCGGTGATCGAGCCGGAGGCCGACTACAACGCCTTCGTCGACCGTTTCCCCTGGGACGAGACCGACGACCAGGAACGCGCCATCGGCGATGTCATGACCGATCTGGCCGATGGCCGCGCGATGGACCGGCTGGTCTGCGGCGACGTCGGCTTCGGCAAGACCGAGGTGGCCCTGCGCGCCGCGTTCCTTGCCGCGATGGCGGGGCAGCAGGTGGTGATGATCGCGCCGACAACCCTGCTTGCGCGTCAGCACTACAGCAATTTTACCGAGCGTTTCGCTGGCTTCCCCATCAAGATCGGCCGCCTTTCTCGCCTCGTCCCGTCGAAGGAAGCGTCCGAAACGCGCGACGGGCTGGAAGACGGCACCGTCGACATCGTCATCGGCACGCACGCGATCCTGTCCAAGAGCGTCAGCTTCAAGAACCTGGGCCTCGTCATCGTGGACGAGGAGCAGCGCTTTGGCGTGACGCACAAGGAAAAGCTGAAGGCCTTGCGCGCCAACGTCCACGTGCTGACGCTGACCGCCACGCCGATCCCGCGCACGTTGCAGATGGCGATGTCGGGCCTGCGCGAATTGTCGGTCATCCAGACCCCGCCCGTCGACCGGCTGGCGGTGCGCACCTATGTGATGGAATGGGACGACATGGTGGTGCGAGAGGCGCTGCTGCGCGAACATCACCGCGGCGGGCAGAGCTTCATCGTCGTGCCGCGCATTTCCGACATGGGCGAGATCGAGGAATGGCTGCGTGAGAACGTGCCCGAAGTGCGCTATGTCGCCGCCCACGGCCAGATGCCCGCGACCGAGCTGGAAGAGCGCATGAGCGCCTTCTACGAGAAGAAATACGAAGTGCTGCTGTCGACCACCGTGGTCGAGAGCGGGCTGGACATCCCGTCGGCCAATACGATCATCATCCACCGCGCCGACCGCTTCGGCCTTGCGCAGCTTTACCAGCTTCGCGGGCGCGTCGGCCGGGCAAAGCTGCGCGCCTATGCGCTGCTGACGCATGATGCGGGCACGCAATTGTCCGAGGTTGCGGAAAAGCGGCTGAAGGTGCTGGGCGATCTGGATTCGCTGGGAGCCGGTTTCCAGCTGGCCAGCCACGACCTGGATATTCGCGGCGCGGGCAATCTGCTGGGCGACGAGCAATCGGGCCATATCCGCGAGGTCGGCTTCGAACTCTACCAGTCGATGCTGGAAGACGCGATCCTGGCCGCCAAGGCGGGCGATCTGGGCGTGGTCGAGGACCGCAGCAGCCTGAGCCCGCAGATCACCGTCGACGCGCCGATCATGATCCCCGAGGATTACGTCCCCGACCTGGCCGTGCGCATGGCGCTCTATCGCCGCCTGAACGATGCCGACGACAAGGAGGCGATCGAGGGTATCGCCGCCGAGATGATCGACCGGTTCGGACCGCTCCCCTCGCCAACCGAGAATCTGGTCAAGCTGATCGAGATCAAGGCGCAGGCGCTGGCCGCCAATATCGCCAAGATCGACGTCGGCCCGCGCGGCGCGCTGATCCATTTCCACAAGGACGAGTTCCCCGATCCGATGGGTCTGATCGGCTATGTCGAACGGCTGAAAGGCACCGCGCGTCTGCGGCCCGACAACAAGCTGGTGATCGAGCGCCCGTGGAACGATCCGAAGGCGCGGCTCAACGGCCTGTTCCAGCTGACCAAGGGCCTGTCGGCGATCGTGCGGCGCGCCGGCACGCCCGCGAAGAAGTCCGAACCGGCCTGATGCCGTCACACGCGGCGATTGCGTTCGCCCGATCCCGCCCATAGGGTCGCGCCGACATCCGACGAGAGGGCTGAATGGCAGAATACAGGCGATTGGCGCTGGCCGTCTCCGACACGGACAAGGCGCAGCGCGCGGCGCAGCGCCTGCGCGGCGATCATCACTGGGTGCCGCTGGAGGACGCCGACGCCGTCGTCGTGCTGGGCGGCGACGGCTATATGCTGCAGACCCTGCACCAGATGCTGGAGACGAAGCGGATCATCCCGGCCTATGGCATGAACCTGGGCACGGTCGGCTTCCTGATGAACAAGCTGGGCAGCATAAACGCGCCCATCGCCGAGCGCGTCGCCGCCGCCCGGGCGCAGACCGTGTCCCCGCTGGACATGACCGCCACCACGCAGAGCGGCGAGACCATCACCGGACATGCCATCAACGAGGTGTCGCTGCTCAGGGAAACGCGCCAGACCGCCAAGCTGCAGATCAGCGTGGGCGGCAAGATCCGCATTCCGGAACTCGCCTGCGACGGGGTGCTGGTGGCGACGCCTGCGGGGTCCACCGCCTATAATTTCTCCGCCAACGGGCCGATCCTGCCGCTGTCGTGCGGGTTGCTGGCGCTGACCCCGATCAGCGCGTTCCGTCCCCGGCGCTGGCGCGGGGCGATCCTGCCCGATTTCCTGCCGATCTCGATCAAGGCGCTGAATGCCTCCAAGCGTCCGGTCTCGGCAGTGGCAGACCAGAAGGAAATCCGCGACATCGCCAGCATCGACGTCAAGATCGCGCATGAATGCGATCTCACCCTGCTGTTCGACCGCGGCCACAGCCTGGACGAGAGGATCGTGGGCGAGCAGTTCATGATCTGAAGATGCGCGCCATGCGGTTTTTTTCGCGAACTGGCCGTCTTGCGGAAAAAGATGAAAATCGTGGCTTGCCAAACCCGACGCGCCTTCATATAGGCACGGCCCTGCCCCCCTCAATACCGCTTGGGGGGCTGCTCCCCGATAGCTCAGCGGTAGAGTAGGTGACTGTTAATCACTTGGTCGTTGGTTCGAATCCAACTCGGGGAGCCACATTTTCCAGTTTTAACTTTGGAAAACAGGGCTTTGGCCATTAGCGGCCAAGCTAGAACCCACACTGGTTCCCACAATCCATTTTCTGTCATTTCCCCGCAAGTGACGGCGGCTCCGTGCAACATGGATGCAACATGAATACTTGCAACCGTTGTAGGTGAGGTTCGAGAATTTATGCTGTTCTAAGCCGCGCCTCGACGGGCATCTTTAACCAGAATTTAAGGATGTTATTCCAGTGTCGGCCTATGCCTCGAAAATCGCACCGTCATGTAATCGCTAGGCTCTGGAGCGATGCTTCCGGTGCCACCTCCACCGAATACGCCATGCTTATCGCCATCATCGCGGCGGCGCTGCTAAGTGCGGCCTCGTACTTGGGCAAAAATCTTAACACGACATTCGACGCGACCGACGATGGTCTTGCTGTCGCGTTGGCCTCAGGTCATAGCGGCCATGGATCGTCGAGTGATGGCAATATACAGCCTGGAATCCCGCAGGCAGGATCTAGCCCCAGCGACGGCGAAAGCCCATCAGGTTCCGGTACGGCAGCTGGAGCGGGAAGCGCAGCAGGCCCCATTGATTCAGATGAACAGGCTTCAGGAAGTGATACAGGCCAGCTTATTCGAACTGAACGATAGCTTTAGGGCGGGCCAGCTTAATCAAAATTGCTCTACCGGCTGGATAACCGCCCGCCGCTTGCCGCAGGCGCTGCATTTCATCAGCGGCTCGACAGCCTCCACGCGTAGTGGCTTTCTGCGGCGCTGCAATTCCATCGCCAGTTCGGTCGCGTTCCAGTGCGCGGCGTTACCACAGGCACCGCAAACCACCTTGGCGTCATATCCTCGCCGCGCAAAGTCGGTGATCGTGTCTAGCTTGATTCGCCCCATAGTCTGTTAGAACAGGACGAGAACAAGCTGCGCAATACCTGTCAGGCAGTTGCCCGCAATCGGGCGCGGACAAGGCCCCATAAGGCCGCCCGATCGGCATCGCCTTCAATCGTCGCCAGCTTCAGAGCCTCGCCCACCATCGACAGGGCAGCGGCTTCATGCAACATGGAAAGCGGCTTTAGCTGCTATGGTTTACGGTCCGTTAGGGATATTTGATTAAACCTCTCGGCATGGCACAAGCAGAGATACTCAGCCGCGCCCAAGAGCGCAGTTCCGTCAAGGCTGACTGCCACTATCGGATCGGTTCCGGCATTGCTTACCCGGCGCGATTGGTTGATCTGACAGCGGAGGGCGCGCGGCTGGAAGGCATCTCTCGTAGCTTAAATGTCGGTGACATGCTGACGGTCCGCTTCGGGGGCCTCGCGCCAGTCGAAGCCAAGATCCAATGGGTGGAGCGTGGCAGAGAGGTTGGGCTGCGGTTTCTTCAGCCACTCTATCCCTCTGTCTATCTACACGTTCTCGCCAACCTGCAGAAAGGCAAAACACCCGATCTTCAATTTGTGAAGGCGATCCCTTTGCGGTCCTGTTAATCACTTCTCCGGCTGAACGGCAGGCTGAGCCACTTGTCTATGGACCGCCGCCCGCACTAGCAGGTATTGAGCATCCTGCGCGCCATCCTGCGCCCGGTCGGTGAAGGAAGTAAAACTGAGGAAGCTGCCAAACCGATGTCACCGATGCGGTGCGTTGACTGAGGGCGATCTCCTTGTCACGACTTGCGGCAAGTGTGGCGCTCGCGATGTGCATCTCGTCGTGCCGCTCATTATCCTAGTGGCAATCGCAGTAGTAATCCTCACTGCCATCAATTAATTCCCGAGATACGGTAATAAGGAATCGCTATCGACCGGGACCCAACAGTTCGGTAAATGGTGCACGAGGGCGTTAAGATCACCCGCGACCCGATTTTGACGTCCTCACCTTTCGTTCAATGTGGTTGTTTTAGCAGACCCTGTGCGCTGTCATGGCGCGCATGGGGGCAAGGGTCGCGACCGACCGCGGGGAACCGTCTCGTGTGCCTCCTGGTCCACGGGGCGGTTCTTCCATCGCACAGCGCTGTTCATTCTTCAATTGGTATGCAAAAACCGTGGCTTAGGTCGCAGAGGAAGTAAATTATGAAGAGGTCGGCTTCGCGCGAGCCGGTGGAGACTGTGGGTTCCTTTCGCCACGCTTTTCAGCCAGCCCAAAACGTCACGATTCTCGATCTCACCTGCCATGGATGCAAGATCGAAGGTATACCTGCGGCTCTGTACGAAGGAGACAGGATCAAGGTCGGCATCGCAAACATCGGCCCGCTCTACGCCACGGTTCGATGGGTTCGGCCTGGCATCAGCGCAGGTCTAAGATTTGAGCAACCGCTACACCCGGTGGTGTTTCAAAGCCTGCTGGCCAAACTGCGCAATCAGGAATGCTCGACCGGATACACACCTGTATCGCGGGCGATGCCAGTCAGGCGCTGCTGATAATGGTTCAGTTGCAATCCATCGTTGCAAGAAGCTGGTATCAAGAACAGTTCAACACTTTTTAGAACTGCTTCACTGGCGACTCATATGCTTCTTCCAGACACAATCGATGATGTATCTCTTCGGTTCTGCGGTTTGACCGACAAGGCAGTCAATGCGCTCGTCAAGGACGGGATCACCACGATTGGTCAGTTCAATGCGCTAAGTGATGTCGAAGCGCTAAAAATTCCTAATATGGGTGAGAAAATCCTTTTTGATCTCCGGAAGAAGGTCGCCGCCGTAAGCAGTGTGCCAAAAACCGAAGACTATGAAATGGCGTTTCGCGTCTTCTGGGATGCTCGCGCAAATTCAGAACGAAATACTGCAATTATTGAGGCATTGGCATGTGACCGCTCAATGGTCGACATAGCAGAGGAGTTTGGTGTCTCACCAAGCTCTGTCAGCACACTCTTTCAAAATTACCGATATTGGCGGCGAACCCTCGGTCTGCCGATTGCGAAAACAGGTTTCTCGCAATTCTGCGCATCCGCTAAAACATCTCCACCGGCTGAATCATAGCGCCACGCTTCCCACAGGCCCGGCACCGCATGTGCGGCTCCACCGCATCGATCCTGAGCGATTTCCTGCGGCGGTGCAATTCCATCGCCAGTTCGGTCGCATTCCAGTGCGCGGCGTTACCACAGGCACCGCAGACCACCTTGGCGTCATATCCTCGCCGCGCAAAGTCGGTGATCGTGTCTAGCTTGATTCGGCCCATTAGTCTTTGGAACAGAGCAGGAACGTTTTGGGCAAGTTGCTTCAGCGTGTTATGCCGAGTGCATAAAATGGGAGGAAGCCCTGAATGCGATTCTTCGGAAGAATGCTACCAGGCGTAGCGGCCATCGCGGTGCTTGCCCTTTTCCAAGCGCTAGCGGGTGGGCTCGACGGCAATCTTGTCGGCGTCCTTGCGGTGGCTGGCACTATCGCGACATTCTTGGTGGCCTATTGGCTCAATCCGGCATTTGCTCATGGTCGCAGGCGGTGGCGCACGTTATGGGACCATTCTTCATCCGCGCCGACACCAACCTCCAAAAGGCCGCGCCCTCGGCGTCGCAGCCGATAGTGGCCTGCCGGTGTTCCTCGGCCACCAGAGACAGCGCAGCGGGGCCGTGGTTGCGGATTAGATCGGCTGCGATTACCGGGTAGCGGTCGAAGGGTATTTCACGCATTGGCTCTCGCCCTCGCTCGCGCCCGCTCAGCGCGTTTCCGGCAACGTTCGGTGCAGTACCGCTTCGCCCTCTCGCGCCAGCCGCGTTCGGCTGCTGTGTTCGCCTGAACGGTCACCAGTTCGCCGCATTGTTCGCATTGCCTGGGCATGGTGGGGGTCCGAAGTCTGAACTGTTGATGCGTATGTTTTGGGAGCGGGTCGGTACTCTGTCCGAAGGGCTCTGCGGTTTAGAAGGCCCCCCGGGGTTCCGGCTGGCAGGTGACGACCAAGTACCCTGCCAGCCTTTCCCCCACGCATGACGACACTGCGGATATGACTGCGCAGCGCCATCGATGGCCTTAGGTCACGTTTCCGAAGTCGCCGTAAATCAGCGCTTCAGGGCGTTTCGCCGCCATACCGATGCGCTCCTCGCCGCGAATGGCGACGAGGTTGCGCGTGAAAAAGTCATCATGCTCCGTGCTGATCTCGATGCGCGTCCGGTGGCGGTCGTAAAGCGTCTGGGAGCGGAAGCTGCCGACCAGGAACTTGTCGATGGTCTGCGCCTGCGTCGGAACAACCGGCAGGCCAAACAGCATCGGCGTCACGTTCGCCCCTGGATCGCCCAAAATGTACTTGCCATCGGCATCCTTCAGCAGTCGCATCCGCCACCAGTCGGACGGGTGGATGACAATCCCATCGGGCGGAACGTCAGTCAGCGAGCACTGCAGGATAGCCGCGCCGATCAGGTCAATCATGGTCGGCTGCACCAGACTCATGGGATCGGCAAAGGCGGTTGCATTCGTCACCAGTCCGCTGAGGTTCTGGCCGGTGCCGTCGCCGTAGAGCAACTGCGCCTCTTCCTTCAGCGCCACGCCGTAGGTCAGTTCCTCGTCGATGAGGGACTGAAGCTGCGGCACATCCTCCAGCACCTGGACGGATGCCGGAATCCAGTGGGCAATGGTACGGATCGGAGCCGTCTCCAGATCGAACGTCAATCCGCTCTCAGGCTTCAGGGTCGCCTCGGCCACCACATCGGCGGCATTCGTGCGGGTGGCCAGCTTGGGATATTCCACGCTGCCGCTGGTGACGTTCACAATGGACATCAGCGAGCGAACAGTGAGCCGGCGCTTGGGAAGCCCCAGCATCTGATCGCGCTGCGGGACAATAAGACTATCGCCCGTCGCGCTGGTAATGATGGTTTTGAGTTCCAGCCCGATATGTCCTCGGGTCTGCATCAGGCCTTTGACCTCGTGTCCGACCTCGCGGGTGAACTCAGATCCCCAGCTATCGCTGTGTTCGCCAACGCCGCCGCCGCCCCCGCGAGACATCTTCTGTTCCAGTTCCTGGAATTGACCGCGCGTTTCCAGCGCAATGGTCTTCGTCTCTTCAAGCTGCGCTTCCATCGCGTCAGTGTGCTTGGAAATCAGATCTGCAATGTCACTCATGGTTCTATCTCTCATTTCTGCAGGCGAGCGATTGCAGCCCGGAGGGCATCCTCCGCAGCCTGATCGTTGTTGCTGTCGTTGATGGTTCGCCACGCAGCGCCCGCCGCTGCCTTGGCCTTGCGCCCGGAAAGACCGCCTTCCCGAAGCATATCTTCAATATCCCGCACCCCGGCGATCATCTTGATCGAGGAAACCCGGGTGTCAGGGTTGCTGCCGATGGTGACCAGACTGCCTTCGTGCAGCTCGACATCGAGCAAATGCCGCTCGCCGGTTCGCTGGTCTCGGTGAGCCTGCTTGGCCTGATAGCCGATGGAGAGAGCGGTCAATGCGCCATCCCTTGCGAGCGCATAGGCCTCCTGTGCATCGCGCGCGGTCAGCGTAAGCTTGCCCTTTACGAACAGGCCATCGGGGCGCTCCTGCCATTCCTGCCAGGCACCAACCGGGCGGCGCGGATCGTGATGTAGCAGCATCGGGATCGGGCGGTCGCCGCGCTCTGCAAGCGTGCGGGTAAAGGCCTTTGCGTCAATGCGGTCGCCGTGACTGTCGAGCGTGTTGAAGCCCGCCAGCAGGCCTTCGATAGCGCCGCTGTCGTTCAGTTGTTTAATTTCAAATGCGGAATCCGCGTAGTTCATCTTGGACGCACCTCGCCTGTGCCTGAAGTTCAGGTTTTCGGCCGAGCCTGCGTCCATCGCGGACGGGGGGATCGGGGTCTGACTGCGCATCTCACGCAATCGACAAAGGCGGCTGTCGCATAATTGATCGCGAAAGTCAAGATTGCAGCGCCGCAAGGTAGTCCGGCCCCCAAGCTTCAACCTGATCGGCCTGATCGCGCAGGAACCTGGCTGCAGCCGCTGCTCCATCCGCCGTTAGGAGACGTTCGGTCAGCGCAAGCTGCATTCCGACCACAATGGCCCGCTGCGTCATTCCTGCGCCGCCTAGCGTATCGATCAGGCGTTCGGTGCGGGCGCGGACCTCTGCCGCCTCTTGCAGTTCCTCGCTCATTGCAACGGCCCCTCCGGCTTGCCGGTCAATCGGATGCGTTGCGCTTCGCGGGTCATCCACGCAGCCGCATCTTCTGGGTTGGGCTGGACGGACGAAAGCACCTGTCCGAAGGCGAGCGCGATGCCATGGAACACCGAACGGGTGTCGCCTGTCTGGTCGTTCTCAGCAAAAACGATCTTCAGGATCTGATCCCGAACTCTCAGCGCTTGCTCAGAAGGTTGGATAATCTCGGTCATGCGGGTCTCCTATTGCTGCCTCGCGCGCGCGGGCGAGAAACTGTATTTGCGGTTGAAGAGGTGGGCGGGGTCGGTGCCTGTGATCGCAGGCGTTGGACATTTGGCTGCCCCCCGTCATTCGATCGGCCACCCGTCTGGCGCGATGCGCGGGCGATAGCGCTTGCCCTGGTCGGTCAGCGTTTTCTTGTCGCTGCACTCGCGGCATAGCGGCTGGTAATTCGCCAGTTCGGTCTTGCCGCCGCGCGATAGCGGTATGATGTGATCGGCTATCGTGGCGGCAGTTACGCGGTCCTTCTTCCGGCATTCCCGGCATAGCGGCTCGGCCGCCAGCAGGATCTTGCGCAGGCGCTTATGCTCTCCTCCGTAGCCACGCGCCGTGGCCGACTGCCGCCTGTGCTGCCATGGGGTTCGGTCGGTCATTGATTGCCGCTCCTGTTTTCAAACAGCGGGATTAAATCTGCGCGTGGGGACGGTGGCGGTGCGGTGTCAGGCGATGCTGCCAGACAATGGCGGTCCCCCCTCATGCCTTGCGTTCCTGTCGTTGCCGTGCCCGACGCTTGGCCGCTCGCATCGCAGCGCCTTCCTTGCCGGTCTTGCTCAGGCTGCAGGGAATGCAGACCGGCTGCATGTTCGCTGCCGTCGTTTCGCCACCCATGCAGATTGGCTGGCGGTGATCTGCGATCTTGGCTGGCCGTTCGCCGCAGATGGCGCAGTCTGGATCGCCTGCCAGCAGTCGCTTGCGGATTCGGCGGTAAGCGGGGCCATAGTGGTGCGCTGTTGCGGGGCGGTGTTTGTGCCAGGGCATCAGTACACCACCACCGCATCGGTCAGCGGCTCCCGGTATTTGTCGGGCAGACCGCCGCCGTTGATGAACTTCGACAGGGTTGCTGCCGGGATAGGGACAGCCTTTGCCAGCCGCGATTGCTCGCCGGGTTCGCTGCGCTTCAGATGGTCGACCGTCCATTTCCAAAGATCGGCCTTATCGCCGCTTTTGGGGTCATGTACTATTTCAGGTGTTTCACAGCCGGTTTTCCCTGCCTTGGGATGGCTATTATATAAGCGCTGAGACGTGGTCAGCAGATTGCCTGAAACAGATTTGACGGATTTCTGCGCTTTTGCCTGTTTCACTGCTGACAATGCCTCAGCAGACATGTTCGGCCCTGCTGAGACGTGGTCAGCAGTTTCATTCCCATCTGCTGAGACGTGGTCAGCGGCCTTTTTTTGTGCCCAGTCGAGGTAATCGTTGGTCGCCTTAGCAGTGAAGGGCGGTTTGCCGCTCATGATCCATGTCAGGCGATACTGGCGAGAGTGCCGCTCTTTCCAGACAGCTTCCTGCCCAATGTCGAGCAAGCCGCGTTCCATGCAATCAGCGACGGCGCGGGCAATGCGGTTGAAGTTCCTATTGCCAAGGCCCTCGGCAATTTCGCGATAGCTGCAGCCGATCTCGCCATTGTTGTAGCCGTTGAAGCGGGACAGGATCTCCATCAGGACAGCCCGCCCGTATAGGTCGAGACTACGATAGGCCTCGCTGGTGTAAACGCACTTGGGGAGGCCGATAAGGCCATCCCCTCGCGTGTCGGCGCGGTGGTCCGCTTTCCACTTCTTCCTAGACACGGGCGCACCTCAAATGCCGTCTTCAGAGTCGGCATCACAGGGACTGTCGTCCACCGCCGAGTCAGGGTCGGAGATGCTACAGCCGGAACCACCGCCCCAGATGCCTGGACGAAGCGCGCCGGTGCCGATCAGCGGGTGATCGTCTTCGCACTGGCTGCTGTCGGTTTCGTCGCCGTCGAGTTCGACATCTGGGTCGCCATCGATGTCGTCCAGCTTGTCGAGCAGTGTCGCGACAATCTGTGCAGTAAGGTTCTGCATTGCCGTCATGCTTTCCAGAAGCTGTTCCAATTGCCTCCGATCAATCGGCACGGCGCTGTTGCTGAAGTGGGGGAGGTTCATCGTGCGCCCCCCGCCTCCTCGAATTGGACAACCTGCCGTGCCGCGCGCTCGACCTTTTCGAACTCGTTCAAGCGCCGTATTTCGGCCTCAAGGAAATGCCGCCACGTACTGCGCGGCACGACCAGCTGCGGCCCTGTGCCTGATGGCAGTTGCAGCCACGCGCAGCCCGCTTCCATTTCGACCAGCGGCAGTTCTTTGATGAAGTAGGGAGGAACTTTCATAGCGCCGCCTCCTGCATGTAGGATCTGGAGAGGGCGGAGAATTCATCCTGGTACTTCACCGTTTCGGCGCTGCAGGACTCGATCAGGTCTGCCATCCCTTCGAAGGCATCACCGTCCTGCTCTGACAGCACTTGCGATGCCGCCATGAGCCGTACCATGCGCTCGATCCGCACCAGGCGGTTGGTCACATTTTCGAAGGCCAGCACGGCCCCGAAGATGTCGCTGGCTGGGTCTTTCTTTACAGTGTTCATTTGTCGCCTCCCGTCTGGTCGACAAGCTGCCAACGGTGGCAGAGTCGAAGCCCGCCAGCGTAGCCACGCGCCTTGCGGTGGCAGTCGAATATCTGTGGTGGATGATCGGGGTGGGCGGGCTCTACGGACACCAGGAACATGTTCCCGATGCCTTGGCCGATGATGACTTGGTGGTCGAAAGTTGTTGAGTTTTCGCGCGTTTCGCTGCTAGAAGGCTGGCACTCCCGGTCAAAGGATGCAGCCCCTGCCAGTTCGCGCTGGTGGGGGTTTTTGCTGGCCATCAGACCGCCTCCCCCCGTTCAGCGATGCGAGCCTTAATCCATGCGGTGACCTCGTTTTCAGGCCAGCCGTTGATATGCCCGTTGCCGAGTTTAACCGGGCGCGGAAACTCGCCCGCGCTTACCATCATGTAGATCTTGGATTTCTTCAGACCAATTCGGTCTTCGACTGCTTCAAGCCGCAACAGGCGTTCTGACATTTGCCATCCTTTCCAAGTGGAATGAGATGGCAGGAATAGATACTCATATTCGCCCGGCGCGCAGCAACCCTGTTCGGAAACAATTGCCGATTAACGAAGCCTTTGTTTCCGGAGCGGCGAATTGAGCGCCTTTCGCACCGTGTCGCCGGTATCTGCAAAAGATAGATTCAGTTCTTCCATCGCGATGTCGAACGCGATCCTCAGCGGTCCATTAGCTTTACTGGTGGCTTCCAACCCGGCGCTATCAAGCGCTGCAGCAAGTTCGCAGATAAGCCGAGTTGTTGGAGATGCCCCCCTTCCTTTTGAGACATTTTTCGCCGCCTCAGTCTTCGCGTTCAGCGCTAGGCCTTGCAGATGAAGCAGATCCTTCATCATCGTTTCGGGCAACATAGGCCTGCCAAATTTAACGCATTCGACGCCAAGATAGCCTTCCATCTCATCGCTTTTGGCGGAAAGCAGGGAATAGAGCTTGGCTGAAAGAGATGCGATTTCGTCCAGTTCATCTCGCACATCTCGGCTCGGCTGCTCGACATGCTCCCGTTCGATTTTATAAGTTCCGATTGCCCTTTCAAACTCACGCACCGGGAAGTCGGGTGCGCGAAGTTTCAACTCATCGAGCGATCTTCGCGAAGGCTGATGTAGGACGCCTTCAGGCATTAGACTCTCTCCATCCTGATGATGTCGCCGCGATCAGAACTTATGGATGGGGCGGCGAAAGCCCCCCATGCATCGCTGAGGGAACGCCGCAGGTCGCGCAGGTCGGTTCGCAGATACGCGCGTTCGGTCGCATCTCCGACGCTATGCGCCAATGCCATTTCCGCTACTGCATATGGGATATGGGGCATCCTCTCAGCGGCCCAGTCGCGGAAGCTGGAGCGGAAACCGTGGACCGTCTCCCCTCGCCCGCTGTCCTTCAACATTTTGCCTAGTGCGGCATCAGAGAGGGTCTTTCCCTTGCCATTAGGGAAGATCAAACCATCGTCGCCATAGCGTTCTGCGGCTCGATCCAGAATTGCCAAAGCGGCATCGGATAGTGGCACTGTATGCGGCTTGCCACTCTTCATATGATCAGCAGGCCGGTTCCATTCTCGCGCTTCCCAATCAATCTCAGACCAGTGCGCCTTGCGCACCTCTCCTGATCTGGCGGCGGTCAGAACTGTGAACACCAGCGCCAGCCGCGCAGGAGAATCTTCTTCACCGATTAGTTCTGCAAGAAAGGTCGGCAGTTCCTTGTAAGGCATCGCACGGAAGCCTTTGCTCTCCGGCTGTTTCGCTAGCCCGTCCGTGATTTCCTTTGCCAGCGGGACAGCTTCAGTGCGCCATCCGTGCGACTTTGAGAAGGCAAGCGTCTGCATGATACGGTGGCGAACTTTGCGAGCGATCTGCGGCTTATCGGTCCAGATCGGGGCTAGCGCCGCGATGATATGCGCGGTTTCAATCTGATCGACACGCCGTTTGCCGATGGCAGGCACAGCATGAGTTTCCAGCGATGACTTGAACTGCTCTGCGGTTTTCTCTGCCCAGCCTTTCCCGAGTTCGGCATGAGCGCGCTCGACAGCCTCGGCAAAGGTCGGGATCTTGATCTTGGCCTTGTCACGTTCGGCAATGGCATCATCACCCCGGCGGGCGATCTTGCGCAGATACGCCGCCTTCTCGCGCGCTTCTGCCAGCGTCAGATCATCTGTCGAACCTAGGCCGATGTCTTGCCGTTTGCCGTTGTACTGGACCCGCAAGACCCAGCTACGCGCACCGGAAGGCTTCACTCGCAAATAGAGGCCTTTGCCGTCACCATGGATGCCCGGCCCCGCCGTTCGGACCTTCAATGCAGTAAGGCTTTTCAAAGTGGAGCCTTCCTTTGCGTTACCACAGAAGTTCACCATTTGTGACGCGGCTTGGGGTGGCTGTCAATGGAATGGTGTGGAGCCCATCCCCAGCGTTTCTGCGGCTTAGCGCAGCATTGTGGAAGGCGATGGATGCGCGTGGATGGCTCCACATTGCAACTCGGGGAGCCACTTCTTTCAGCCAGATCCAACCCAGGCTCATTTCGGGCGGGTTGTTGCCGCAAACGGCTGCGAATCATGGCTTTTTCGTGATTGCGCGATCAATGGACCGCTTGGCGCGACGAACCGAAGCCCGGCCCGGATCATTGCAGCCCGCCGATTCGTTTCTATTCCAAAGCCCGGATAATCGGGTCACATTGGAAAAAGGAGAACACCATGGGTGAACTCAGCGACAAGGTAAAAGGCAACACCAACGAAGCCATCGGCAAGGCCAAGCAGCAGAGCGGCAATCCGGAGACCCGGAACGAAGGCCGCAAGCAGGAAGTCAAGGGCGAAGGGCAGCAGGTGAAGGGCAAGGTCGAAGGCGCGCTCGGAAACGACGTCTGACGACGCTTCTCGCTTTGTAAGCGAATAGAACAGAAAAACGCCCCGGCTTTCGGCCGGGACGTTTTTTGTTGGTTATTTGGCAGCGATGGCATCGCTCCACTTGCGGTCCGCGATTTCATCCCGTTTGGCAGCGAAATCCTCCTTCACCAGGATTTCGACCACGGGATCGAGACCCAGATGTTCGGCGAGCAGCTTCAGGTCCTTGCGCGGCGGCGCACCGTACAGTGCAGCATGGCTGTTGCGAAGATACAGCCGCAACTCGTCATCCTCGACCGCCAGCAAGCTTACGTTGAGCGATTTGCGCGACTGTCCGCCAAGCCGGCGGCAGAGACGGATGGCAAGGCCCCAGCCGATCGCCTCGCGCAGCCGGTCTTCGGGCGCGAGCGCTGAGATGGATTGCGGCATTTCGGTCTGTCCGCTGTTGGCCAGGATCGCCGCCGCCAGCATCCCCCGCTCGCTATCCGTCAGATCCAGCCAGCGCTTGTACAGCGCCCATTCGACCGCCTGAGTGGTGCGCAGGTTCGGTTCGACCTGCATCGAGGCCAGCGCCAGCATGGTCGCGGCAAGGCGAAGCCGCTCGGTTCCGTGACGCTCGGCCGGAAGCGCGGCGGTGGTCCAGCCCGCGATCCGCGCCGATACGGCCGGCGATGCGCCAAGTTGCGACGCGAACTGGCCCACGCCTGCCAGCAGCGGATCCTGCCCCTGCTCGGCCTTGCTCAACCGTGCATGCAACAGACCTTCGCGAAGCCCCCATGAAGAGAATACCAGCCCCTCGGGCTGCAGGCGGTCCAGAAGCGCGCCCAGCAGCACCGCTGCGCCCGGCAGGATCGATGCGCGCATCGACGACACGCGGGGCACCAGCTTGAGCTCGCCGCCATCGGCGCGCGCGATGCGCTTCGCCAGCTTGGCCGCGGCGTCCGCATCGATGCTGAGCCCGTGCGGATCGGACAGCGGATGGGACTGGCGGTGCATCGCGTATAGCGCCATGGATCGCCACGTTCCGCCGACCATGAACAGCGGCCCGGTAATCGAATGGTCCCAGCCCGCATCGCGCAGCGCCTGTTCGATCACCGCGTCGACGCGTTCCTCGCCCTGTTCAAGCAGGCTGGCAAGCCGCAGCGTGCCCAGCGGCATGCTGACGCCGCCCTGCGCCTCGCCATCGCGGATCGCGACCAGTTCCAGGCTGCCGCCGCCCAGATCGGCGACCACGCCGTCACGCCCGGGAAACGCGCCGATGACGCCCGCCGCGCTGATCTGCGCTTCCTCTTCGCCCGAGATCAGCCGGGGTTCCAGGCCAAGCGCCTCGACCCTGCCAAGGAACGCCGCCCCATTGGAAGCCTCGCGCACGGCGGCGGTGGCCACGGTCTGGACATCCTCGATCTCAAGGTCGGACAGGATCAGCGCGAAGCGGGCCAGCCCGGCCAGCGCCAGCTCCATCCCGTCTTCGGGCATCCTGCCGGTATCGGCCAGGTCGCGGCCGAGCCGGGCGGTCACCTTCTCGTTCATCAGGACCGTCGGTGCGCGTGACGAGCCGCCATAGACGACCATGCGCACCGTGTTCGAGCCGATGTCGATGACGGCGCAGCTGTACCCTCCATTGCTGCGGGAGGAGTCGCGTTTGCGGCGGATGTTCTGGGAAGTCATTCTGGGGACCTTGTCAGACCTGTGCACCCTTGCGCAAGGCAAGCCGCGGCACGGCATCTTCGACAAGTGCCTGGCCGCGCCCCGAAAGCGAGGGATTGGTCATGAAATAATTGTGCAGGTTGAAAGGCCTGTCGGTGGAATCGGCCCGGATATAGCTGCCATCGTCCTGCAATATCCAGCTTTGTTCGGTATCCAGCAGATTGGCGAGCAGCACCTGCTGGAGGATCTGGTCGTGCACGGTGCGGTTGCGGATCGGCACCATCGCCTCGACCCGGCGATCCAGGTTGCGGCTCATCGCGTCGGCGCTGCTGATAAACACCCGCGCGCGCGGACTGGGCAGACGATAGCCGTTGGCAAAAGCCCAGATGCGGCTGTGTTCAAGGAAGCGGCCGATGATCGACTTGACCTCGATCGTGTCCGAGATGCCCGGTATGCCGGTCTTCAGGCAGCAGATGCCCCGCACGACCAGGCTGATGTTCACGCCCGCCTGCCCCGCTTCGTACAGCTTGTCGATCACACCCTTGTCAGTCAGCGAATTCAGCTTGGCCCAGATGGCGGCGGGCCGCCCGGCCTGTTGGTTCGCGATCTCGCGGTCGATGTTGCGATACAATTCGTTGCGCATGTCGATGGGCGATACGACCAGCTGTTCCAGCCCGTGGGGTTCGACATAGCCGGTCACGAAATTGAACAGCTTGGCAGCATCGCGGCCAAAGCGCGGATCGGCGGTGAAGAAGGACAGGTCGGTATAGATGCGCGTCGTCACCGGGTGGTAATTGCCGGTGCCGAAGTGGCAATATGTGCGATAGCGATTGCCCTCGCGCCGCACGACCATCGACACCTTGGCGTGGGTCTTCCAGTCGACGAAGCCATAGATCACCTGCACGCCCGCGCGTTCCAGCTGGTTGGCCCACAGCAGGTTCTGCTCCTCGTCGAACCGGGCCTTCAGCTCGACCACGGCAGTGACCGACTTGCCGGCCTCTGCCGCCGCGATCAGCGCGTTGATGATCGCCGATTGCTTGCCCGCGCGGTACAGCGTCTGCTTGATCGCCACCACGTCGGGATCGTTGGCGGCCTGGCGGACGAAATCGACCACCACCTCGAAACTTTCATACGGGTGGTGGATGACGATGTCCTTTTCGCCGATGGCGGCAAAGCAGTCCCCGTCATGCTCCATGATGCGTTCGGGATAGCGCGGCGAATAGGGATCGAATTTCAGATCGGGCCGATCTTCCTCGGCAATGTCGGCAAGCCCTTCGACGCCGATCATGCCATTGGTCTTGATCACCTGCGCATCCGAAAGGCCCAGTTGTTCGCGCAGCAGCACCTCGGCAACGGGGTCGAAATCCTCCTCGATCTCAAGCTGGATGACGCGGCCCCGACGGCGGCGCTGGATCGCGGTGCGGAAATAGCGGACGAGATCCTCGGCTTCTTCCTCAAGCTCGATATCGGAATCGCGCAGCACGCGGAACGCGCCGTCACCCTCGATGCGGAAGCCGGGGAACAGCAGATCGGCAAAGCGGCAGATCAGCCGCTCGATCGAGATATAGGTCGCGTCCTCCCCGCCCGGTACGCGCACGAAACGCGGCAGCGCCGAGGGGATCAGGATCATCTCGACCACCTGCTCGCCGTCCGAGATGCGGGTCAGGTGGAACAGCACGCCCAGCCCCTGGTTCGCGACGAAGGGGAACGGATGCGCGGGGTCGATCGCCTGCGGCGTCAGCACCGGCAGCAGATGGTCGAGGAAATAGTCCTTCAGCCAGTTGCGCGCCTCGGTATCGATGCGGCCCTCGTCCGCGACGTGGATGTGTTCCTTGGCCAGCAGTCCGTGCAGTTCGCGCCAGACGTGCTGCTGCTCCATCTGCAGTTCCTCGGTCGCCTCGCGGATGGCGCTGAGTTGCTGCGAGGGGGTGCGCCCCTCGATCGACAGTTTCGAGATCCCGCGCCGCACCTGTCCGGCAAGGCCCGCCACGCGGATCATCATGAATTCGTCGAGATTGCTGCCCGAGATCGAGAGGAAGCGGACACGTTCCAGCAAGGGATATTCGGGCCGCGCAGCTTCGGCCAGGACACGGCGGTTGAAGGCCAGCCAGCTCAGCTCGCGATTATAGTAGAGCTCCTGCGGCAGAAGCGAGCCGATGGAGGCCGCTTCGGATCGAATCATTTCGTTCATCACGCTCGCCATACAGGAAAAAATGGGCTGGCCGCGCGATGCGGAAACGGTGTTACGACCGTGTTACAGTTTCCTGACAGATATCGGACCGTCATCTCGGTTGCAGAGCTTGTGCGGGGGCGAAAGACCGCCCTGCGCTGGATGTGAACACCCGGCGATCATGCGCGCTTGCCGCACGCGAGACAAGATCGGAAATGGGTCGGAATCGGCCGAAGGCCCGAACGAAAAGGGGCGCGGTCCGGCACCCGTTGGTGCGGACCGCGCCCCGTCTTGCGAAGTTATATCTGGATCGTGCCTATTCGGCCTTGGCCATACGCGACTGCGTGAATTCGCCCCGGTCGAGCATGCCCAGCGCCTTGCGGGCCAGGTTGCGCGAATCCTTCCAGCCGCCGTTCACCGTCTCAACCTGATAGCGCATGCGATTGTCGGCGACGCGGGTGAACATGGCGCGCGCCATCTCGGTTTCGCCGTCGCGCGCGTGGCTTACGCCGCGATTGAGCAGCTGCACCGGATCGCCGTTGTCGATGACCGCCGCGACCTCGATCTCCTCGCTGGAAGTGGTCGGCTGCGTCGCAGCGTCCTGGCCATCGGCCGCAGTGGCCGCGGCCGTCGTGGTTCCTGCCAGAAGCAGCCCTGCAAGCAGCGTAGCGATTGCCATTACCTTCTCTCCTTGTTGTCGTCTTGAAGGAAACATGCGCTCACACGCGGCGGACTGCAACATTTCTGTAACATTGTCATTTTTCTGAAACATTGGCGCGGCCGGGAAGCGAAAAATCTTTCTGCAGCGTCGAAACGGCGGATTTCCGCCGCTTTCGCCTCTGCACCGCCGCGATGATCAAATGCTTGCAAAGAAACTGTCACAACGCGGGTCTAGCCGGACCCCGCGATCCGAAATCGCGACGCTATTCGATTCTCGGTACCAAGGGGACCATTCGCCGTGACCAATATTCACCGCTCGCTTATTCTTGGCTGCAGCATGCTGGCGCTCGCCGGCTGTGGCGGCGACCAAATCGTCTCTCCCGGCACGGGCGGTGACATCATCATCGAGAACCCGGCCCCGGCCCCCGCGCCGACGCCTTCGCCCACGCCCACGCCGACCCCGATGGTGACGCCGGCCGCCGGCTGCCCGACCATCAATTCCAGCGGCGGCCTGACCGACGCGGGCACGATCACCGGCGATACCGGCGAATATCGCGTCTGCACCCTGCCCGCCTCGTTCGACGAGAGCGACAACCTGCCTTATATCGAAGGCCTGCTCTACTCCATCAATGGCCGCGTCGATGTCGGCACCGATGGCGGCGCGGTTCCCAGCGACGCGGACAGCGACGTGACGCTCTCGATCGAGCCCGGCGCGATCCTTTATGGCGCGACCGGTCGTTCCTATCTGGTCGTCAACCGCGGCAACCAGATCGATGCCGTCGGCGAGCCCGACATGCCGATCGTCTTCACCAGCCGCGACAACGTGCTGGGCCTGTCGACCGACGGTTCCGATGCGCAGTGGGGCGGCGTCGTGCTGCTGGGCCGCGCGCCGGTTTCCGATTGCCGCGACGGCGTTCCGAACAAGGCGAACCAGGCCAGCTGCGAACAGGCCCTGGAAGGCGCGGCCGTCGAGACGCTGTTCGGCGGCAACACGCCCGGCGACAGCTCGGGAACCATGCAGTACTTCCAGATCCGCTATTCGGGCTTCACGCTGGAAGGCGGCTCGGAACTGCAGTCGCTGACCACCGGCGGCATCGGTTCGGGCACGACCATCGACCACTGGATGAGCTTCAACAGCTCGGACGACGGCACCGAATTCTTCGGCGGCCGGGTCAACATGAAGAACGTCGTGGTCGTAGGCGCTTCGGACGACTCGCTCGATGTCGACACCGGCGCGCAGGCGAACCTGCAGTACGTGATCGTCGCACAGCGTGCGAACACCGGTGACAGCATCATCGAGCTGGACTCGCCCGATGAGGATTACACCACCGGCGCCCTGCCCCGCACGAACCTGCAGATCGCCAACGCGACCTTCCTGTCGCGCAGCACCGGCAGCTCGCAGGCACTTCGCCTTCGCGGCGGCGCGCAGTTCAGCCTGGTCAATTCGGTGATCGACATAGAAGGCGACCGGACCTGCGTGCGTCTGGACGAGACCGTGACCCTGGCACAGGATCCGCTGTTCGCATCGGTCGTCGCCGATTGCGGCACGACCCAGCCGTTCCGCGGTTCGTCGGGCGTGACCGACGCGCAGGTTGCCGCCGCCTTCAACGACGGCGACGACACCGATGCGGCCTTCGCGATCACCCTGACCGGTTCGTTCATCAACGGCACGGGCGAGACGGGCGTCGCCGCCTACAACCCGACCGCGCTGTCGAGCTACTTCGACGACACCGACTACATCGGTGCCGTCGCTGACCAGACCGACACCTGGTACGAAGGCTGGACCTGCGACAGCGCCACCCTGACCTTTGGCAACAACACCGGACCGTGCACCGAACTGCCGGTCTATTCCTGATCGCCTGATCGGGGAGGGTGCGATCCGGACCAGCGCCGGGTCCGCCCTCCCCCTTTTCATATCTGATTTTTGACAGGCCCCTGCATGGGCCTGACCCGACTGATCCATTGAGGGGGTTTCACAGCCATGTCGACCGGCAAGCGCCTTGCAGGCGTGCTCCTGCTTTCCACCGCGCTTTCCTTTCCCGCCACCGGTTTTGCGCAGGATGTCATCGGCGTACCCCCGGGCGACGATCCCAGCACCGAATCTGCTGAGATCCAGCAGGCGGAAGACGCGCTCGGCCCCGGTGCCGAAGTGCTTGAGGACAGCGACCAGCCCGTCGACGACACCTATTCCGAACCCGATATCTCGGTTCCGGGCGGCGACATCATCGTGACCGGCCGCCGCGTGCGCGACGTGACACGTTCGTCGACCCAGGTCGTCAACGTGCTGACCGCCGAACAGATCGCCCGTACCGGCGAAGGCGATATCGCAGGGGCGCTCAACCGCGTGACCGGCCTGTCGCTGGTCGGCGACGGCCGCGTCTATGTCCGCGGCCTTGGCGACCGCTATTCGCTGGCGATGCTGAACGGCCTGCCGCTGCCCAGCCCCGAACCGCTCAGCCGCGTGGTCCCGCTCGACATCTTCCCGACCAATGTCATCGCATCCTCGCTGGTGCAGAAGACCTATTCGGCGAACTTTCCCGGCGAATTCGGCGGCGGCGTGATCAACCTCACCACCCGCGCCGTGCCTGACGAGAGCTTCTTCACCCTGTCGGTCAGCGGCGGCGGCGACACCCGCACGACCGGGCGCGACGGGCTCAGCTATTACGGTTCGGACATCGACTGGACCGGTTTCGACAATGGCAACCGCGACATCCCCTCGAACCTCGAATCCTTCTACGCAAGCGGGGAGCGGATCGAGAATGCCGGGATCCAGACGCAGGAAGGCATCGCCGGGCAGATCTTCCCGACCAACCTCGCCACCGTGCAGAAGATCGGCAATCTGCCGCCCAACTGGTCGGCGTCGGCCACTGCCGGCACCTCGTTCGATGTCGGTTCCGACGCCGTGCTGGGCGTGATCGCGACGGCGGGCCTGAAGAACAGCTGGCGCAACCGTCTGGTCACCTCGCAGACCGGCACGACCAACCTGGACCTGCGCGACGACACGCAGAACTTCATCACCGACCAGCGCATGCTGTTCAACGCGCTTGTCGGCATCGGCATGGATTTCGGCGAGCACACCATTCGCTGGACCAACCTGTATATCCGCGACACGCGAAAGCAGGCGAGCCTGGCCAATACCTATCAGTTCGAGGACAATTTCGACGTCGTCACCCAGAACACCGCCTGGTACGAGCGCCAGCTGATCGACAGCCAGGTCGTGGGCGAGTTCGAGTTCGGACCCTTCTCGCTCGACCTGCGCGGCGGATATGCGCGCACCGACCGCGAGGCGCCGTACAATCTGACGTTCAACTATGTCCGCACCAATCTGGATACGCCGACCGGCAATTATTACGTGGCCAATGTCACCGGCAACCAGATCCAGAACGTTGACCCGATCACCTCGGTATTCGAGGATCTGCAGGAGCAGCTGTGGTACGGCGGCATCGACGCCAGCTACGAGATCATGCCCGATCTCGTCTCGACCATCGGTTATGCCTATTCCGACACCGACCGCTATTCGGCACGGCGCGAATTCCAGCTGCAGATGAGCGTGGACCCCGACCAGGTCGGCAACGGCCTCAACAATAACGTGCTGACCGCGGTCGGCCTGCGCCGCCCGGGCGACATCGTGAACGGCGCGACGCTTGCCGGCTTCAACGTCGCGTTGGTCGAACCCTCGCAAAGCCCCGCCTTCGACGCGGCGCTGCAGGTGCACGCCGGTTACGGGCAGCTGCGCTGGCTGCCGCTCGACACGCTGACGGTCGATGTCGGCGTGCGCTATGAAAAGGGCGAGCAGAACGTCTCGCTCGCGCCGGTGTTCAGCGACATCGATCCGACCGCCTCGGTCACCAATATCGAGGAGGATTATTTCCTTCCCGCGGCGACGCTGACGTTCGAGGCGAGCGACGACCTGCAGCTGCGCCTGTCGGGGTCGAAGACCATCGGCCGCCCGCAGTTCCGCGAGCTGATCGAGCAGACCTATTACGATCCGGAAACGAACCGCCAGTTCCGCGGCAACCCGTTCCTGAGCGACAGCGAACTGCTCAACGCCGAGGTTCGCGCCGAATATTACATCGGCGGAGGGGACCGGCTGAGCGTCGCCGGTTTCTACAAGGAAATCGACGAGCCGATCGAGGCGGTGACCAACATCACCTCGGGCGGCGGGCGCATCACGAGCTTCATCAACGTCCCCAAGGCCAAGCTATACGGTGCCGAGTTCGAAGCGCAGTACGGCTATGAACTGTTCGACGTAGGCGGCTGGTTCGAGACGAAGAAGCTGATGCTGATCGCGAACTACACCTATTCGAAGTCCGAACTGTCGGGCTTCGACGGCGAGACGACGGCGCTGTTTCCCGGGAGCCCGGTCACGATCGACAGCTATTTCGACACCGGCGACGCCATGACCGGCCAGTCGGAGCATGTCGCCAACCTTCAGTTCGGGCTTGAGGACATGGGCGTGCTGCAGCAGTTCACCGTCCTGCTGAACTATGCCAGCGACCGCGTGATCGGTTATGGCCCGCAGCAGCCGCCGATCGTCGAGGATCCAGGCCTGACCGTCGATTTCGTCGCACGGACTGAGGCGGAGTTTCTGGGCCAGGGTGTCGAGCTGAACTTCCAGGCGCGCAATATCTTCGCCCGCAGCCATCTGGAATATCAGGACAACGGCACCAATCGCCTCGACGTGAACAGCTACAAGCGCGGCGCCTCATTCTCGCTGGGCGCGTCGATGGAATTCTGATCCCGCCCGATCTTCTGCACCTGCCTGGCCCGGCTCCCGCAAGGGATGCCGGGCCGCTTTTTGCGACCCTGCTGCAAGCGCGCCGGCTGGTTCATATCGGCACGCCGCGGGAGCCGCCAACCGGCGAAAGCGGGAATGATTTGCCTTGCCCCCCGGCGAGTGGCAGCATCGCAGGAAGGGATTGATCAAGGGGGCTTTTCGATGCGTTTCGCCACTGCGCTGCTGCTTGCGCCTGTCATGCTTGCGGCTGCGCCCGCCTTTGCCGGAGAGGAGGTGCTGTACGGCCCCGCTCCGGATTGGGCCGATGTACTAAGCACCGATACCATCGACATCTCGGCCAAGACCCCGATCGCGCGCATGGACGTCCAGCAGAGGATCGAGGACGGGACGGTCACGATCTATATGGACCGCGCGATCAAGCTGGACAGCGCCGAGGCGCTGACCCAGGGCGGCACCAGCACGGCCACATGGATGCCCGAAAAGGGCGATCTGACCATCCATGCCGTGCGTATCCTGCGTGGCGGCGGAACCGTGGACGTGTTGTCGTCGGGCGAACGCTATACCGTGCTGCGGCGCGAGACGCAGCTTGAACGGCGCACGCTGGACGGCAAGTTGACCGCGACCATGCCGATCCCAGGCCTGCGCATCGGCGACGTTCTCAACATCGTCTACAGCCAAACCGTCCGCGACGAGACATTGGCGGGCGGCGCGCAGCTCAATTCGCTGCTGTTCGCAAAGCCGATGGAAGCAGGTTTCGCCCGCAATGTTGTGTCATGGCCCGAGGACGAGGCGATCACATGGAATGCCGGGCCCGATGTAGCCGGCGCCGACGAAACCAGCCGCGGCGGCTATCGCTATGTCAGCATCGACCTGCCGCTGGCAGAGCGCGGGGACTTGCCCGATGACGCGCCCAGCCGCTTCACCCGTCCGCAGATCCTGCAGGCCGCCACGTTCCGCGACTGGCAGCAGGTCTCGTCGGTCTTCGCGCCGCTGTATGACGTGCAAGGCACGATCGCGCCGGGCAGCCCACTGGCGGGCGAGGTCGCACGCATCGCCGCCACGACAAGCGATCCGCTAGAGCGCGCCGCCATGGCGACAAGGCTGGTGCAGGAGCGGATCAGCTATCTGATGAACGGCATGTCCGGCGGCAATTACACGCCGCAGGCCCCGGCGAAGACATGGGACCTGCGCTTCGGCGATTGCAAGGCGAAGTCGCTGCTGCTGCTCGCATTGCTGGACGGGCTTGACATCGCTGCTGAGCCGGTGCTGGTCAACACGATCTTCAGCGATGCCGTTCCCGGCATGGTGCCGATGCCCGGCGCATTCGATCACGTCATCGTGCGCGCCGATATCGGCGGTACGCCGTACTGGCTGGACGGGACCTCTGCGGGAACGCGGCTGGCCAATATCGCCAACACGCCGCCCTATAGCCATGCGCTGCCCGTCCGCGCGGCGGGGGCGGAACTGCAAGCGGTGGAGCCGCGCCTGCCCGCCGTTCCCGAGCTGACGATGCAGATCACGCTCGACCAGCGCGGAGGCGTCGAGATTCCGACCATAGCCACCGTCGTCACCAGGATTTCGGGAGCCACCGCAAGCAACCTGGCCGCAACGATCGGCCAGATGAGCGACGACCAACGCGAACAACTGATCGATTCCTTGGCCGCCAACGCCCAGCTCCGCGCGCTGACGCCGACGGGGGGCGGGGTCGAGATCGTGGAGGAAGACGGTGTCGTCGCGTTGACTGTTACCGGGCTGATCGGCTCGCCCTGGAAGAGGGAGGGCGCTCGCATGCGCCACGATCTCGATATGCTGCCCGCATCGGACTACGAGCTATCCGCCGATCGCGCCCGGCCTGCATGGAAGGATATTCCGGTCGCGCTCGGCTTCCCCAGCCTCGTCGAAAGCGAAATTACCATCCTGCTGCCAGAGAATGGCGAGGGATTTGCCTTGCGCGGCAGGCCCGATGCCGAAGTGGCTTTCGGCGGCGAACATGTCGTACGGCATGTCGAACTGGCGGGTGGCCGCCTGATCGCGCGCGAACGGCTTGAAAGCCTGGGCGGCGAATTGCCTGCAAGCGAGGTCGCGAACGCCCGCGCGCAAGTGGCCCGCGCATCCAGCGCCTTGCCGTTCCTGCTCGCCCCGGCCGATGCGCCGCGGGCCTGGGAATATGGCCGGCCCGATCTGAAGAAGCGGCTGCAGCCTTATGAGGATGCCTATGCCAAGGCCATCGAACGCGATCCCGACGAAGCCGGCGGCTTCATCAAGCGCGCGCGGTTCCGGGATCAGACCGGTAACCTGGCCGGCGCGTTCGCCGACATGGACAAGGCGATTGCACTCGACCCGAACCCCGACAACTACCGCTATCGCGGGTACATGAAACACTACCTCGCGAAGGATGAGGAAGCTCTGGCCGACTTCCGCGAGACCTTGGACCTCGACCCCAATGGCGACAATGCGCGCACGCTTGCCGACCAGCTTGCCCGCATGGACCGGACCGAAGAGGCGCTGGCCCTGCTCGACGAATATGACGACAACGGCGAGGATCACGAGGCTTTCGTCAGCGCGCGGGCCGATGCGCTCGCCTATGGCGGCCGCGCCGACGAAGGGCTGGCGCTGATCGACGGGCTGGTCGCGGAACAGCCCGGCAAGAGCTATCTGCTCAATAATTCCTGCTGGTATCGCGCCCGTTTCAACGTCGGGCGGGAAACCATGCTGGAGACATGCGACCAGGCGGTCCAGCAGGGCGGAAGCCCCGCAGTGCTCGACAGCCGGGCGCTGGCATGGCTGACGATGGGGCAGCCTGACAAGGCCCGCGCCGATGCCGAGGCCGCGCTCGCCAGTGCGCCCGATTCCTACATGACCCGCTATCTTCTGGGGTTTGCGCAGCGCCGCCTGGGCGACCGGAGCGGGGAAGATGTCATCGCCTATATCGCCCGGATCTGGCCGGGCGTGGCGCAGGACTACGCGCTTTACGGGCTCCAGCCCTGACGCGCGGTCAACCGATGTCGAGCACGTAGCCGAGCGAGCGCACGGTGCGCAGCGGATTGCCCGCACCGGCGGACTTCAGCGCGCGGCGCAGGCGGCCGATCCACACGTCGACGGTGCGCTCGTCGATGGCGGGCTCAAGCTTGCCCAGCCCTTCGATCAGCTCGTGCCGGGTAAGCACGCGATTCGGATTTTCGGCGAAGAATCGCAAAAGGCGAAACTCGTTGGGTCGCAGCGCGATCGCGGTCTGCCCCCAGCGCGCCTGCAGAGCCATCAGGTCGATCACCAGCTCGCCCGCCTGCAGGTTCTGCGTCGCGTGGCGATGGCGGCTGCGCGCCTGCACCGCCAGCACGCGGTCCAGCACCTCGTTGCGGTCGAGCGGCCCGACCATGTAATCATCCGCGCCCGCGCTCAGCGCGCGGCGGCGGTCGTCGGTATCGTCGCGTTCCAGCACCATCGTGACATGCGCGTCGCGGGTGCGGTCGTCCGCACGCAGCCTGCGGCACATCTCCAGACCCGACAGATCGTCCATCACCCAGTCTACGAATGCCCAGATCGGACCGTCGATCAGGCGGCGCGGACCGGACGCCTCCAGCCTTTCGAACCGGAAGCACATGTCCTCATGCGCGAAAGGCTCCATCGCTTCGGCGTATGGGTCGGTCAGGTAGATGTAGACGATATCCACGATGCGGCGGTCCCCCGGTTGCGGACCGGAGTTGGCGCAAGGATGTGACGCATTCGTGACGCATTCGCTGCGAACGTAACAATCAAACGGCAAAGCCCCCCGGACAGCGAAAAAACCCGTCCGGAGGGCCGCTTGCATTTACCCTTGAAGGCGGATCAGCTGATCGCGCCGTGGCAATGCTTGTACTTGTTGCCCGACCCGCAGGGACAGGGCGAGTTGCGATTGATGTCCATCCCTTCATAGGGATTGTCGCGCTCCGCCCCGCCGGCACCGACCTGTGCAAAGGTGGATCCCGCCAGCGCCCCGAACAGCGCCTCGCGCCCGCGCGAGCCGTCGCCGTCATTGCTGTTGTCCATGCCGGTCAGCGGATCGACATGGCCGGTCATGAGACCTGCGGCCTGTCCGCCCGCCACCTGTCCGCCCGCCGCCTGGCCGCCCACGGACATGGCGCCCGTGGGATTGGTCAGGAATTCCGGCAGTTCGGGCAGCGGCGCCGGTTCGGGTGCCGCCATGCGCAGGTTGGTCGTCATCAGGATGCGGGTCACATCCTCGCGAATCGCTTCCAACATGCGCTCGAACAGGGCGAAGGCTTCCTGCTTGTATTCGTTGATCGGCTGCTTCTGCGCATAGGCGCGCAAACCCACCACCTGGCGCAGCGCGTCGAGCGTGGCGAGATGTTCCTTCCAGTGATGATCGAGCCGGTCGAGCAGCACGGATTTCTCCACCTGCCGCCAGATCGAGGGATCGATGCCGGCGATCTTGGCGTCCATCCTGGCATCGGCCTGCGCGGCGAGGCGCTGTTCTATGTCCTCGGGATCGATGCCATCCTCTTCCAGCCAGGAATCGATGGGCGCTTCCTCGCCGATCACGTCGGCATAGGTGGCTTTCAGGACCTCGACGTTCCATTGCTCGGGATAGGATCCGGGCGGGCAGGCCGTGCCCACCATCGAATTGACCGTGTCGGTCCGCATTTCCAGCACGACATCGTCGACCGTCTCGCTGTCCATGATCTCGGCGCGCTGTTCGTAGATCACCTTGCGCTGGTCGTTCATGACATTGTCGTATTCCACGACCTGCTTGCGGATGTCGTAGTTGCGCGCCTCGACCTTCTTCTGCGCGGTCTCGATCGCCTTCGACAGCCACTTGCTGCCGATCGCCTCGCCGTCCTGCAGGTTCGCGTTCATCATCTTGGAGAACAGCGTGTCCGGCCCGAAGATGCGCAGCAAATCGTCCTCGAGACAGAGGTAGAAGCGCGAGAGTCCCGGATCGCCCTGACGGCCTGAGCGGCCGCGCAGCTGGTTGTCGATGCGGCGCGATTCGTGCCGTTCGGTGCCCAGCACGAACAGACCCCCCGCTTCCAGCACGCGCTGGCGTTCTGCGGCGATCTCTTCCTTGATCCTGGCGATCGCGGCATCGCGTTCCGGCCCTTCGGGCATGTCGCGCACCTCGTCCTCCAGCCGGAATTCGAAATTGCCGCCCAGCTGGATGTCGGTGCCGCGGCCCGCCATGTTGGTCGCGATGGTCACCGCGCCGATGCGGCCCGCCTGCGCCACGATATGCGCTTCCTGCTCGTGCATGCGGGCGTTGAGGACCGAGTGCTTCACGCCTTCCTGCGTCAGGAAGTTCGACAGCAGTTCCGACTTCTCGATCGACACCGTGCCGACCAGCACCGGCTGGCCGATCTCGTTCTTCTCCTTGATCGCCTTGGCGATGGCGGCGAACTTTTCCAGCGTCGACTTGTAGAACTGGTCGTCCTCGTCGATGCGGGCGATCGGAACGTTGGTCGGGATCTCGACGACGTTCAGCTTGTAGATGTCGAAGAATTCCGCCGCCTCGGTCGCGGCGGTGCCGGTCATGCCCGCTAGCTTGGGATACATGCGGAAATAGTTCTGGAAGGTGATCGAGGCCATGGTCTGGTTCTCGGGCTCGATCTTGACGCCCTCCTTGGCCTCGACCGCCTGGTGCAGGCCGTTGGACCAGCGGCGACCGTCCATCATGCGGCCCGTGAACTCGTCGATGATGACGACCTTGCCGTCCTTGACGATGTAATCGGTGTCGCGCTTGAACATCATGTTCGCGCGCAGCGCCTGGTCCAGGTGGTGGACGACCTGCGTATTCTCGAAATCGTAGAGATTGTCGGTTTCCAGCAGGCCTGCCTCGATCAGTCGCTGCTCGACTTTCTCGATCCCGTCCTCGGTCCAGCCGATGTTCTTGGTCTTCTCGTCCTTCTCGTAATCCTCCTCGTCCATCTGCTTAACGATGGCGTCGATGGAGACGTAGAGTTCGGACTTGTCCTCGGTCGGGCCCGAGATAATCAGCGGGGTCCGCGCCTCGTCGATCAGGATCGAATCGACCTCGTCGACGATCGCGAAATTGAACGGGCGGTGGACCTGCTGCTCACGCGAATGCTTCATGTTGTCGCGCAGATAATCGAAACCCAGCTCGTTATTGGTCGAGTAGGTGATGTCGCAGCCATAGGCTTCGCGCCGCTGGCTTTCATGCAGATTGGGCACGATCACGCCAACCGTCAGGCCAAGGAAATTGTACAGCTTGCCCATCGTCTCGGCATCGCGGCGGGCCAGATAGTCGTTGACGGTGACGACATGCACGCCCTTGCCTTCCAGCGCGTTGAGATAGACGGCCAGCGTCGCCACCAGCGTCTTGCCCTCGCCCGTGCGCATTTCGGCGATCTCGCCGCGGTGGAGCACGATGCCGCCGACCATCTGCACGTCGAAATGGCGCATGCCGAACACGCGCTTCGATGCCTCGCGGACCACGGCGAAGGCCTGGGGCAGCAAATCGTCGAGGGTCTCGCCTTCGGCCAGGCGGTCGCGGAACGTCGCGGTCGCGCCCTGCAGCTGCTCGTCGCTCAGTGCCTCGTACTCAGGCTCCAGGGCATTGATCTTCGCGACCACCTTCTCGATGGATTTGACATAGCGGTCGTTGGACGATCCGAAAATGGACTTGGCAAGGCCGCCGATCATGGGCGTTCCCTTCTTTGGATGCGGTTCAGGAAAATGGCGTGGCCCTGCGCGCAGGGCATGAATGACCGGTGGCTTGGCCAGCGGCCTGAAATGAAAAACGCCGCACGGCAGGCTGCCGGCGACGCGAAGGCCCTATTCCAGCGGGCGGTCCACCAGCATGACGGTGGGCAGGACGACCGTGCGGAAAGTCCCGGTAAAGGGCTTGCCCAGCGGCCGATTGCGTTTCTTGCGGCATTCGGCCGAAACGGCATCGCCGCGATGGTCGGGCCGGGCGGTGGGGGCGTTCTGAAGCCCCGCTGCTTCGCTGCATTCGGCGCTGACCACCATGCGCGCATGCGCCGGCGCGACCAGCGAGGTCATGCCGAAGACAAGGGCAAGGAGAGCGAGGAGCCGTTTCATGCGTGCGGCAAGATAAGCCTTCTGCAAGGCCGCGTCCAGCATGCGAAGGCGATATGGCCCAATTTAGTCGCGACAATCAGGCGAAAAGATCGTGATCCCTGTCCTTCTGGTGCGAATTTGGCACCGGAAGCTGGCAATCCTCGCACTCGCGGTCGATCTCGCGCTCGTCGTCGACCTCTGTGTGGCCCAAGCCCATCATGCGAGCGGTGAAGGTGATCGGCATCATCCACCATTCAAGCCAGAAGGCCTGAAGCGACAGGTTGAGATCGTTCGGTTTGTAATCTTGGTCCATGGCGTTCACCGGGCACTCCAGTTCTGGCCGCCGGGTGCGTGGGCGGCCCGTCGGGCGGACGACTGGCTGCGTGCCCACCCTGTTGAACGAACGGGCCGCACCATAACCCGTTCCGCTTTCGCAGGGAAATGGTTTGCGCCGGCCCGTCGCGGGCCGGTTCTGCCGCCTATTCCCACTCGATCGTGCCGGGGGGCTTCGACGTATAGTCATAGACCACGCGGTTGATGCCCTTCACCTCGTTCACGATGCGCGTCGCGCATTGCGACAGGAAATGGCTGTCGAACGGATAGACATCCGCGGTCATCCCGTCGGTGCTGGTCACCGCGCGCAGGGCGCAGACGAAATCATAGGTCCGCCCATCGCCCATCACGCCCACGGTCTTGACCGGCAGCAGCACGGCGAACGCCTGCCAGATCGCGTCGTAAAGCCCCGCGTTGCGGATCTCTTCCAGATAGATCGCATCGGCCTTGCGCAGGATGTCGGCCTTCTCGCGGCTGACCTCGCCCGGGATGCGGATGGCAAGGCCCGGTCCGGGGAACGGGTGGCGGCCGACGAAGATGTCGGGCAGGCCCAGCTCGCGGCCCAGTTCGCGCACCTCGTCCTTGAACAACTCGCGCAGCGGTTCGACCAGGTCCATGTCCATGCGTTCGGGCAGGCCGCCGACGTTGTGATGGCTCTTGATCGTGACGCTGGGACCGCCGGTGAAGGAAACGCTTTCGATCACATCAGGATAGAGCGTCCCTTGCGCGAGGAAATCCGCGCCGCCGATCTTCCTGGCCTCGTCCTCGAACACGTCGATGAAGGTCTTGCCGATGAACTTGCGCTTGGCTTCGGGGTCCGAAACGCCTTCAAGTCCTTTAAGGAACAGGGTCGAGGCGTCCACGTGGACCAGCGGGATATTGTAGTGGCCCTTGAACAGGCCGACCACCTGCTCCGCCTCGCCCATGCGCATCAGGCCGTGATCGACGAACACGCAGGTCAGCTGGTCGCCGATCGCCTCGTGGATCAGCACGGCGGCAACGGCGGAATCGACGCCGCCCGACAGGCCGCAGATCACCTTGGCATCGCCGACCTGCTCGCGGATCTCGGCGATCTTGACGTCGCGGAACTGCGCCATCGTCCAGTCGCCCGCGCAGCCGCAGACGTGGCGCACGAAATTGGCGATCAGCTTGCCGCCGTCGGGCGTGTGCACGACCTCGGGGTGAAACTGCGTCCCATAGAAGCGGCGCTTTTCATCGGCGATCACCGCGAAGGGCGCGCCGTCGCTGGTGGCAACGATCTCGAACCCCGGCGCGAATTTCGTCACCTTGTCGCCGTGGCTCATCCAGACCTGGTGACGCTCTTCGTTCTGCCACAGCCCGTCGAACAGCGCACATTTCTCGGTCACGGTCAGGAAGGCGCGGCCGAACTCGCCGCCCTCACCTGTTTCGTGGCCGGGACGGACTTCTCCGCCAAGCTGATGCGTCATGACCTGCTGGCCATAGCAGATGCCCAGGATCGGCACCCCTGCCTCGAACAGCATCTGCGGCGCGCGCGGGCTGTTTTCGTCGGGCACGCTGGCGGGGCTGCCCGACAGGATCACGCCCCGCGGCTTCATCCGCCTGAACGCCTCTTCCGCCATGGTAAAGGGCGCGATTTCGGAATAGACGCCCGCCTCGCGCACGCGGCGCGCGATAAGCTGGGTCACCTGGCTGCCGAAGTCGACAATCAGGATGGTATCGCCGACGGAATCGGAGCCGAGGCGCGCTGCCGCGCCCGAAGTTGCTGAGGGTTCATGAGCCATGGGCGCGCGATAGAAACGCTGCCCGATTCTGTCCAGATGCGGCGATCGATTGCACGCGGAAGCCGAAACATCAGGCAGGGCAAGCCGATGGATGACTAACGGGCGATTTACTGTTGCATAAAACGCAAAATCGACCGCTGTTTTCGCATTTGCGCAACCGCATGGTGCAGTGCACAAAAGGCTCGAACGAATGATAACTGGCTGACCTAAACCAGACGGGATGTTTGAACCTGGCGGCACACTCAAAGGAGGAATTTATGCGTAAGTTTATCGTTCCTGCTCTGGCCGCTCTTGCCACTTTCGGCATTGCACCGGCCGCGCACGCTGAAGACGTCGAAGTCCGCGTGGACTTCTCCGACCTCGACCTGTCGCAGGAAACCGACGTGAATGCGCTGAAGTCGCGCGTTCTTGCCGAGGTTACCGAGACCTGCAACGACGAGGTTCCGACCTTCTCCAGCCGACTGCTTGTCCGCTCGTGCATTCGCGACGCGATGGAGCAGGCCGATGCGCAGATCGAAGCGCAGCGGTCGCTGGCCATGGGCGCAACCGACGAATTCGGCTGATCGGCCCACTCCGGCTTTCCAGCCGGGGCAGAGTTTCGAAAGGGGCCGTTCCGGACATCCGGGGCGGCCCTTTTCCTTTGGTTTGTCCGTCTTACCCGCCCAGCTCGCCGAGAAGGAAGGCAAGCACGAGCCCCAGCGCGGTCGCGACACCGGCAAGGTGATGGTCCTTGCGAAAGGCGGTCGGGAACACCTCGGTCGCCAGGCTGGCGACGACCGCGCCCGCCGCGAAGCAGCGGATGAACGCCAGCCATTCCGGCGACACCTTTGCCAGCAGCAGATTGCCCGCGATCGCTGCGGCGGAAAGCACCGCCGCGGTCACCGCCCAGATCGCGACGATGCGGCCATTCGACCTGTCCCCGTTATCCGCCATCTGCTTCGCCCCGCCCGCCGCCTCGGGAAGGTTCGACAGGAAGATCGATCCCGCCAGCGCGGCCACCCCCATCGGCCCCGCCCCGATCAGCGCCACGCCCAGCGCCAGGTTTTCCGGTATTCCGTCGAGGCTGATCACCGCCAGCAACCCTCCGCCCGAATTGGGGCCCCATTTCTCGTCGATCAGATAGTCGGCCGCCGCGAACACGATCGCTCCGGCAGCCACCCCGGCGCTCGCCAGGAAGACGCTGGACTGCTCGATCGCCGGTTCGATCAGCTCGCTGACCAGCGACAGCACCAGCGCGCCGCCCGCCAGCGCGATCAGGAAGCCCTCCAGTCTGCCCGACATGTGCCCGTAAACGCCCCAGATCGCCCCCAGCAACAGCGCACCCGACACCGCCAGCACCACGATCAGGGTCATCATCACGTCGATTATCCGCCTTTCCATCGGCCAAAGTGCCGCAATTGTGGAAAATCGCCGCGCGGGATGCGGTTCCGCTTGGGGGTTCGGCCCGCAATTCCTATATCGTGGTCATGGAAGAAAACGGTGCGACGCCCGCGAACGAGGGTGCAGAGAACAAGCCCAAGGGTCCCAATGGCAACCTTTACGGAGCCGAATCGATCAAGGTGCTGAAGGGACTGGATGCGGTCCGCAAGCGTCCGGGCATGTATATCGGCGACACCGATGACGGCTCGGGCCTGCACCACATGGTATTCGAGGTGTCCGACAACGCCATCGACGAGGCGCTGGCCGGCCACTGCGACCGCGTGATCATCGAACTGCATCCCGACAATTCGGTATCGGTGGACGACAATGGCCGCGGCATTCCCACCGACATCCACCGCGAGGAAGGCGTCTCGGCGGCAGAGGTCATCATGACCCAGCTGCATGCGGGCGGCAAGTTCGAGAATACCAGCGACGACAATGCCTACAAGGTGTCGGGCGGCCTGCACGGCGTGGGCGTGTCGGTGGTGAACGCGCTGTCCGAATGGCTGGAACTGACGATCTGGCGCGACGGCAAGGAACACTGGATGCGGTTCGAGCTTGGCAATGCCGTCTCGCCGCTCAAGGTGGTTGGCGATGCGCCGCTGAACGACGACGGCGAACCGCGCAAGGGCACGCGCGTGCGCTTCCTGGCCAGCGACCAGACGTTCAAGAACGTGAACGAATACGATTTCGACAAGCTGGAGCACCGCTACCGCGAGCTGGCGTTCCTGAATTCGGGCGTGCGCATCATCCTGCGCGACCTGCGTCATGAAGAACCGCTGGAGCACGATCTGTTCTACGAAGGCGGCATCGGCGCGTTCGTGTCCTATCTGGACCGCAACAAGCAGCCGCTGATCCCCGAGCCCATCGCCATCATGGCCGACCGGGACGGCATCGGGATCGAGGTCGCTCTCGAATGGAACGATTCCTATTACGAGAATGTGCTTTGCTTCACCAATAACATCCCGCAGCGCGACGGCGGCACCCACCTCGCCGCGTTCCGCGCTGCGCTGACGCGTACGCTGAACGGCTATGCCGACCGGTCCGGCCTGATCAAGAAGGAAAAGGTCAGCCTGTCGGGCGAGGACATGCGCGAGGGCCTGACCGCCATCGTGTCGGTCAAGCTGCCCGATCCCAAATTCGGATCGCAGACCAAGGACAAGCTGGTCAGCTCCGAAGTGCGCCAGCCGCTCGAAAGCCTGATGAGCGACAAGATGAGCGAATGGCTGGAGGAAAACCCCGCCAATGCCAAGACGATCATCCAGAAGGTGGTCGACGCCGCCGCCGCGCGCGAGGCTGCCCGCCGTGCGCGCGAGATGAGCCGCAAGGGCGCGATGAGCGTCGCCAGCCTGCCGGGCAAGCTGTCCGACTGCCGCGAAAAGGACGCCACCAAGTGCGAACTTTTCCTGGTCGAGGGCGATTCCGCAGGCGGTTCGGCCAAGAACGGGCGCGACAGCCAGTATCAGGCGATCCTGCCCCTGCGCGGCAAGATCCTGAACGTGGAGCGTGCGCGTTTCGACCGCATCATCTCGTCCAAGGAAGTCGGCACGCTGATTCAGGCGATGGGCACGGGCCTGCGTGACGAGTTCAACCTGGAAAAGCTGCGCTATCACAAGATCGTGATCATGACCGACGCCGACGTCGACGGCGCGCATATCCGTACGCTGCTGCTGACGTTCTTCCACCGCCAGATGCCCGACATCGTGAAGGCGGGGCATCTCTATATCGCGCAGCCGCCGCTCTACAAGGTCGCGAAGGGCCGGTCCGAGGTCTATCTCAAGGACAATGACGCGCTCGAACGATATCTGGTGAACGCGGGGCTTGGCAGCCGCGTGCTGGAAACTTCGGGCGGCGCGCGCGGGGGCGAGGATCTGGCCGCGCTGGTCGAAAAGGCGCGGCGTTTCCGCAACGCGCTGGCCTTTGCGCCCAATCGTTATGACCTGGGCGTGATCGAGGCGCTGGCCCTTGCCGGTGCGCTGGCACCGGGCATCGATGCACCGACCCGCGCGGCCGCCCTGCAGCGCGCATCGGAATGGCTGCAGCGCGGCGATACCGAGGCGCGCTGGGCCGCGGAAGTCACCGACGAAGGCTATGGCATCTCGCGCATCTGGCGCGGCGTCACCGATTTCCACGTGATCGAGAACAAGTTCCTGGAAAGCGCGGAAGCGCGCAAGATCAGCAAGCTGGCCGAGGAACTGGCCGAACCCTTCGAGGGGGGCGCCAGCCTTGTCCGCGTGTCCCAGCAGGCGCAGGCCGAACAGTCCGACGACGACGAGGAACAGACCGAGGCCCAGGTCGTGGCGACGATCAACCGGCCCAGCCAGCTGCTCGACCAGATCATGGCGGCAGGCCGCAAGGGGCTGTCGGTGCAGCGCTACAAGGGTCTTGGCGAAATGAACGCCGAGCAGCTTTGGGAGACCACGCTTGACCCGAACAATCGTGCGCTGCTGCAGGTGAAGGTCGAGGATGCGGACGTTACCGACGAGATCTTCACCCGCCTGATGGGCGATATCGTCGAACCGCGCCGCGAATTCATTCAGGAAAACGCGCTGAACGTCGCCAATTTGGACATCTGATCGGCCAGCGCGTCGCCTGCGACACTGTCGCGGGCGGCGCGCTGCATCAGGTCAGGCGCTTACCAGCGGCCTGACTGCGGCCATCAGGATCAGGCTGTCGACCGGCTTGTCGAGGCATGTGGCATCGGGGAATTCGTCCCTGATTTCGGGATGGCTGCAATTGGCGCTGATGAAGACGATCGGCACCGATCGCTGGCGTAGCAGCCGCGCCAGCGGCCATACCAGTTCATCCCGCAGATTGATGTCGAGTAACGCGATCGACGGATCGCCGGCCTCGGCCATCGCCATGCCCTGCTTCAGTGTCAGGGCGGGTCCGATGACGTCGAAGCCTGCAGCCTCGCACTGGTCCGCCACGTCGAACGCGACAAGCGCTTCGTCATCGACGACAAGGACGCGGACTGCTGATCTTGAGGCTTCTGCCATTATTCTCCTAGCTGTGAGATTTCTGGCGATCCGGATGGGATCGCGATATTTACACGCCAATTCGCGGTCTAACCTGCCGCTTGCTGCAGTGCTTTAACAATTATTACACTCAGCGCAACGACTTACCTGCGGAAGCCATGCTGTCCGTTGCAAGCAGGATCGCGCCCAGTGGCCCGGCATCGGCGCCAAGGGCTGGCGGAACGATCAGGCGGTCCATGGCGGCGCGGTCGACTTCAGGCAGATATCCGGCGATGATCTGCGGCACCCTGTCGGCAGCGCGGCGCACCAACGACCGCTGGCCGAGCCCCACGCCGCCGCCGATAACGATCCTCTGCGGGGACAGTGCAAGCAGCAGATTGGCGAGCAGTTGCGCCAGGTCGCTGGCTATGGTGTCCCAGCGCGGGTCCTGCGGGTCCGCCGCCGCCGCATCGCCTGCGAAACGCGCATGAAGTGCCGGGCCACTGACCAGCCCTTCCAGGCAGTCGCCATGGAACGGGCAGACGCCGGCAAAATCGTCCCCCTCCACCCGGCGTAGCATCATGTGGCCCAGTTCGGGGTGCAGCAATCCGTGCGCGGGTCGCCCGCCCACCACCACGCCGCCGCCGATCCCGGTGCCGATGGTGATATAGATCAGGCTGTCACACCCTTGCCCGGCCCCCAGCCGCGCCTCGGCAAGCGCTGCCGCGTTGACGTCGGTATCCAGTGCGACCGGAATGCCGAACCGGCTCAGCTCCGCCAGCAGATCCGTTCCCTCCCACCCCGGCTTGGGGGTGGCGAGTATCTTCCCGTAATCATGGGCTGCGGGATCGATGCGCACCGGGCCGAAGCTTGCGACGCCGATCGCGGACAGCGGTTCATGGTCGTGCCATTCTGTCAGTACACGCACCGCCTTGCCCAGCGTTTCTTCGGGCGTGGTCGTCGCGATGGCCACCCGTTCGGCGATCGACCATCCTCTGCCGCGCGCCGCAACAAGCTTGGTGCCGCCGATCTCGATCCCGGCATAATGTGTCAAACGAACCTCCGAGGAAATAATTTCGCAGTTGCAATGTGACCGGCAGGGGTCCGATAAGCACCGGTTATGATCCGAGCAGCCCTGCACCACCGCACCGCCTATGTCTATGACAGGCCCGTCCGCCTCGGCCCGCAGGTGATCCGCCTGAGACCCGCACCGCATACGCGCACCGAGGTGCCGAACTATGCGCTGAAGATCGAACCGGCCGGCCATTTCATCAACTGGCAGCAGGATCCGCACGGCAACTGGCTGGCGCGTGTCGTCTTTCCCGAGCGCGTGACCAGCTTTTCCATCGACGTCGATTTGATCGCCGATCTCGCCATCATCAATCCTTTCGACTTCTTCGTCGAGGAAGAGGCCGAGGAAGTCCCCTTCTCCTACCCGGACGACATGCGCGAGGAACTGTCCGCCTATTTCGATGCCGTGCCTGCAGGCACCGAGTTCGAGGCGCTGGTGAACGAATGGGCCGGCAGGCAGCAGGGCCGCACGATCGATTTCCTGGTCGCGATCAACCAGGCTCTGGAACAGCGGATCAGCTATGTCGTGCGGATGGAACCCGGCGTGCAGACGCCCGAGGAGACGCTGGCGCTGGGCACCGGAAGCTGCCGCGACACGGGCTGGCTGATGGTCAACCTGCTGCGCCGCTTGGGTTATGCCGCCCGTTTCGTGTCGGGCTATCTCATTCAGATGAAGGCGGATGTCGAGCCGGTCGAGGGCCCCAAGGGTCCTGAAGCCGATTTCACTGATCTGCACGCGTGGTGCGAGATCTTCGTCCCCGGCGCGGGCTGGATCGGGCTTGACCCCACCAGCGGGCTGTTCGCGGGCGAAGGGCATATTCCGCTGGCCGCCACGCCCCATTACCGCTCTGCCGCGCCGATCACCGGCGTTGCCGAACCGGCAGAGGTGAACTTCCATTTCGAGATGCGCGTCGACCGTGTGCATGAAGCGGTGCGGATCACCAAGCCCTTTACCGACAATCGCTGGCAGGCGCTGCTCGATCTGGGGGCGAAGGTGGATCAGGCGCTTCAGGAAGGCGACGTGCGCCTGACGATGGGCGGCGAGCCGACCTTCGTCGCAGCAGACGACCCGGAAGCGCCCGAATGGAACGGCGAGGCCGTCGGCCCGACCAAGGCCGATTATGCCGACAGGCTGATCCGCAAGCTGCGCGACCGGTTCGCGCCGGGCGCACTCCTCCATCATGGGCAGGGCAAGTGGTATCCGGGCGAAAGCCTGCCGCGCTGGGGCTTTTCGCTCTACTGGCGCAATGACGGGACGCCGATCTGGAACGATCCATCGCTGATTGCGGGGGGCAGCGACGATCCCGATACCGATGCGGTCCACGAGCAGACGGTCGATGCCGACGATGCGCAGGCCCTGATCGGCGGAGCCGCCGCCGCCTTGGGCCTGACGGGCGAGACGATCCAGCCGGTCTATGAAGATCCGCACAAATGGATCGAGCGCGAAGCGGAATTGCCGGTCAATGTCACCGCGCTGGACCCGAAGATCGACGATCCGGAGGAACGCCAGCGGATCGTCAAGACGTTCACGCGCGGGCTGACCAGCCCGGTCGGTTTCGCCCTGCCGATCCAGCGACAGGAAACGCAGAAGCAGAAGGACCAGCAGCAGAAGGCCCAGACGCAGCAGGCACAGCCCGCCACGGGCCCCCGCTGGAAGACCGAGCAATGGACGACCCGGCGCGGCGCATTGTTCGCGGTGCCTGGCGACAGCGCGCTGGGCTATCGCCTGCCGCTGGGGTCGCTGCCGCATGTGCCCAAGTCCGACTATCCCTATATCCACCCGCGCGTGTCGACCGATCCGGCGGAGCCGCTGGCCGATTTCCGCCACCAGTCCGCCCCGACCGGACGCGACCTGCGCGAAGCGACGCCGCCCGAGGACGGCTTCGCGCCCACCGACCAGCGCGTCGAGCGTGTCGCCGCCCCCGACGGTCATGCGCAGGAACGCGTCGAACAGGAAATCAGCGCCGAGGCCGTACGCACCGCCATGACGGTGGAGCCGCGCGGGCATTATCTGTCGGTTTTCGTGCCTCCGGTCGAATCGATGGAGGACTTCCTGGAACTGGTCGCCGCGATCGAGGATATCGCGGCGAAGATGGGCAAGCCTGTTCGGATCGAGGGTTATTCCCCTCCGCCCGATCCGCGCGTCAACGTGCTCAAGGTCACGCCCGACCCCGGCGTGATCGAGGTCAACATCCACCCCGCCGCCAGCTTCGAGGAGATCCGAGCGATCACCGAAGGGCTGTACGAGGATGCGCGCGAGGTCGGCCTGACCGCCGACAAGTTCATGGTCGATGGTCGCTCGATCGGCACCGGCGGCGGCAACCATATCGTGCTGGGCGGCAAGAGCCTGCCCGACAGCCCCTTCGTGCGCCGCCCCGACCTGTTGAAGAGCTTCGTGCTCTACTGGCAGCGGCATCCTTCCCTAAGCTATCTGTTCTCGGGCCTGTTCATCGGACCGACCAGCCAGGCCCCACGTTTCGACGAAGCGCGGCACGACAGCCTGTACGAGCTCGACATCGCGCTGGCGCAGGTGCCGGGGCCGGATACGCCGCCGCAGTTTCCATGGATCAGCGACCTGCTGTTCCGCAACCTGCTGGTCGACGTGACAGGCAATACCCACCGCAGCGAGATCTGCATCGACAAGCTCTATTCGCCCGACGGTCCGACCGGCAGGCTGGGCCTTGTCGAGTTTCGCGGGTTCGAAATGCCGCCCGAAGCCAAGATGAGCGTGGCGCAATTGCTGCTGATCCGCGCGCTGACCGCGATGTTCTGGAAGAAACCGCTGTCGGGATCGCTGGTGCGCTGGGGCACCACGCTGCACGACCGCTTCCTGCTGCCGCATTTCTGCTGGACCGATTTCCTCGACGTGCTGCAGGACCTGCGCGAGGCAGGCTTCGACTTCGACCCAAACTGGTTCGAGGCGCAGCGCCAGTTCCGCTTCCCCATCCACGGAGAGGTCGAGGCTGGCGGCGTCGCGCTGGAAATCAGCCACGCGCTGGAGCCGTGGAACGTACTGGGCGAAACCGGCGCGATCGGCGGGACGGTCCGCTATGTCGATAGCAGCACCGAACGGCTGCAGGTCAAGGCACGCGGGCTGGTGCCCGGCCGCCATGTCGTCGCCTGCAACGGCCGCCGCGTTCCGCTGCACCCCACCGGCAAGCCCGGAGAGGCGGTCGGCGGCATCCGCTACAAGGCATGGGCGCCGCCGTCCTGCCTCCATCCGCTACTCCCGGCGGACGCTCCGCTTACCTTCGATGTTTTCGATTCGTGGAACAATCGCTCGCTGGGGGGTTGTGTGTATCACGTGGCCCATCCGGGAGGACGATCCTATGGAGATGTGCCGGTGAACGATTTCGAGGCGGAAGCTCGCCGACGGGCACGATTCCAGGCATTCGGCCACACGCCCGGCGATATAGAGATTCCGCCCGCAGAGGATGGTGGAGAGTTCCCGATGACGCTTGATCTTCGCAGGCCGCAACGCGCGGGATGAACGAAAATTCGCCAGTTTCCCAAGGGGATACGCTGTTCGGCCCCGACCCCGGCAACGATCCGCTGGGCTGGTACCGTGCGCCCGATCGTGGCGACATCTTCGCCACGGCGAGCGGCGACATGGCGAACCGCTGGCGCCAGGTCGCCTCTACGCTGGGGCAGCTGGGCGGCGGGGATCTGGCGAAGACCCAGTCCTATCTCGACCGCAATGTCGAGGATCTGGGACTGGCCTTCCGCCTGACGGGCGACGAGCGGGAGCGCCCCTGGCCGCTGGGCCCGATGCCGGTGCTGATCGGCGCCGCCGAATGGGACATGCTGGAGGCGGGGCTGATCCAGCGGGCCGAACTGCTCGAGCATGTCGTTGCCGACATCTATGGCGATCAGAAACTGGTCAACAAGGGTCATCTGCCTGCCGCCCTGGCCAGCGGAAGCCCCAATTTTGCCCGCCGGATGGTCGGCCTGCGCCCGCCCGGCGGCTATCATTTACGCGTTTATACCGTCGATCTGGCACGCGGACCCATGGGTGAATGGCGCGTACTGTCGGACCGCACGCGGCTGCCGACCGGCATCGGCTATGCCTTGGAAAACCGGCTGGCGCTGATCCGCAGCACGGGCAGCCTGCTCGCCGGCATCGGCGCGCGGCGCATCACCGAATTTTTCGAGGCCTTGCGCTTCGGCATAGCCGCGGACTGCACGCGAGCGGATCCGCGCATCGGCCTGCTTACCCCGGGCCGTTTCAACCAGAGCTATCCCGAACAGGCGCATCTGGCCCGCCACATGGGCTTTTCGCTGGTCGAGGGCCGCGACCTGACGGTGCGCGATGGCAAGCTGTATGTCCGCACTGTCGCGGGGCTCAAGCGGATCGACGGGCTGTGGCGCTGGATCAATACCAGCGACATCGACCCCATGGCCTTCGACCAGCATTCGCAGATCGGCGTCGCCGGACTGGTCGATGCCTGCAGGTCGGGCCAGCTGTCGGTCGCGAACTGGCCCGGTGCCGGCGTGGTCGAATCGCGCGCCATGTCCGCTTTCCTGCCCCGCCTGGCGCAGGTGGTGACCGGCGGGCCGCTGATGCTGCCCAATGCGGCGACATGGTGGTGCGGGCAAAAGGCAGAGCGCGACATTGCCCTGTCCCGCTTCGACGAGCTGGTGTTCGCTTCCTCGTTCCGGGGCGGCGTTCCCGGTATCCCCGAGGGCAGCACCCGCATCGGCGCGGACATGGACCCCGACGCGCGCGAACAGATCATGCAGGGTCTTGCCCGCCGCCCGATGGACTATGTCGCGCAGGAACTGGTCGCGACATCGACGACACCCTCGATCGTGAACGGCCGGTTCGAGCCGCGGCGTTTCACCCTGCGCTGCTTCCTGGCGCGGGGGCCGAACGGGCAGTGGATGGTGATGCCGGGCGGTTTCGCGCGCATTTCGAAGCAAGGGCACCTGCGTACCGCGCTGATGGAACGGGACGATTTCTCGGCCGATCTGTGCGTGGTGGGCGAAATGGACAGCAACCGTACCGTCCGCACGCCCGATCTGGACCCACCCTCGGTTCGGCGCGGCGGCGGGCAATTGCCCAGCCAGGCCGCCGACAATCTGTTCTGGCTGGGCCGCTATGGCGAACGCCTGCACCAGACCGCGCGGATCGTGCGCATATTGGTCGAGAATTCGGACGGACCCGCCGGGCGCACGGCCGTGCCGGAATCGGTCACCACCGCCGACCGGCTGGCCGCCCTGCTGCGTCAATGGTCCGCCGCACCGCTGGCCGCCGCGGACGAGAACCACCCGAGCCCGCATGACATGGCGATCTCCGCGCTGACCGATGGCTCGCTGTCGGGATCGATCCCCTCTCTGATCGAGAAGGCGCGCCAGATCGCGCTGCTGCTTCGCGACCGGCTTTCGCGCGACAGCTGGCGGGCGGTGCATCGCAACCTGCCCGCGGTCGACGCGATGGACAGCGATTCGCTGATCGACGCCTGCGACGCGGTGGTGGCGCAGACCGCGGCCATCACCCAGCTGGTGTCCGACAACATGGGCCGGACTGCTGCCTGGCGCTTTTACGACATGGGCATGGCGACCGAACGCGCCTCGATGATGCTGCAGGCGGTGCAGGCGATCGTGCCCGGCAGTGCGAGTGCCGAGGATCTGACCGCTTTGCTCGACCTGATCGACGGGACCGCGCTGTATCGCAGCCGTTATCTGACGATTCCCTTCATCGCCCCGGTGCTCGACATGGTGCTGCTGGATCCCGCGGAGCCGCGCGGGCTGGCGTACCAGGCCCGGCGGCTGGCCGAACATCTGGCCGCCCTGCCCGACCTGCGCCAGGACGGGCTGCCCGAGGAACCGTTCCGGCTGGCTCAGATGCTGAACGCCAGGATCGCCGGGCTGGATGCACGCCAGCTCGATGGCCCCACTCTGCAGGGTCTGCGCGACGATCTGGGCACGCTGGCGGCGACCATCGGGCGGCGCTATTTCCTGCAGCCCGACGCGCCGTCGCGCGAAAGCGGAGCGTTGCTGGCATGAACGACACAGGCGTTACCGAAACCGGCACGAATGATGCGGACGCGAAGGACGGGCGAGAGACGGTCACCTACCGGGTCGAGCACAGCACCAAGCTGTCCTATGCTACGCCGGTCGCGCAGGCGCGGTTCAATGTGCGACTGAAGCCCTATGCGTGGCCGGGGCAGGACATCTCGGACCAGCAGCTCGTGCTCAACCCCCAGCCTGCCAGCGCAGTGGATGAGGACGGGCCCTATCTGATCAACACCACGCGCATTCAGTTCGAGCAGCCGCTGACCGAATTGTCGGTGGCCAGCAGCTTTACCATGACGATCACCCCGCCGCCGCCGCCCACCACGACGATGAGCATACTGGATGTGCGCGAGATGGCCGCCGCGTCGCGCGATCTGTCGATCCGGTCGCCCGCGCCCTATCTGTTCGCATCGCGCATCGCGGGGCTGGACCAGGCGATCGCCGACTGGGCCGCGCCGATGCTGTCGCCCGAACGCTCGATCGTCGAGGCGGCGCACGAGCTGACCCATGCAGTGCATGAGAAGATCGCATACGAATCCGGCAGTTCGACCAGCCGCACCCCCCCGCACGAGGCTTTCGCCGCCGGGCGCGGCGTGTGCCAGGACCAGAGCCATGTGATGATCTCGGCGCTGCGCGCGCATTCGATCCCCGCGGCCTATATGTCGGGCTATCTCAACACCCGCCCGCCCCCGGGACAGCAGAAGCTCGTCGGCGCCGATGCGATGCATGCCTGGGTCGCCGTGTGGTGCGGAGACGATGGCTGGGTGACGTTCGATCCCACCAACGACCGGCTGACCGACAGCGACCATGTCACGGTTGGCATGGGACGCGACTTCGGCGATGTCTCGCCCATCGACGGCGTCTTCGTCGGATCGACCGTCCAGAACCTCAGCTATGCGGTGGATGTGCGCAGGGTGGACTGATCCGCCCCGCGCATCTCCATTGTCCTAGTCCCGCGACAATTCGCGCGAGCGTTCGGCGGCCGCTTCCACCGCCTCGGCCACCAGTTCGCGCAGGCGGCCCGTGCCCATCAGCACGTCGAGCGCCGCCGCGGTGGTGCCGTTGGGGCTGGTGACATTGCTGCGAAGCTGGCCCGGATCCTCGTCTGACGAGCGCGCATAGGCTGCCGCGCCATAGACGGTCTGGATCGCCAGCTCCTTCGACAGTTCCTCGGGCAGGCCAGACTTCACGCCCGCCTCGGCCATCGCCTCGATGAAATGGAACACATAGGCGGGACCGGAGCCCGAGACCCCGGTCACCGCGTCCATCAGGCGCTCTTCCTCGACAAAGGCGACGCTGCCGCTGGAGGAGAGCAGCGTCTCGCACACCGCGCGCGCCTTGTCGGTCACCGCTTCGTTGGCGCAGCACACCATCATGCCCTTGCCCACCGCGGCGGGCGTGTTGGGCATGCAGCGGATGACCGCGCTGCCCTGCCCCAGCGCACCCTCGATCGTGCCCAGCAGCGTGCCCGCCGCGACCGAGACGAAGGTCGTGCCGGCGGCCGCGAACGGCTTGTAGGCGGCCAGCACCCTGGCCATCATTTGCGGCTTGACCGCGATGATCGCCATGGCGGGCGCCTCGCCATCAATGATGTCGGCCACGTCGGCATGCACGCTGGCGCCGGTGCCCGCTGCGCGCTGGCGCAAATCGTCATTCGGTTCGACGACGTCGATGCGATTCGCAGGGGTGCCCTGTTCGATCCAGCCTTTCAGCATGGCGAAACCCATATTACCGCATCCGACGAGAAGAACCCGCCCGTCCGGTTGCGTGTTCTGACTCTGGCTCGAAATATCCGTGCTCATAGTTCCTCTTTCGGGTCGAGTGTCTGTCTTTTCGGATCGAAGTCCGCCGGGAGCGGTTGCAGCTAACATAAAGAAATGATTTGGCCACCCGAAGCAGACGGAAAATCGCCGATCAGGCGATCAAACGTCCAACCAGCCGAAAGGACTCCATGCTCGACAGGACTGCCGACTGGAACGACCCGTTTGCCCGTTTCGCACCCCCGATCCGCGAAGCGACGCCGCTGCGCCAGGCGATTACCAATGCCTATCGCCGGCCCGAACAGCAATGCATCGCCGACCTGTTGCCGCGCGCCGAAATGCCGCCGCACCTGCGCGTGCCGATCGAGAAAACTGCCCGCGACCTGGTCACCAAGGTCCGCAAGAAGCAGGACGGCTGGGGCGTCGAAGGGCTGATGCAGGAATATTCGCTGTCGAGCGAAGAGGGCGTGGCGCTGATGTGCCTGGCCGAGGCGCTGCTGCGCATTCCCGATGCCGGCACGCGCGACGCGCTGGTGCGCGACAAGATCGCGCGCGGAAACTGGCGTTCGCATCTGGCGCCCGATCATTCGCTGTTCGTCAATGCCGCCACCTGGGGCCTCGTCGTCACCGGCGAGCTGACCGAGCGGACCGACGAATTCGGCCTTGCCGCCGCGCTCAAGCGCCTGATCGGCCGCGCGGGCGAGCCGGTGATCCGTTCGGGGGTCCGCCTAGCCATGGAATTCATGGGCGAGCATTTCGTCGCGGGCGAGACGATCGACGAAGCGATCAGGCACGCCAAGGGCCCGGAATCGCGCGGCTTTACCTATAGCTATGACATGCTGGGCGAGGCTGCCGTCGATCTGAACGATGCCGCTGCCTATTACGCTGCCTATGAAAAGGCGATCCACGCCATCGGCCGCCGCGCCGACGGCAAGCCGGTCCATGCCGCCCCCGGCATTTCGGTCAAGCTTTCGGCCCTGCATCCGCGCTATCAGCGCGCGCAGGCGGACCGGGTGATGAAGGAACTGCTGCCCCGCGTGCGCGCGCTGGCGGTGCTGGCGAAGTCATACGGCATCGGTTTCAACATCGATGCCGAGGAAGCCGATCGGCTGGAACTCTCGCTCGACATCATCGAGGAGCTGGCCATGGCGCACGAACTGGCGGGCTGGAACGGCCTTGGCTGCGTGATCCAGGCCTATGGCAAGCGCTGTCCGCAGGTTCTCGACTGGCTGATCGACCTGGCCAAGCGTTCCGACCGCCGCATTCCCGTGCGGCTGGTCAAGGGCGCCTATTGGGATGCCGAGATCAAGCGCGCGCAGCTTGAAGGGCTGCCCGACTTCCCGGTCTATACCCGCAAGCTTCACACCGACCTGTCCTATATCGCCTGTGCCCGCCAGTTGCTGAACGCGCGCGAGCATATCTTTGCGCAGTTCGCGACACATAACGCGCAGACCCTGGCGACGATCTTTCACCTCGCCGACGAGATAAAGGGCGAAGCGTTCGAGCCGGGCGATTGGGAATTCCAGTGCCTGCACGGCATGGGCGAGGAGCTGTACGACGAGGTCGTGCCGAAGAAGAAGCTGAACCGGCCCTGCCGCATCTATGCGCCGGTCGGCACGCATGAAACGCTGCTCGCCTATCTGGTGCGCCGCCTGCTTGAGAACGGGGCGAACAGCTCGTTCCTCAACCGCATCTCGAACCCCGATGTCGAGATCGAGGATCTCATCGCCGATCCCGCCCGCCAGGTTGCGGAGATGGATCGTCCCGGCAGCATGCACCCGCAGATCTCGCTGCCGCTGGGTATCTTCCCGATGCGGCTGAATTCGGCAGGCATCGACCTGTCGAACGAGGACCGGCTGGCCGAGCTGACCGCCGACCTGAAGGAAAGCGCGCAGCGCGAATGGGTCGCGGGCGAACCCGGCAGTGGCACGCCGCGCGACGTGACCAATCCCGCCGACCGGCGTGACATCGTCGGCGTCAGCCACGACCTGTCGCCCGAAGACGTAGCCGGCATCATCGACAAGGTCGCCGCGTCGCATTGGGACGAGGTGCCGGTCAGCCGGCGCGCATCGGCGCTGCACCGCGCCGCCGACACCATGCAGGCGCAGATGGGCGTGCTGATCGGCCTGACCATCCGCGAGGCGGGCAAAAGCGTGCCCAACGCCATCGCCGAGGTGCGCGAGGCCATCGACTTCCTGCGCTATTACGCCAATCGCGCGGTCGAGACTTTCGGGCACGAGCAGGAGCCGCTGGGCACGATCTGCTGCATCAGCCCGTGGAACTTCCCGCTCGCCATTTTCACCGGTCAGGTCGCCGCGGCGCTGGTCGGCGGCAATTCGGTGCTGGCCAAGCCGGCCGAGGAAACACCGCTGGTCGCTGCCGAAGCGGTTCGCATCCTGCACGAGGCGGGCGTCCCCGACCATGCGCTGCGGCTAGTGCCGGGCCCGGGCGAGGTCGGTGCGGCGCTGGTCGCATCGGACAAGGTGCAGGGCGTGATGTTCACCGGATCGACGCAGGTCGCGCAGCTGATCCAGAAGCAGCTGTCGAAGCGCCTGTCGCCCGCCGGCAAGCCGATTCCGCTGATCGCGGAAACCGGCGGTATCAACGCGATGATCGTCGATTCCTCCGCGCTGGCCGAGCAGGTGGTGCGCGACGTGATCGCCAGCGCCTTCGACAGCGCGGGACAGCGCTGTTCGGCGCTGCGCCTGCTGTGCATCCAGGACGACGTGTACGACCGTACGCTGGGCCTGCTTAAGGGTGCGCTGGCGCAATTGTCGATCGGATCGACCACGCAGCTGTCGAAGGACATCGGCCCGGTCATCACCGAGGAAGCGCTGGAAGGCATCGAGAAGCACATCGCCGAGATGGAAGCCGCCGGCCACAAGGTCACGCGTCTGAAACTGCCGCCAGAGGCGGAGCATGGCAGCTTCGTCGCCCCGGCCATCATCGAGCTGGAGTCCACCACCGAGCTGACCCGCGAGGTGTTCGGCCCGGTCCTGCATGTCACGCGCTTCTCGCGCCACGACCTCGTGCCGCTGGTGCACGAGATCAACATGTCGGGCTATGGCCTGACCTTCGGCCTGCATACGCGGCTGGACGGGACGGTCGACCAGGTGGCCCGCGTGATCGAGGCGGGGAACATCTATATCAACCGCAACCAGATCGGTGCGATCGTGGGCAGCCAGCCGTTCGGCGGACATCGCCTGTCGGGCACCGGACCGAAAGCGGGCGGGCCGCTCTATCTGGGCCGCCTCGTCTCGCAGCCCCCTGCCCTGCCGCTGGCGCTCTCCGATCCGGCGGTGCACCAGTTCGCGCAGTGGCTGCGCATGCGCGGCGAGATCGCGGCATCGGACGCCGCGCGGGCCTATGCCGATCAAGGCGGCCTGGGCTATCGCGAAGTGCTCCCGGGTCCGGTGGGCGAGCGCAACACATACGAACTGCGCAAGCGCGGCCATATCCTGATCCGCCCCAAGACCAGGGCGGGGTTCCAGCAGCAGCTGTCCGCTGTGCTGGCCACCGGCAATGTCGCGGTGCTGGAGAACATGGACTGGGCCGCCGAATTGCCGCCCGAACTGCATGGTCGGGTCGAGACGCTGGGCCACCAGATGATCGCGGGCGCGCTGGTCGAAGGCAATGCCGACGACGTCGGCGCGGCGCTGGCCGAATTTGCCGAGCGCGACGGGCCGCTGGTCCTGACCCAGTCGGCAACCGAGGAGACCTGTGCTTCGGACGTTCCGGCCTATTGCCTGCACTGGCTGCTGGAGGAAGTCTCGATCTCGGTCGATACGACCGCGGCGGGCGGTAATGCCAGCCTGATGACGCTGGAGTAACGTTCGGAAATAAGAGGTAAAAAGGGGGCCGGTCGCGCAAGGCGACCGGCCCCCTTTCTCTATCAGCCCACCTTGCGCCAGCTGGGACAGTCGACCGTGCCGGCGCTGCCTCGCTTGAATACCTTGGCGCGCATGCCGAACACATCATGACCCCAGGTCTGGTTCGGCCCGACCGAGACCGCGATCTTGTCGCCCGCGGCAAGGTCGATATCGGCGCTGATCACCGTCTGCCCGCTCGTAAGGATCTGCGTCGCCAAGGGCTTGCCGTTGCGATCGATCATGACGTCGATACCGTCGCCGCCCTCCTGCCGCTTGTGGAAGCAGGCCTTGACCGTCACCGACCGGGCCTTGTCCGATTCCCACTGCCACAGGGCGCGCAGCGGGTCGTTGGCGTCGCGCGCGGGAAGGCCGCCCTCAGGTCCCAGGGCCAGCACCGCATCCCATGCACTGCGTAGGTCGCTGCCGTACCACTGGGTCTTGTAGGTCAGAGGATCCATCCCGCCATCGCGGCTGCGAGCGAAATATTTCCAGACGCCCGTGCCATATTGCAGCAGCGTATCGGCCAGCACGTAGCTGGTGCCCGGATTGTCGACATTGCCGCCGATGAAGATCACCGGCACCTCGGACACCTGCATCTCGCTGGTCGAGGACAGGCGGTTGCCATAGGCGTCATAGGCTTCGGTCGCGCCTTCGACCCTGATCTTGCGCGGGGTGCCCCACACGATGGTCGCGCCCTGGCCGAAGCGATAGGCGAACAGGCCCGGATCGCCGGTGTTCAGCTTAATCGGATTGCCGTGCCGCAGCAGCTTGCTGGCGGCAAGGCGAACCGCCCGTCCCTGCTGTTTGATCGTCGTGCCGTCCCACAGGCCAAGGTTGGGGAACCATGTTTCCTCGTACAGGGCGTACCACACGGCCGCGTCCACGCCGTTCGCCGCCATCAGCGTGATGGACTTGATGCCTTCCGATGCCGCAAGCTTCTGGTCGGGATGGTCGTGAGCGAACTCCGACATCCAGATCTCGACCTCCTTGCCGTTGTCGCGCATCGCCTTCTTCAGCGCGGCGATCTCCATCGGCAGGCTATAGGCATAGCCGTTGTAGGGGTGGACCGCGACGCCATCGATATAGTTCAGCATCCCCGCCTTGAAGAAGCGTTCGAGATAGCCGGTGCCGATCATGTTGGTCGAACCGCCGATGATCTTGATGTCCGGATGGCTGGACCCCATCGCCGTCTGAATGTCCTTCAACAGCGCGATATAGGTGTCTTCGAGGTCGTAGCCGTCAGGGTATTTCAGGCCGAGGTTGCCGCCGCCATTGATCTCGTTCCCGATCTCGAACCCGGCGATGCAATTGCCGTAGCGGTCGGCCACGGCGCGCAGATATTTGGCGAAAGCGGCGCGTGCGTCGGGGGAATAGACGAACTTTCCGCCGTCATAGTGCGGGTTGACCGGAATCTCGACCAGCAGCAGCTTCTTGCCGCGCTTGCACGCAGCCTCAAGCTTTTGCGCGGTGCCTCCCGAGAAGTCGAGCGTGCCCTTGGACAGTTCGACCTGGTCCCATTCCTGCCCGTCACGCAGCAGGTCGACCGATATGTCGTCGGCGCGGTCGAGCGTGTGAAGCCCCCAGCCCTGGCTGAGATGCGTGGCGGCCCCCATCATCATCGTGCCCGGCGGCGCGCTGGACGGCGTAGGCGTCGGCGTCGGTGTCGGAGTGGGCGTCGGCGTTGGAGCAGGCGTCGGAGCCGGAGTAGGGCTGGGCGTCGGCGACGGGCTGGGCGCGGGGGCCGGAGCCGGCGTCGGCGAAGGAGTCGGCGCGGGGGCCGGAGCCGGGCTGGGTGTCGGCGAAGGCGCCGGCGCCGGAGCCGGGCTCGGCGAAGGTTTGGGCGTGGGGGTCGGCTTCGGCGCCGGCTTGGCCACAGGCATCACTGTCGTCGGGACGGATGCCACGCTTTCCGTACCCGCTTCTCCACCTCCGCAGCCGGTCAGACAGACCAGCGCCGTACTCGCAAGCAAAAACATCCCTCGACCGTTCACCATGAACCCCGTCCCTCGCAAGTGCGATTAAGTGCCAAATCGCGCCGGACGGGATCCCATGACCGCCCGGTGCGCAGGTCATGGAATGGGTCAAAAGGGTAAAGTTCGAGTTAAAACCCCTACCCATATAGGATAGTTTGAGGGGTCGGTGCGGCGAACCGCATCAGCTTTTCGAAAACGGCAAACGGGCCGTCAGCGCTTCAGCCTGTTGGCATGCCACGCGACATGGTCGGCCATGAAGGTCGAGATGAAGTAATAGGAATGGTCGTAGCCCGGCTGCATCCGGATCTGCGCTGTCATCCCGGCGGCGTCGACAGCCTGCTGCAGCAGATGCGTCTTCAGCTGGTCCTCGAGGAAATTGTCGCCCGTCCCCTGATCGACAAGCAGGTCGGGCAGGCGCGCGCCGTCCTCTATCAGGGCGCAGGCGTCGTACTGCCGCCATTCGGCCCTGTCCGCGCCGATATAGCCGCTCAGCGCCTTCTCTCCCCACGGGCAGTTCAGCGGGCTGGCGATCGGCGCGAACGCGCTGGTCGAACGATAACGCCCCGGATTGCGCAGCGAGATGGTGAGCGCGCCGTGGCCGCCCATCGAATGGCCGGTGATGCCCTGCCGCGCCATGTCGACCGGAAAGCGGGACTGGATCAGCGCGGGAAGCTCGTGCTCGACATAGCTGCGCATCCGGTAATGCGCAGACCACGGCTCCTGCGTGGCATCGACGTAGAAAGCCGCGCCCTTGCCGAAATCATAGGCTTCATCATCAGGCACGTCTTCACCGCGCGGAGAGGTGTCGGGCGCGACGAAGACGATGCCGTGCTTGGCGCAAGCCGCGCGATACTCGCCCTTTTCGGTCACGTTGGCGTGGGTGCAGGTCAGCCCCGACAGATAGGTCAGGACAGGCAGCACCTGCCCCTCGGCATGGTCGGGCACGAAGACGGAGAAGGTCATCTCGGTCCCCGTCGCCGTGCTCTGGTGCCGATAGACGCCCTGCGTGCCGCCGTGGCTGCGGTTTTCCGAGACGGTTTCCATGATCAGCGGTCCATGAACTTCAGCGCGCACAGCTTGTTGCCGTCCGGGTCGCGCAGATAGGCGAGATAGAGCGTGCCCGCGGTCTTCTTGCGGATTCCGGGCGCATCCTCGATCAGCGTGCCGCCGTTCTCGATGCCTGCTTTCACCCATTCGTCGCCCTGTTCGGGGCTGTCGACGCGAAAGCCGATGGTCGCGCCATTGCTGACGGTAGCCTCTCCCCCGTCGAGCGGCTTGCCGACGATCAGCATCGCGCCGTCATGGTTGTAGAAATAGCGATCGCGCTCGGGATCCTTGACCCCTTCCCCGCCGCCCAGCACGGCCATGATCGCGTCGTAGAATCGTTTGGCGCGGGCCGGGTCGTTGCTGCCGACATGGACATGGCTGAACATTGGCGTTCTCCCTAGATTTCGAGCGGAGTGAAGGCGGTGGATGTGTCGCCCGTATTGGCGGTGTCGGCGGGGTCGATGACGATCATCCTGACCTCACCTTCGGGCACGCGCGGGAAATGTTCGACGCCGCGCGGCACGACGATCATCTCGCCCGGCCCCAGCGTTTCGACGTGATCGCGGAATTCCATGACGAGCTCGCCCTCGACCACGATGAACAATTCGTCGGTGTCGGGGTGGCAATGCCACTGGAAATCGCCCGCTGCGCGCACCAGCCTGATCTCGTTCCCGTTGTAGCGCCCCGCCACGCGCGGCGCCCAGTGGTCGGAGAACTGGGCGAACTTCTCGTCCAGGTTGATCTTGCGCGGCATCAATAGACCACGACGCTGCGAATGCTCTCACCCGCATGCATCAGGTCGAAGCCCTTGTTGATCTCGTCCAGTGTCAGCACATGGGTGATCATCGGATCGATCTCGATCTGCCCGTTCATGTACCAGTCGACGATCTTGGGTACATCGGTCCGGCCCTTCGCGCCGCCGAACGCGGTGCCCTTCCATACGCGCCCGGTGACAAGCTGGAACGGGCGCGTGCTGATTTCCTTGCCCGCTTCGGCCACGCCGATGATGATGCTCTCGCCCCAGCCGCGGTGGCATGCCTCAAGCGCGGTGCGCATGACATTGGTATTGCCGGTGCAGTCGAAGGTGTAGTCCGCGCCGCCATCGGTCATCGCGACGATTTTCTGCACGATCTCGTCATGGCCCATCCCCCTGGTGTTGAGGAATTCGGTCATGCCGAACTTGCGGCCCCATTCCTCGCGGTCGGGGTTGATGTCGATGCCGATGATCTTCGCCGCGCCCGCCAGCTTCGCGCCCTGGATCACGTTGAGGCCGATACCGCCCAGGCCGAACACCACCACATTGTCGCCCACCTGCACCTTGGCGGTATTGGTCACCGCGCCAACGCCCGTGGTCACGCCGCAGCCGATATAGCAGCTGGTCTTGAAGGGGGCATCCTCGCGGATCTTCGCAACCGCGATTTCGGGCAGGACGGTGAAGTTCGAGAAGGTCGAGCAGCCCATGTAGTGATGGATCATCTCGCCCTTGTAGCTGAAGCGGCTGGTGCCGTCGGGCATCACCCCCTTGCCCTGCGTGGCGCGGATCGCGGTGCACAGATTGGTCTTGCCCGACAGGCACGACTTACACTGGCGGCATTCGGGCGTGTAGAGCGGAATGACATGATCGTCGGGCTTCACGCTGGTAACGCCGGGTCCGATCTCGCGCACGATGCCCGCGCCTTCGTGGCCAAGGATCGAGGGGAACAGGCCCTCGCTGTCCAGCCCGTCGAGCGTGTAGGCATCGGTGTGGCACAGGCCGGTCGCCATGATCTCGACCAGCACCTCGCCCTCCTTCGGACCCTCCAGATCGACTTCGACGATCTCGAGCGGCTTCTTCGCTTCGAATGCGACGGCGGCGCGGGTCTTCATGGGGCATGCTCCAACGGAAATGAATCGATTGGCGGCGACACTAGCCTTTACACGGCAGGGTGATAAAGCGCGATTACTGCAAAGCATTATCCCCGTATCGCAATAATAGAGGCAGGCATGATCGGCGGCTGGGACGGGATCGAGGAATTCGTGGCGGTGGCCCGCGCGGGCAGCTTCACCGCGGGCGCGCGGGCGTTCAATGCTTCGGTCACGCATATGAGCCGGTCGATCGCGCGGCTGGAACAGCGGCTGGACACGCGGCTGTTCAACCGCACGACCCGCTCCGTTTACTTGACCGAAAGCGGCCACTCGTTCTTCGCCCAATGCCAGCGCCTGGTCGAGGAGCGCGAGGAAGCGATCGCCGCGCTCAGCCAGCATAACGAGCCGTTCGGCCTGCTGCGCGTCACCTGCTCCTATGCGCTGGGCGAGCGCTTCATCTCGCCGCTGCTGCGCGAATTCGCGCAGAAACATGCGGGCATTCAGGTGGAGCTCGACCTCGACAATGACGTCGTCGACATCGCGGGGCGCGGATACGACCTGGCGGTCCGCACCGGGCATCTGGAGGATTCCCGCCTGATCGCCACCCGCGTCGCGCAGCGCGAGCTGATCACGGTTGCCTCGCGCGATTATATTTCGCGCCATGGCAAGCCGATGCAGGTCGAGGATCTGTCCGCCCACGAATGCCTCGTCGGCTCCGCCTCGCAATGGCAGTTCCGCTATGGGCAGAGCTATCGGCCCGATGGTCGCTGGCGCTGCAATTCCGGGGCATCGCTGCTGGACGCCTGTCTTGGCGGGATGGGCGTGTGTCAGATCCCGGCGTTCTACGTCGGCGAACATCTGGCCGCTGGCCGGCTTCAGACGGTGCTGGAAGACCACAAGCCGCAGGACGAGCCGATCTGGGCGGTCTATTCCGCGCGGCGGCAACAGGCACCCAAGGTCACGGGCCTGGTAAGCCATTTGCGGGCACGGCTGCAGGCTCTGCTGGATGGGTGATTTTTTCGGTTCGGCCCGGCCTCGGATGGGCTTGCCTTCAGGCGGCGCGGTGGTGGACAGGGCTGGATTCGAACCAGCGTACGCTTGCGCGGGCAGATTTACAGTCTGCTGCCTTTAACCACTCGGCCACCTGTCCACACCGGTGCAAGAAGAGCCCGAAGGCCCCTGGCGAAATGCTCCGAAAAACGGAGCCAATCGGCCGAGAGGCGCCCCTTTGGCGAAGCTGCGCTTGCCTGTCAATGGGGGTGCTGGCAACAGCGCGTGGAATACGCAATTTCATGGCCGCACCGGCCTGACAGGAAACGAGGTTACAGTGGCCAACAAGGGCGAAAAGAAAGCATTGCGCGGGCGCGCAGGTCGGATGCAGGGCGGACGCGGCAGCGGGCGCGCGACCAAGGGTGCGGTGCGGCTATGGGGCCGCCATGCGGTGATCGCGGCGATGGAGAACCCCCATCGCAGCATCAACCGCATCTGGGCCACGCACGAGATGATGGACGAATTGCGGGCCGAGGGGATCGAGCCCGCCCCCGACGTGCGCGTCGAATTCGCGCAGAATACCGACCTTGCCCGGCTGGTCGCGCGCGATGCGCCGCACCAGAACATCGTGATCGAATGCGACCCCCTGCCCGACCTGTTCCTCAAGGACGTGCTCGAGGGTGATCCGGCCGCGCCGATCGTCATCCTCGACCAGGTGACCGATCCGCACAACGTGGGCGCGGTCATGCGCTCGGCAGCGGCGTTCGGCGCGGTGTGCATCGTCACGCAGGATCGCCATGCTCCGCCCGAATCGGGCGTGCTGGCGAAATCGGCATCGGGCGCGCTGGAGACGCTGCCCTGGGTGCGGGTGGTGAACCTTGCCCGCGCCCTCGACGAGATTGCCGAGGCCGGATATTGGCGCATCGGCCTGGACGGCGATGGGGAAGTGACCTTGGCCGAGGCGCTGCCCACCGGGCCGGTCGCCCTGGTGCTGGGCGCGGAAGGCGATGGACTTCGCCACAATATCGGGCAGCATTGCGACCAGATCGCCCGCCTGCCGATCAGCTCGGCGGTCGAGAGCCTGAACGTGTCCAACGCGGCGGCCATCTCGCTCTACGCCTGCGCGACGCGTACGCCGCAGGGTTCATGACGGAAAGGGTCGCTTTGGGGACCGGCTGATCCGGCGAAAGGGGGAAGAATGGAACGGGGAGCATTTCCGCGCGTGATGCGCGGCATCGTCGCGGCCTGCGGAGCGCTTGCGCTGTCGGCCTGTTTCCTGACGCCGGGCAAGTTCGAATCCGAACTCTTGCTGACCAGTGGGGGCGTGTTCGCGTTCAGCTATGAGGGCGAGATCACCACCATGGGGCTGAACCAGCTGGCGCAGATGGGCGCTACCCAACCTTTCGAGGCCTCATGCGCCGACGACGGCATGGAACCGCGCGACTGCACGGCGGAAGAGGTCGAACAGCAGCGCGCCGAGTGGGAAGCCGAACAGGGCGAGGATGCGCGCGAGAGGGAGCAGTTCATCAAGATGTTCGGCGGGATGGATCCCAGTGATCCGGAAATCGCCGAGAAGCTGGTCGCCACGCTTCGCAAGATGCGCGGCTGGGAGGCGGTGTCCTATCGCGGCGAGGGAATCTATGACGTTCGCTACCGGACTGAAGGCGTGCTCACCCACAGCTTCCTGTTCCCGGTCCTCGAGGACATGCCGGGGATGACGCATTTCGTATCGGTCACGCCGCGCAGCGACGGCAGCATCCGCGTACAGGCACCCGGCTTCGGCGGGGAACAGGCCGGCATGGGGCAGGGTCTGCCGATGATGATGGCGATGGGTGCGATGCAGGACGGGGACAAGGATGCCGCACAGATCGTGCTGCCCGATGGCCAGTTCACCATCCGCACCGATGGCCAGATCCTGACCAACAATACCGATGAAGGCCCCGTGGTCGAAGGCGACATGAAGGTGCTGCGCTGGACGGTGGACGAAAGCAGCAAGACCGCTCCCACCGCGCTGATCGCGCTTTAGTCGGAGTCATGACGAAAAACCGCGCGGAGGCTTTCGCCTTCCGCGCGGTTTTCTGTTCGGGTCCGCCGGCTGTATCAGCCGGCGGCCGGACCGCGTGAAATCAGTTCACCGAATCCTTCAGGCCCTTGCCAGCCTTGAACTTGGGCTGGGTCGACGCCTTGATCGTCATCGGCTCGCCAGTGCGGGGGTTGCGGCCGGTCGACGCCTTGCGCTTGGCGACCGAGAAAGTGCCGAAACCCACCAGGCGAACCTCGTCCCCCTTTGCCAGCGAGGCGGTGATGGCGTCGAACACGCCTTCTACGGCCTTGGTGGCATCGCTGCGCGTCAGTCCGCTCGTCTCGGCGACTTCGCTGATCAGCTCGTTCTTGTTCATTTAGGAAACCCCCTTCAGTCAGGTTTGTCTTTATCGATAGAAACGATCCCACTGCCGATGGCCGGAATCGCAAGCGCGGATGGCGGGCAAGTGAGCATTTTTTGTCGGACTGTCAAAGCCAAAACATGCGCCGAATTGGCCAAAAACCGCGAATTTTTGAATGAATCCGGCATCAGACGGGACGAGCCGAGCCGGCTTGCCGCGCGGTGATCCGGATTGCTGCGACGCACCATGGCGATTTGGCCGCAGACAGATCGCCGGGCCAGAGCCGGCGCGCATGCGGGCGAAGCGATTCGCCCCGCCAGCATCACGACATCAATGCGCGGTGTGCGACAATCCGCCGCCCGCCAGACCGGTCGGCTGGCTGGCAAGGTCATCTTCCTCGCTCCATTCGATCGGCGCCACGGGTTCGGCCAATGCGCGGGCCAGGACCTCGTCGACATGCTCGACCGGGATGATTTCCAGCCGCTCGACGATATTGGCCGGAATCTCGACCAGGTCCTTCTTGTTTTCCTCGGGGATCAGCACGGTGGTGATGCCGCCGCGCAAAGCCGCCAGAAGCTTTTCCTTGAGCCCGCCGATCGCCAGCACGCGGCCGCGCAAGGTGACCTCGCCCGTCATCGCGACATTGGCGCGCACCGGAATGCCGGTCAGCGTCGAGACGATCGAGGTGACCATGCCGACACCCGCGCTGGGCCCGTCCTTGGGCACCGCGCCTTCGGGCAGATGGATATGGATGTCCTTGTGGCGGAAGATCGACGGCTTGATCCCGTAATGCGGGGCGCGGGCCTTCACGAAGGAGAATGCGGCCTGCACGCTCTCGTTCATGACCTCGCCCAGCTTGCCGGTGGTCTTGACCGCGCCCTTGCCGGGGACGGTCACGCTTTCAATGGTCAGCAGTTCGCCGCCGACTTCGGTCCAGGCAAGGCCGGTAACCGCGCCGATCTGGTTCTCCTCGTCCGAGACGCCGTGGCGGAACTTGCGCACGCCCGCGAAGTCGCCGAGATTGTCGGTCGTGATCACCACGCTCTCGACCTCGCCCTCCAGGATCTTGCGCAGGCTCTTGCGGGCCAGGCGCGCGATCTCGCGCTCGAGCGTGCGGACGCCCGCTTCGCGCGTGTAGAAGCGGATCAGGTCGCGCAGCGCGGGTTCGGTCAATTCGAACTCGCCCTTCTTCAGCCCGTGCAGTTCGACCTGCTTGTCGATCAGATGGCGATGCGCGATCTCGACTTTCTCATCCTCGGTATATCCTTCCAGCCGGATGATCTCCATGCGGTCGAGCAGCGGCTGCGGCAGGTTCAGCGAGTTCGCGGTGCATACGAACATCACGTCCGACAGATCATAGTCGATCTCGAGGTAGTGATCCTGGAACTTGGCGTTCTGCTCGGGGTCCAGCACTTCCAACAGGGCGCTGGCCGGATCGCCGCGGAAATCCTGTCCCAGCTTGTCGATCTCGTCCAGCAGGAACAGCGGGTTCGACGCACCGGCCTTTTTCAGGTTCGTCACGATCTTGCCCGGCAGCGAGCCGATATAGGTCCGGCGGTGGCCGCGGATCTCTGCCTCGTCGCGCACGCCGCCCAGCGACTGGCGAACGAATTCGCGGCCCGTCGCCTTGGCGATCGAGCGGCCCAGCGAGGTCTTGCCCACGCCCGGAGGACCGACGAGGCACAGGATCGGCCCCTTGAGCCGGTTGGTGCGCGCCTGGACCGCGAGATATTCGATGATCCGGTCCTTGACCTTGTCCAGCGCATAGTGATCGGCATCAAGCACGTCCTGCGCCCGGCCGATGTCCTTCTTGACGCGGCTCTTCTTGCCCCATGGCAAGCCCAGCAGCACGTCGAGATAGTTGCGGATGACGGTCGCCTCGGCGCTCATCGGCTGCATCGAGCGCAGCTTCTTGAGCTCCGCCGTGGCCTTGGAGCGTGCCTCCTTGGACAGCTTCGCCTTCTCGATCTTCTCGGCCAGTTCGGCAAGTTCGTCGCCGTCCTCGCCCTCGCCGCCCAGTTCGGACTGGATCGCCTTGAGCTGTTCGTTGAGGTAATATTCGCGCTGCGTCTTTTCCATCTGCCGCTTCACGCGGCCGCGGATGCGGCGTTCCACCTGCAGCACGCCCAGTTCGCCCTCCATGAAGGCAAGCGACATTTCCAGCCGCTTCACCGGGTCGCGCTCGGTCAGCATGGCCTGCTTGTCGGACACCTTGGCGGCGATATTGGCCGCCACCGCATCGGCCAGGCGCGATGCGTCGTCGATCTCGCCCAGCTGCTCGCCCGCGTCGGCAGACAGCTTCTTGTTGAGCTTGGCATAGTCGTTGAACTGTTCCAGCACCTGCCGCATCAGGGCTGATACCTCGGTACCGCTGGCTGTGATCTCGTCCATCAGTTCGACATTCGCGACCAGCATGTCGTTCTGCAGCGCCATCGACTTGACCGAGGCACGCTCCTGCCCCTCGACCAGCACGCGGACTGTGCCGTCGGGCAGCTTGAGCAATTGCAGCACGCTGGCGATCACGCCGATGTCGTACAGATCGTCGGACGTCGGATCGTCGCAGCCGGGATCCAGCTGCGCGACCAGCATGATGTCCTTGTCGCCCGCCATCGCTGCTTCCAGCGCGGCGACCGATTTCTCGCGCCCCACGAACAGCGGCACGACCATGCCGGGAAACACCACGATGTCGCGCAGGGGAAGAAGCGGGTAGCTGTTCATCTGTCACTTTCCGAATGTTCGGCGGGCGGGCCCGTCCGGAACCGCCGCGCGCTGGGCGACATCATGTTAGGGCCGCCCGGCCCGATAATCGCCTTGTATACGCCTGTCCGCCGCCGGGGGGGAGCCAGAGGGCTCCGTTTTAAACCCTTTTCTGCCCGCTGCCGGTCATCAAGGCGGCCGGGCGCGGCATATCGGCGGTTTGTTCCAGCCGGATATGGGGCGCGCGCGGACAAGGACAAGTTCCCTGCCCCACTAATCCGGACAGGAGCGAGGACCCCGGCCGCCCGCCGCGCGGATCAGAGCCCCAGCTTGGACAGGTCGAAGCCCGGCGGCAGGCCGGCGCCCTGCTGCACCTTCTGCATTTCCTCGTTCGCGCGGCTGTCGGCACGGCTGCGGGCGTCGTTGAAGGCGGCGGTGATCAGGTCTTCCAGCATCTGCTTTTCGGCGGGCACCATCAGGCTGTCGTCGATGGTTACGCCCAGGATGCGGCCCTTGGCAGTGCAGCGGATCTTGACCAGACCGCCGCCCGATACGCCTTCCACCTCGATGCCGTCGAGCGTGGCCTGCGCCTCATTCATCTGCTTCTGGATGTTCTGCGCGGCCTGCTGTGCGGCCTGGAGCATTTCTTCCATCGATTTCATCGTCTCGGTCCTTATGCCTGACGGTAGCGCGCTTCGTGCGCATCGCCGCCGTTGTCCATGCGCCCGTGTTCGAGCAGTTTCGCACCCGGGAAAGCGGCAAGCGCCGCCTTTACCAGCGGGGATTCGTGTATGCCGCGCGTCTCCGCCTCGGCCCTCGCCTTGGCGGCTTCGCCCAGAGAGGGCATGCCATCCTCGCCCGGCTCGGCCCGCTCGACCTGCCAGCGTGTGCCGGTGGCCTGCTGCAGGCCGTCGCGCAGATCGGGTCCGGCATCGCCCTTGTATTCGGGTGCGAGATGGTAGCGCAGCGTGCCCGGTGCAAGTTCCACCACGCGCACATAATCGCGCATGATCTGCCCGATGCGCAGCGCGCCCGCATTCTCGACGCTTTCGACCAGTTCGGGCCAGTCCAGCCTTGCCGCCGGGGCCGATGCGCCCGCCCCGCCCTGCCCGTCCGCAGGCCGCGCGGCGGCGGGGCGCGGGGCAATGTCGTCGAGCCTGCGCGCCAGTTCGCCCGGATCGGGCATGTCGGCGGCATGCATCACGCGCAGCAGCGCCATCTGCGCGGCGACCAGCGGATCGGGCGCGGTCCGCACCTCGTCATGGCCTTTCAGCAATAATTGCCACAGGCGGTGCAACTGGCCGGGGCGCAGCCTTTCCGCCCAATCGGCGATGGCATCGCGTTCCTCGGCAGTGGGGGCGTCGGGCTGCGATCCCTTGCCGCCGCGGCTGCCAAGCTGGAACAGGGTGATGCGGTGCACCAGGTCCATCTGCGCGCGCATCAGGGCAAGCGGCTCCACGCCCAGCGAATATTGGTTGTCGATGACCGCCAGCATGTCCGCCCCGTCGCCGGCCAGCAGGGCGGTCAGCAACCGCCGCTGCACGCCCTTGTCGGCCAGGCCCAGCATCTCGCGAACCTGCTCGGCGGTGACGGTGGTGCCGTCTCCCTCGGTCGCCATGTCGGCGTGGGCGATCGCCTGGTCCAGAATCGACAGCCCGTCGCGCACCGAACCCTCCGCCGCGCCCGCCACCATCGACAGCGCCTCGTCATCCGCGTCGACCTGCTCTTCGCGGCAGACCCATGCGAAATGATCCTTTAGCATGGGCGAAGTGATCCGCCGCAGGTCGAAACGCTGGCAGCGCGAAAGCACCGTGACAGGCAGCTTGTCCACCTCGGTCGTGGCGAACAGGAATTTCACATGCGCGGGCGGTTCCTCGAGCGTCTTGAGCAATGCGTTGAAGGCATTGCGCGACAGCATGTGAACCTCGTCGATGATATAGATCTTGTAGCGCGCCGACACGGCTGCATAGCGCACCGCCTCGATGATCTCGCGCACGTCGTCGACGCCGGTGTGGCTGGCAGCGTCCATCTCGATCACGTCGATATGGCGCCCTTCGGCAATGGCGCGGCAGGGTTCGCATATGCCGCACGGGTCGATCGTCGGCCCGCCCTGCCCGTCCGGCCCGATGCAGTTCAGTGCCTTGGCGATCAGGCGCGCGGTCGATGTCTTGCCCACCCCGCGCACGCCGGTCATCAGGAACGCGTGCGCCAGCCGGTCGCGCTTGATCGCATTGGCCAGGGTCTGGACCATCGCGTCCTGCCCGATCAGCTGGCCGAAGGTCTGCGGACGATATTTGCGGGCCAGCACGCGATAGGGCTGCGCCGGCGCAGCCGCTTGCGGGGGCGGCATCGGGGCCTGGATCGGCGCGGCAGGCGGAGCGTCAGGGGAAGGGGGAGCGTCAGGGGCAGGCGCGCCGAACAGCGCATTCTGGCCTGCCGCTTCCAGTTCCGCAGCCGTGGGCTGAGCCGCGCCCTCGCCTTCCGGTTCGGCGTCGAAGATATCGGGTGAATCGCCCATGCGGTCCAATCTAGGTGCGGCGCGCCCGATTGTCGAAGGCATAGGGCGATTTGTCTGTGGGATGATCGGCACCGTCTGGCCGGAGTTCAGGTTCAGGCCGCGCTCTCGACCTTGTGATCGCCGGTTATGCTCGACACGATGCGCGCACCCAGCATGTCGCCCGACAGCCACGCGCATTCGACGCGCGGGCCCAGCAGCCAGTCGCCGCACGCGCCCAGCAGCTTATCGCCGTTCCACAGGATCGCGTCGCCGGTTCCGGGCGTCCTGGCAAAGCGCCAGCGGTGGATGGCGCTGGCGGTCGGCGCGGGCAACTCGACGTCGAATTCGTCGGCGAAGGCGGCGAGCATCCGTTCCAGCACGGAATCGCCTTCATCCTCGCAATGGCGTTGGCTCCATTCCGGATTGGCGTGCAGGACCCAGCTTTCCGGGCCGCTCCGTCCGGGCTTGGCATTGTTGCGGGCCGCCCAGCCGATGATTCCCGCGCTCCTCAACGCGTCGGCGGCAATCGGCAGCGGCCGGTCGAAGGCCAGCATCGCGGTCCAGCACGGCAACGATCTTTCGCGCAAGGCAGCACGGCCCAGCGCGAAATCGTGCAGCGACAGGAACGGCCCCGCCTGTTCGGCCGGAATGGCGAGGATCAGGATGTCGAACGGCCCAGCCGCGCTGCCCGCGAGATGCAGGTGCCAGCCATTGCTTTGATGCTCGACCGCGCGGACAGCGGCGCCGAAGGTGACGTCGTGCCTTTCGGCCATGTCGCGCACGACCGCGTTCATCGCGGGCACGCCGACCAGCGCATCCTTGCCCGCCGCGGGCCATGGCGCGACGATGCCGCGCGCTTGCCAGTCGGCCACCGCCTTGCAGAAGCGCGGGTCGCGCGCCGTCAGATATTGCGCGCCGTGATCGAACGAGGCGTCGCCATCCCCGGTCGCCAGCCGGCGCGTCGACATGCGTCCGCCCGGGCCTCGCCCCTTGTCGAACAGGCGGACCTGCCAGCCCTGCTCCGCCAGCCGGTCGGCGCAGGCAAGGCCAGCGATTCCCGCACCGACGATACCAACTTTCATGAACTATTCCCGATTAGCGTCAGATGTGCGCGCCCGTTCATCGCAATGGGACCTTATCCGCCCCCATCATGGCACCCCAGCCATGACGCCACCCCCAAGCATCCGGGCCGCGGGGGATATCCGCAATCTGGCCCAAAGGGCAAACTTCCCAAGTGCATGCCGAGTCACTAGTCTTGTCGGCATGAGCGCGTCCGACCTCATCGCATCGAGCACGGTGGCAGCCGTCGTCAGCGATCCGCGACTGCCCGACAACCCGATTGTCGAGTGCAATCCTGCGTTTATCGCGCTCACCGGCTATAGCCGTGACGAGATCATCGGCCAGAACTGCCGCTTCCTTCGCGGGCCGGACACGGAACAGGCCCTGACCGAGGAATTGCGCGACGGGATCCGCAACAAGCGGCCCACCATGGTCGAGATCCTGAACTACAAGAAGGACGGCACGCCGTTCCGCAATGCGGTGATGGTCGCGCCGATCTTCGACGCCGACGGGCATCTGGAATATTTCCTCGGCTCGCAGATGGAGATCAACGCGCCCGCCGACGGCGTGGGTGAAGACCGGCGGAGCCAGGCGCGCCAGCGGATCGAGGAATTGACCCCGCGACAAAAGGAAATCCTGATCGAGATCGCGCGCGGCAAGCTGAACAAGCAGATCGCCTACGAACTGGACCTGAGCGAGCGGACCATCAAGATGCACCGCGCGGCGCTGCTGCGCACGCTGGGCATCAGGACCACCGCCGAGGCGATCCGGGTGGTCATCGAGGCCGGGTACTGATCGCTTACGCAAAAATCATAATATTGCCGGAATAAAGTACCGCAAGTATTTTCCGGTCGTCTGTATTGCACCTTGGGACAGGTTGTTGATCCCCTGGGCCACGCGCATCTTCCAGAACACGGCTCGCACTATCCAAGAGGAGGATGCAATGCCACCACTGGAAGAAGACCATCATGCTTCCGACGATGTTCGGGGCGGAGGCGAAGAACATGTTGTTCGATATGTTCTTGGCTTCAGTCTCGCACTCGCGATTACCTGCCTGACGACTACCTGGATGACCGGCGCGATGATGATGCCGTGATTCCAGAAGGAACAGGGCCTGCAGGGCTCCCACCCACCTGCAGGTCCTGTTCGCCTTTTTCGGGTCCGGCACGCGGCCCATCCCCATCCCCCAGATCCTTCCCCCCAGAGACAAGAGGTGTTTCATGAGACTTCCGATTTCCATGGCCGCAGCGATTGCGCTGACCGCTGCCGTTCCCGCCTATGCCGACCATCATTCCGGGTCCGGGCATGCAAGCTCTACCATCGTCGAGACTGCAGTGGCGTCACCGCAGCACGAGACGCTCGTCGCGGCGGTCAAGGCTGCGAAGCTGGCCGATACGCTGGGCGGCGAAGGGCCCTACACGGTGTTCGCACCCACCGATGCCGCGTTCGACAAGCTGCCGGCGGGAACGGTCGCCGACCTGCTCAAGCCCGAGAACGAGGGCATGCTGCGTTCGGTGCTGACCTATCACGTGGTGCCGGGCAATGTGACCGCATCCCAGCTTGTCGGCATGATCCAGAGCAATGGCGGATCGGCGGAACTGAAGACCGTGCAGGGCGGCATGCTGACGGCCAGCCTGTCCGGCGACAACGTCATCCTGACCGATGCAAGCGGCGGCACCGCCACGGTGGTGCAGGCCGATCTGAAGGCGTCGAACGGCGTGATCCACGCCACCAACGCGGTATCGATGCCTGGCTGACCGACAGGGCTGACCGACAGGCGCGCCGGTGCTTTCCCTCGGCACCGGCGCGCCTTCGGCTTTTCGGTAAATTAAGAGACCTTCAGCAGTTCGATCGCCTTGCCGCAGTCATGCTGTCACGTGGAAGCGACCGACTCACCGCGTTCGGCGGTTACGACTGGCCGCAACCGCTCCTTACCACGCCTTCATCATTCCGACGTCAAATCTATCGGCGCGCCCCCTGCCCCCTGCGCCCGCAAGCGCGGCGGCCGAGGCACGCCGAAATCAGGAACTGGCGCAGAGATGGGCGAGCATGGCCCGGTGGTCCGACCCGTTATCGGGCAGCACCTCGAACGAGACGAGGTCGAGATCGCCCGTCAGCATCAGCTGATCGAGCGGCCAGCCCACGATCTTGTAGTCCGACGGAAAGGTCGGATAGGTCCCCCGGCCGATCCGGGGATCGCGCCAGTCGCCTGTTTCGCGGAATTTCTCGGTCGTGCTCGACCACGGCACATCGTTGAAGTCGCCCATCACGAAAGCGTCGGGCAAGCGGTCCGGTGTCTGGACGCCTGCGTTGACGATATTCTCGTCACGTTCTTCCGTATCCCAGCCCGGAAGCGGCGGCTTGGGATGCAGGCCGATGAACTCGACCGGCTGCGATCCTTCAGGCTGCAGCGTGGCATACAGGGTAGGCGTGTCGCGGTGGGTGTTCTCGATCACGTTGGACTTCAGCACCGGCAGGCGCGTGGCAAAGACCAGGCCGAACGCCTCGGGCTGAGGGTGGCGCTGGACGTGGCTGTAGCGCGAGATCACCGGTTCCAGCTCCTCGATCCATTTCGCATCGGTTTCCATCAGGAACAGCACGTCGGGATCATATCGGCGCAGCTGGTCGGCCAGCATCGCATATTGCGTATTCTTGACCTTCACATTGGCCGCCAGCGCGGTGAAGCACTGCCCGTCTGCCCGAGGGGCCGCATCGGCTAGCGGAAGCTGCGTATCGGCGAGCGCGGAATAGGGCCAGATGCGCCAGACATTGATCACGATGACCAGGCCGAGCGAAAGCACCGTCGCCCATCGCACCGATGCCTTCACGAAAAGCGCGATCACCAGCAGGATTGCGGCCGCATAGGCCATCGGTTCGCGCACCAGGTCCACGGTTCGCACGAACCAGGCATCGATTGGAACCAGCGAGGCCAGCACCGCGACCAGCATCAGGATCGCGACCAGGAATATAGCTATGCCAAACGTTTTCATATTCATCTCCCCCTTTTGAATTCTAACCGGCATGGAGGCCGATGCGTTCCGAAATCGTTTCTCCGCCCCGCAAAGCGGCGGTTTGGTGCCGTTCAGTCGCGGGGGTCCAGCCACACTTCGCCGTTCGCGAAATCGGTGACGATCCGAAAGTGGCGGAGCAGGCCGACACCGATATTGGCAGGAACCTGCGCATCATCGACAACATGCGCCCTGACATGGCGGAAATTCTTCCCCGCAATGGTCAGTTCGGGGACATAGACGACCAGCCTGCCGACCGCGCCGCCTATGCCGCCAGCCGGTTCGACGCCGACGGGTTCCAGGCCGAGCCGATCCGCCAGATCGGACGAAATCAGAAGTCCCGTGCCATTGCCCAGGTCGAAATCGGCCGGCACGATACGCCCATTGCCGAAACTTACCGGGATCGTCTCGATCCCATGCGCGCCGTTCAGCGAGACCCTCGTCCCCGGGGCGCCCTCCGCTTCGGAAAGCCAGCGGATCAGGCCAGCTTCGATGTCGATGGCCAGCCGGCCGGCATCGAAGATGTCGCGCCCGGCAATCACCGGAACCGCCGAGCGCACCAGCCGCGCCTCGATGTCGGAAAGATCCATGACGGCTGCGACGGGAAGCGCGATCGGGCGGCCCATCACGACGATCGACGATCCTTCGACAAGCTGCGCGGTCGTGGTGGAAGCGCCGGTCCCGCGCGCGACCACTTCCTCGCCCCCGGCGATACCGGCGCGCCTTGCGAAACGGGCGTCGAAGATCGTCACTTCCGCGCCGCTGTCCAACAAGGCTTCGGTCTCTTCTCCTCTGACCTCGACGGGAATGAAAAGGCGGTCGCCGCGCACGATCAGCTCATCGGCGATTGCGGGAACGGGCAGGATCAGCGCCAACGCTGCAAGGAAGATCTTCGTCATGCGCCGCCGGTAGAACGGCGCCCGAAGCCTGCAATATCCACTCGACCAACATCATCGTCGCGTCTGCGAACGGCGGAAAATCCGGTACGGGCAGGTGGCCGCGAACCGGTAGCCGTAGACCGACAGATTGGCCGCAGCGGGACCGGGGCCGGACCGGGAAGCTCCTTAAGAGTTAATTGGCGGCTAATTGGTCGTACCGTCACCGACAATTACCATTTTTCTGCTAAACTCCCGCATCGCGTCTTGTCGGCAGATTCGTGCCCAAGATAGGCGGCATTTTCACAAGGGAGAATTCGGATGGATGTTCGCGCATTGGACATCGCCCTGCTCCAGGCCGTCAACGGGTTCGCGGGCAAGTGGCCGCTGCTTGACCTGATGATGACCAAGGTCGTTGCGCTCTATTCGGTCAAGACACTGCCGCTCGTCTTGTGCATCGTCTGGCTATGGTTCCTGGCCGATGACGAGGATGCGCAGTCGCGCCGCCGGAACCGCATCGCCTCGGCACTGCTGGGCATGTTCCTGGCGCTTGTCGTCAGCCGGGTCATGCAGAACCTCATGCCTCATCTGCCGCGCCCGATGCATACGGCGGGTCTCGACCTGATCACCCCGATCGGCGCCAGCATGGACGAGCTGCAGGGATGGAGCTCGTTCCCGAGCGATCATGCCGCGATGTCCCTGGCGATTTCCTATGGCATCTGGCGGGAATCGCGAAAGCTGGGCATCCTCGCATTCGCGTGGGCGATCCTGGTGATCTGCCTGCCGCGGGTCTATTCGGGCTTTCATTTCCCCAGCGACCTGATCGCGGGCGGGCTGATCGGCGTGGCATGCGTCTATCTGGTGACCCGCCTAGTTCCGCGCCCGCTGAACCTGCGCCTGCCGCTGCAGAACCGCCCCTACGGCCAGTCGATCTTCTATACCGCGACCTTCGCCATATTGTTCTGGATCGCGACGATGTTCGGCGATGTCAGGTCGATCTCGAAGGGCCTTTTCGAAGTGGCCGCGCTGGGCGAGGTGCAATATGAAGAGTCGGAGCCCGAGCCCGGCCAGGGATTCGCGGCGGTCGCGCCGCTCGACGCTTCGTGAAGCCGGCGATGATGGGGCGTCAGGCCGCCGGCAGACCGATCCTGATGTCCGCCTGACGCAGGATCGCAAGGCATGCCGGGTCGATCGCCTTGCCCGCTTCCTTTTCCATGATCGCGAAAGCCTCGTCCACCGACAGCGCCGCGCGATAGGGGCGGTCCGCGGTCAGCGCGTCGAAGAAATCGCAGACCGTGATGATGCGCGCCTCGATCGCCAGCTGGCTTTCGTCCAGGCCGAGCGGATAGCCCCTGCCATCCAGCCGCTCGTGATGCGACGCGGCGATGTCGGCCATGTCGCGCATGGGCGCGATCCTGCCCAGGATCTCGGCCGTGCGCTCGGCGTGGCCGCGCATCAGGGTCCATTCGTCGTCTTCCAGCTTTCCCGGCTTCTCCAGGATCTGGCTGCTGACCCCCAGCTTGCCCACGTCGTGCAGCATCGCCGCCCTGCGCAGCGAGCGTAGCTGCGCGTCATCCAGCCCCATGGCCTTGCCCACGATGGCGGCATAGTCGCCGACCCGCTGGCTGTGGCCGGAAGTGAACGGGCTTTTCGCGTCGATCACCTGCCCGAATGCGGCGGTAATATCGTCGAGGAACTGATCGTCGACCAGCAGGACGCTTTCTTCGGGCAGCAGCGAGACCACCGCGTCGTGCAGCGCCGGATCGCCAAGCTGCTCCCAGAACGCGCTATCGCCGCTCACCGCCAGGAAGGCGTCGCATAGCGCCGGGTCGAGCCAGCTTCCGGACAGGCGCGCGACCTCGGCGCGGGCGGCGTCCGGCCCGGCGCTGGAAAGGAACACATCGGCGATCTGCCCCAGCAGCGCCATGCGCGAGGCCAGCGGGACTTCCCGTTCCTTCAGCCCTGCCGGGCGGCCGCTGCCATCCCAATGCTCGTCCAGCGAATAGATCCCCTGCGCGACATCTTCGGGGAAGCGCAGCAGGCGCGCGATCTCGGCCCCGCGGGTGCAGCGCGCGCCGATCATGTCGTCGACGATCCGCGGGCCGTTGCGCAGGATGTTGAGGATCGCCGCACCCCTGCGCCAGATCGTCGTGCCGCGCCCGGTCCTGGCGAACACGAAGCGAAGCGCCGGTCCGATGCCGTCGCCGACCAGCTTGAAGTCATGCTTGAAGCTGCGATCGTCGGTCAGATAGACTTCGGCAACGCGCGCCGCATTGCTGCTGCATCCCAGGTCTTTCAGCATGGCGGTGTAATAGATCGTGCGCAGGTCCTGCGCGCCCGCGCCCAGCCGCATGGCGGTCTGCATCGCGATCCAGCATGCGCGCAGGCTGTGCCCCTCCGGCTGCCCCTCCGTCAGGTCGAGAGCGAAGGAGAACGCGCCCATCAGCTCGGGCAGAGAGGTGCGCGCATCGCTCACCAGCGGTTGGGCGAGATCGCGTAGATGAGCCATGCCAAGTATGTCCAGATTTCAGGTCTGCGCATCCTAGGCGCAACAGGTAAACCGGCCTTTAAGGCGCAATCGCACTTGATCGGAAGGGGGCGGTGAAGGCTCTGCGAAGCGGTGCTGCGTTCCGGTGTCCGCGCCGCTGTTCCCGGCCGTTGCGGCCAATGGCTGCCAGAAATGATCCAGTTCGCGCAGAAACTGCCCGGGACGCGAAATCAGATCGGCGATCTCTCCACGCTGTCCGATGGGAACACAAGCCCGTTCAGCCCAGGCGTCTTGTCGGCGTAGAAGTCACCGCCAAGTTCCGGCAAACCTGTCAATCCGCGGCACGCCGCCATCACAGCCGGCCGCGCCAGCCGCCGAAAAGTAAGGAGCCTGCCGCGATACCCCCAACAATCGGCTCGGCGGCAGATCCCTTGTCGCGCCTGCGATCTACCCCCCCTTGCTTCTTTTTTATTTGCCGGAGTATTGAAGGCGCGCAGAACCGGTGAACGGGCACCGTGGATGAGAGGTCGCGGGGCGGCGCAAACCGCCGCCATCCTCCTCGTCCGCAGCGCAGCATTGGAGGGGAAATCAAGAAACATGGCGATCCGCAGCATCCTGTCAGCCGGCCTGGCCCTTGCGCTTGCATCGGCGGCGACCGCGCCTGTCCATGCCCAGGTCGGCACCCAGCAGCCGCCGGTGGTGGAAGGCGCCGCGAAGGTGCGGATCGACCACGTGACGGTCCATTCGGACGCCATCGCCGGCAATCTCATGGGCACGACCGCCGAGCGCGACGTCCATGTCGTCCTTCCGCCCAGCTATGACCAGAACCCCGACCGGCGCTATCCGGTCGTCTATGCACTGCACGGTTACTGGGTGAAGGCCGAACAATGGCTGAAGGAAGTCCACATGCCGCAGACGGCGGAGGGCGCGTTCGCCAGTGGAGTGCCCGAGATGATCCTGGTATTCCCCGACAGCTGGAACGAACATAACGGATCGTTCTATTCGGACTCGCCCACGACCGGGAATTTCGAGGATTTCATCGCGGACGAGCTGATCGACTATGTCGACAGAAATTATCGCACCATCGCCCGTCCCGAGAGCCGCGGACTGGTCGGCCATTCGATGGGCGGCTACGGCGCCAGCCGCATCGGGATCAAGCATGCCGACAAATATGGCGCGCTCTATCTGATGGCGCCGTGCTGCCAGTCGCCGATGGGTTCGCGCGACCTGACCGCGCAGGACGTGCAGACGATCATTGCGGTGCCCAGCGTCGCCGCTTCGCAGGAACTGCCGGGCAATCTGCGCAGCGCGCTGGCGGTTGCCGCCGCCTTTTCGCCCGACCCCGATGCTGCGCCGCTTTACGTCGACCTGCCCGTCGATGCGCAGGGCAAGGAACGGCCCGACGTCCTCGCCCGGTGGAAGGCCAACTCGCCGCTCTCGTTCCTCGATCGATATGCCGACAAGGTCCGCGACTACCGCGCCGTCGCGATCGACGTGGGGGACAAGGACTTCCTGCTGGACGATGCCCGGCTGCTGCATGACGCGCTGCTGGCACGCGGCATCGACAACACGCTGGACGTCTATGACGGCGACCATACCAACCGCCTTGGCTTTCGGATGCAGGACCATGTCCTGCCGTTCTTCGGCCGCACGCTTGTTACGGGAACGTCCGAATGATTCGCCTGCACTTGCCCACCCTCGCCGCGGCATGCGCGCTGGCGGCCCTGCCCTTTTCCGCCGGGGCGGACGAACTTGACCCGACCGGCGAGTGGAGCGCCTATGGCGGCGGACAGGCGCCGCTGCCGCCGATGGGCTGGAACAGCTGGAACGCGTTCTATCACGACATCGACGAGGAAAAGGTCCTCGCCAGCGCGCAAATCATCCTGGACAGCGGGCTGGCCGATGCGGGCTATCGCTATGTCAATATCGACGACGGCTGGTGGCTGAAGCGCGATACCGACACGGGACGCATGGTGATCCGCACCGCGACCTTTCCGTCAGCCGCGACGGACAGCGACCGCACCAGCTTCCGCCCCCTGACCGACCGGCTTCACGCCATGGGGCTGAAGGCGGGCATCTATTCCGACATCGGGCGCAACAGCTGCGGCCAGACCTTCGGCCACGGCAATGCGAACAATCCCGCCGGCACCGCGGCAGAGCGCGAGGTGGGCCTGTACGATCATATCGACCAGGACATCGCGCTGTATTTCGGCGAATGGGGCTTCGACTATATCAAGGTCGATGGCTGCGGCATTCGCGGCATGGGCGCGGATAATCCGAACGTACAGAAAGGCATCTACCGCGAGGTGACGCCGCTGATCGATTTCGATTCGATCGCGAAGACCGACGTGCCCGCGGTAAAGGATTTGTTCGCACAGGTCGGGCAGGCGCTGGTCAAGCACAACCCGGACGGCGATTTCCTCTATTCGCTATGCATCTGGGGCAGCGCGAACGTGCGGTCGTGGGGCAAGGAATACGGCAATATCTCGCGCACGAGCGAGGATATCGCGCCCTACTGGGGCCGCATGCTGCACAATCTCGATTCTGCGTCGCGCCGCGCGCTCTATGCGCAGCCGGGCAACTGGAACGATCCCGACATGCTGTTCGTCGGCACGGGCGATTTCGACACCGATCATCCGGCCGAGGCGCGCAGCCATTTCAGCCTGTGGGCGATGCTGAACGCGCCGCTGATCATCGGCTACGACCTGCGCAAGGCGACGCCAGAGCAGCTGGCGATCCTTGGCAACCGCGAGCTGATCGCGCTGAACCAGGACCCTGCGGGCAACCAGGCCGTGCTGGCCTATGATACCGAAGATGTGCAGTTCTTCGTTAAGACGCTGGCCGACGGGACGAAGGCGGTCGCTCTGTTCAACCGCACGGCCACGCAGATGCCGGTCACGCTGACCGCCGATCACCTGAAATATGCGGCGGACGGCCAGATCGCCCTGACCGATCTGTGGAGCGGCGAGGCCAGCAGTTTCACCGGCGAGCAGGAGTTCACGCTGGCCCCGCATGAGACCCGGGTGTTCCGCGCGGCAGGCACGCGCGCCCTGCCCGGCGGCATGTATCTTTCCGAAATGCCGGGGCGGATCAATGTCGCCGAGGAAGGCATCGATTTCCCCGAACCCGATCCGATGATCCACCGCGCCATCGTGCCGTGGCAGAACACCCGCTCGAACGGAGAGCGGCCCCGCTATACCGGATGGGGCGGCGCGCGGGCCGATTCCTCGCCCTATGGCCAGATGCTGCGCGTCGCGGACCGCGAGTTCCTGACCGGCATCGGCGTGCTGGCCAATTCGCGGCTGGAAGTTCGCGGCGACGGATTCCGCCGGTTCAGCGCGATGGTCGGGCGCGACGACAGCGGGCCTGACGATGGCAGCCGGGTGCGGTTCGAAGTCTATGGCGACGGAAAGCTGCTGGGCGCCAGCGAATGGATGGGCCTCGCCGAACCGGCGAAACCCCTGTCGGTCGATACCGGCGGCGCGGCCATCGTCGAACTGGTCGTGCGCGGCGACGGCAAGACCGCCCGCCCCGTGCCCGTCACCTGGGGCGATGCCGCGCTGCTGCCATGACCGTCATGGCCCCGATTGCCGGTTTCCGGCTGCGGATCGGCAGCGCGGTCCTTGGGGCCATGCTGGCGCTGGCGGCTGTTCCGGCGGCGACCCACGCCCGGCCCCTGCCCGATCCGCCCCAGCCCCATCCTACCGCCGCCGAAAGCTGGACGGCGGACAATGGCGACGGCAGTTTCACCAATCCGATCTTCAACGACGAATTTTCGGATCCCGACATCATCCGGGTCGGTGACGATTACTACATGACCGGCACGACCATGCACATGATGCCGGGCCTGCCGGTGCTGCATTCGCGCGACCTGGTGAACTGGACCCTGCGGTCCTATGCGTTCGACCGGCTCGATCTCGGCCCCGGCTGGCGGCTTGAGGATGGGCAGGACATCTATGGCCAGGGCATCTGGGCGCCCAGCCTGCGCTTTCACGACGGCATGTTCACCATCTTCGCCAATGTGAACGGCTTCGGCCTGCAGGTGTTTCGCAGCGCCAGCCCCGACGGTCCCTGGAAGCGCACGCCGTTCACGGGCGACCTGCACGACGTATCGGTGCTGTTCGACGACGACGGCCGCGTGTGGGCGGTATATAATTACGACGAGGTTCGCCTGGTCGAGATCAAGTCCGACCTGTCGGGCGTGATCGAAGGCAGCGAGCGCGTCATCATGCCTGCCGGCAATGCGCTGGGCGAAGGGCATCATTTCTACAAGGTCGACGGGCACTATTACATCATCACCGCCAATTACGCGCCGGTGGGGCGCATGATGGCGATCCGCGCCGACAGCCTGGACGGGCCGTGGGAAACAGTCCAGATCTCGGCCCGCGAAACCATGGGCGAGCCGCTGGGCTGGGGCGTCGGCAATGTCGGGCTCGGTACCGACTTGCCCGCGGCGGGCGATCCCGTCGAGCTGACCCCGCCGCCGCCCGCCGACCGGTTCGGCGCGTCGCCGCTGCATCAGGGCGGGATCGTCGAATTGCCGAACGGCGACTGGTGGGGCTTTTCGATGATGGATGTCCGTTCGATGGGGCGCACGGTCTATCTCTCACCCGTGACGTGGAAGGATGGCTGGCCCTTCTTCGGGCTGCCGGGCAATCTGGGCCGCAGCCCGCGAAGCTGGCTGAAGCCCGCCACCGGCCACGACGATCCGCCCCGCCCGACATGGCAGCGCAGCGACGATTTCGCGGGGCCCGATCTTCGGCCGATCTGGCAGTGGAATCACCTGCCGATCGATCAGGCATGGACGCTGCAGGGCGGCAGGCTGCACCTGACGGCGCTGCCCGCCAGCGACTTCCTGCGTGCGCGCAACACGCTGACGCAGCGCGCCGTCGCGCCCGAAAGCATCGCCCAAGTGACGGTGGACGGGCGCGATCTTGGCGCGGGGGACCGCGCGGGTCTGGCTTTGCTCAATATTCCCTATGGCACGCTGTCGGTCGAACGCGGCGGCGATGGCTGGCAGATCCGCCATTACGACCAGCAGCGCAACCGAACCGCAACAGCGCCATTGCCTGGCCCCGTGGCCCGGCTGCGCACCCATGTCGATCTGGACAGCGAGCTCGGACTATTTTCTTACAGCACGGATGGCGGCAAAAGCTGGCAATCCATCGGCGAGCCGCTGCGCCTGCCCTATCAGCTCAAGACGTTCCAGGGCGTGCGCTTTGCGCTGTTTTCGTACAACGGCGAAGGCCGCACGGGCGGGGCCGCGCAGTTCGACGATTTCGCCGTGACCGAACCGCTGGCCGACAGGTCGGGCAATATTCCGCTCTCGCAGGCGGTCACCATCTCCAACCTGGCCGATGACAGCCTGCTGTGGGCCGACCCGCACGGCATGCTGCATGTCGCCGCTGCCGGCAGCGCGGAAGCCCGGGACCAGCGAACGCGCTTCAAAATTCACGACCGCGGGCAAGGCCGCGTCGTGATCGAGGCGCTGGGTGTGCCCAGCCCTGCCAATTTCGTGACAATCGTTGGCGAAGGCATGCCAGCCGATGTGCGATTCCAGCGCGAAAGCGATGCAAGCCTGTTCCAATGGCAGGACATGCTACGGGGGCAGTTCATGCTGCTGTCGCTCAAGACCCAGCGCTATCTCGGCATCGATCCGGCAACCGAAGAGCCCTATGCAGCCGACTGGCCCGGCCCCTCCCCGTCGCGGAAAGACGGAACCGTGTTTCGCTGGAGCCAGTAGGGGCAGCGCATTCGGCGGTAAGCTCGCGTTAGCTACACTAACGGTGGAACTGAATTTAAACATGGCGCGTGGTCGTTCGCACGAATGCCCATCCCTTCAAGCCGCCTCGGCAAGCGGACAATGCTAGCTGCGACGCAGGAACGATCACCAATAGTGACGACGACATATTCGGCGCCAGTTGAGCCTAATATGCCAGCACCAGCCTCTCGCCTAAGGCGAGGAACCAGTGCGTACTTCTATGGCAAAATGGTGCGCCCGACAGGATTCGAACCTGTGGCCCCCAGATTAGGAATCTGATGCTCTATCCTGCTGAGCTACGGGCGCGCGCCGGTTCGTTTAAGGATGCGCGGCGCAAATGGCAATTGCCGAAAACGGACTGCCAAGCCGTTCAGTTGACGGCGTCGGGCGGTGCCACGGGAAACGGCAGGGCCGCGATCTCGATGCCTTCCTCGATCAGTTGCTCGGCTTCCTCGATACTCGTTTCGCCGTGGATCGGCTGCGCTTCGGTTTCGCCGTAGTGCATGGACCGCGCCTCGTCCGCGAACTTTCCGCCGACCCAGCGTGATTTTTCCAGAACCTTGCGCTGGATCTCGGCCATGGCGACGAGCGCCTTCTTCGTTTCATCGGACAGGGGCGCCATCGTAGCCACGGCGGCGTCCTGGCCAGGATCGACCACCGGCCTGCGCTCGGGAATGGGTTTTGCCAATTGCTGATTGCCCTTGCGTCCCACCGCGGGGGCCATGACGGCCTTTTCGACCTGGTCGCCGCCGCAATTGGGGCAGACCAGCAATCCGTTCTGCCGCTGATCCTCGAAATCTTCCGAGGAGCGGAACCACCCTTCGAATCGGGTGCTGTCTTCGCGGCAGTGGAGATCGAATACAATCATGACATTTGTCACTTAGTGATTGCACGGCGGTTGGCAAGGCTGGGCAACTGGGCGCGCACGCGCTCGATCCGACCAGCGTCGATCTCGGCAAATCCGACGCCCGGCGCCTCGCCGCCCATGTCCAGCACCACTTCGCCCCAAGGGTCGACGACCAGCGAGTGGCCATAGGTCTTGCGGCCATCCTCGTGCTCGCCCACTTGCGCGGCGGCGATGACATAGGCGCTGGCCTCGATCGCGCGGGCGCGCAGCAGGACGTGCCAGTGCGCCGCACCGGTCGGGCGGGTGAAGGCGGCGGGGCAGGCGATGGCATCGCAGCGCGCATCGCCCAGCGCTGCCCAGAGGGCCGGAAACCGCATGTCGTAGCAGACCGCCAGGCCCAGTCTGCCGATCGGCGTGTCGGCGGTCACCACGCGGTCGCCGGGTGCGAAGCCGTTCGATTCCCGCCAGCTTTCGCCGCTCGCTCCGTCGTCGATATCGACATCGAACATGTGGATCTTGTCATAGCGGGCCGCGACCGAACCATCGGGGGACACCAGCAGCGACCGGTTGGCCCAGCGGCTTTCCCCATCCTCGCGAAGGACTGCGAGGGAGCCCAGCGCGACCCATATGCCAGGGGCCCTCGCGGCATCGACCACGGCGGCCAGCACCGCGCTCTCGCCTTCCGGCGACACATGCTCGGCCGCGCGCTTGCGGTTGCGGTCGAGCATGCCCGACATTTCGGGCGTGAACAGCATAAGCGCCCCGCCCCTGCCCGCTTCGTCGATCGCCGCGACAAGGCGATCGGCGTTCGCGGCCGGATCGATGCCGGTATTGGCCTGGAAAAGCGCGATCCGCGTCACGGGGTCATCGGCCCAGCATCGCGTCGAGCTTTCCCTCACGCTCAAGCGCGGCAAGATCGTCGCTGCCGCCGATCGACTTATCGTCGATGAAGATCTGCGGCACGGTTCGCGCACCGGGCGCACGCTCGCCCATTTCCTGGCGCTTGGCGCGGTCCATCGTCACGTCATATTCGGTGAAATCGACGTCCTTGTCCTTCAGCAGCGCGACCGCGCGGTGGCAATAGGGGCAGCCGAACTGCGTGTAGATCTCGACCTTCGGGGTTGAAGCTTCTGCGTTCATGGAATTTCCTTTTCAGATGGCGATTTCGCCGGTTGCAGGACGGCCAAAAGCTCTTGAATAGCTTCGCCGGATTACCAACTATAAACGGCGGACAGCCATGCCGGTTTCGGATGGATGCCCGCTTCGTCTGGCAGGAAGTGCGAATGCCCGTTTGCGGGGTTTGCCAAGCGACCTGCCGCTAGATTGCTTCTGATGGAGGATTTGCAAGATGAACCGTTTCGATTTTACCCCCTATCGCCGCACCACTGTCGGCTTCGACCGCCTGTTCGACCTGCTTGAAAACAACGCACGGGCGGCCCAGGGCGACAATTACCCGCCCTTCAATATCGAGCGTAGCGGCGACGATGCCTATCGCATCACGCTGGCCGTTGCCGGCTTCAAGCCCGAGGATATCGACATCACGGCCCAGCAGAACATGCTGACCGTGCAGGGCCGCAAGGCGGAAGATACTGAAGAGCGCGAGTATCTGCATGTCGGCATCGCCCAGCGCGGGTTCGAGCGCCGGTTCGAGCTGGCCGATTTCGTGCTGGTCAGGAACGCGCAGCTGGCCGACGGCCTGCTCGTGATCGATCTTGAGCGTGAGGTGCCCGAGGCGATGAAGCCCAAGAAGATCGCGATCAACGGCGCCAAGAAGCTGAGCGTGATCGATGGCTCCGACAAGGGCGGCGAGAGCGAGGAAAAGGCTGCGTAGGCCTTTCCGCTTGGAATGACGGGGGCGCGGCCGGGCAATCGGCCGCGCCCTTTTTTGTGGGCGGGATAAAGGCGGAACCCCGCTGCCTCTTGCCATCGGTGCCTCTCGGGCCTAGCCGCGCGGGTCAGATCATCCCGCCGCAATCGCAGACCGGAGCTTCCGACCCATGGTCCCACGTTACGCCCGCCCCGCCATGACCGCCATCTGGGAGCCGGAGGCGAAATATCGCATATGGTTCGAACTGGAAGCGCATGCGACCGAGAAGCTGGGCGAACTGGGCGTGGTGCCTCCGGCGGCGGCCAAGGCGCTTTGGGACTGGTGGGCGACCGACCCGAAGATCGACGTCGAGGCGATCGACGCGATCGAAGCGGTGACCAAGCATGACGTTATCGCCTTCCTGACCTGGGTGGCCGAGAACGTCGGCGACGAGGCGCGCTTCATGCATCAGGGCATGACCAGCTCCGACGTGCTGGACACGACGCTCGCGGTGCAGCTCGACCGTGCTTCCGCTATTCTGCTTGAGGATCTCGACAGGCTGCTCGGCGCGATCAGGACGCGCGCGGAAGAGCACAAGTACACCCCCACCATCGGCCGCAGCCACGGCATCCACGCCGAGCCGGTGACCTTTGGCCTCAAGATGGCGGAGGCCTATGCCGAATTCAGCCGCTGCAAGGAGCGCCTTGAATTCGCGCGCAAGGAAATTGCCACCTGCGCGATTTCGGGGGCGGTCGGCACATTCGCCAATATCGATCCCAGCGTCGAAGCCTATGTGGCCGAGAAGATGGGCCTTGCCGTCGAGCCGGTGTCCACGCAGGTCATCCCGCGCGACCGCCACGCTATGTTCTTCGCCGTGCTGGGCGTCATCGCCTCGTCGATCGAGCGGCTGTCGGTCGAAGTGCGCCATCTGCAGCGGACCGAGGTGCTGGAGGCCGAGGAATATTTCTCGCCCGGCCAGAAGGGTTCGTCGGCCATGCCGCACAAGCGCAACCCGGTTTTGACCGAGAACCTGACCGGCCTTGCCCGTGTCGTCCGCGGCGCGGTCGTTCCGGCGATGGAGAACGTCGCGCTCTGGCACGAACGCGACATCTCGCACTCCTCGGTCGAGCGGTTCATCGGGCCGGATGCGACGATCACGCTGGACTTCGCCCTCTCCCGCCTGACGGGCGTGGTCGAAAAGCTGCTGGTCTATCCCGAGCGGATGCAGAAGAACCTCGACCGCATGGGCGGCCTCGTCCATTCGCAGCGCGTGCTGCTGGCACTGACGCAGGCGGGTGTGAGCCGCGAGGACGCCTATCGCCTCGTCCAGCGCAATGCGATGAAGGTGTGGGACAGCGACGGCGCGCTGTCGCTGCTCGAACTGCTGAAGGCCGACAATGAGGTGACGGCCGCGCTGACCCCGCAGCAGATCGAGGAGAAATTCGACCTCGACTATCACTTCAAGCATGTCGACACGATCTTCGCGCGCGTATTTTCCTGACGTTCTAAAGGGTCGGCGGCCATGTCGGGGCGGACTGGCCAAGCCCCGATTTCACGCTTAGGGTCGGGGACTTGCCGGGTCCGCAACACCGCGCCTGACGGGAGACAACATGAAGATCATACGCTCCGTCCTGTGGGTCGTCATCATCGTGGCGCTTGCGCTGTTTACGGCGTTCAACTGGACCTCGGTCGATATCCGCATCTGGGAAAGCCTTGTTCTCGAGACGAAGCTTCCGGTGCTGATTCTGGTCGCGTTCCTGCTGGGCTTTGGCCCGATGTGGCTCACCCATCGCACGACGGTATGGCGTCTGAAGCGGCGGATCGGCTCGCTCGAGGCATCGCAAAGGTCGCTGATCGCCAGCCAGAATGCGCCGACCCCGAATGCAACGGCCCCTAATGCACCGGGCAGGCATGAACCCGTCACCGGCGGCACCGGAATCGACACGCTGGGACGCGAGGACGACCGCCTGTGAGCAACCCGATCTTTCTTGCATTGGACGTACCGCAGATCGAAGCGGCCAAGGAACTGGCCGGCAAGGTCAAGGGACATGTCGGCGGGCTGAAGCTGGGCCTCGAATTCTTCTGCGCGCATGGGCACCACGGCGTGCACGAGATTGCGCAGCTTGGCATGCCGATCTTTCTCGACCTCAAGCTGCATGACATTCCGAACACGGTGGCAGGCGCGATGCAGGCGATCCACGTGCTGGAACCGGCGATCGTCACCATTCACGCGGGCGGCGGGCGCGCGATGATGGAGGATGCCAAGGCCGCTGCGGGAGAGAATACCAAGGTTGTGGCCGTCACCATGCTGACCAGCCTCGACGACCGGGACCTGTCCGCGACGGGGGTCCAGGGTAGCGCGCATGATCAGGTCATGCGCCTTGCCGAACTGGCCGAAAGGTCGGGCCTGGACGGCATCGTCTGTTCGGGGCACGAGGTGGGCGCGGTGCACAAGCAGTGGAAGCACGGCTATTTCGTCGTCCCCGGCCTGCGGCTTGCGGGCAATTCGGTCGGCGACCAGAAGCGCGTGGTAACGCCGCGGCAGGCGCGTGACGACGGGGCCAGCGTCCTCGTCATCGGTCGCGAGATCTCGAGGGCGGAGGATCCGCTGGCCGCTGCCCGCATGATAGAGGCGACGCTCTGATCTTCGCGGCGATCCTTGTGGCCCTGGCGGGCGCGGCGGCCCAGCCCGACCTGCCGCCCAAGACCACGGTGCTGGCGGGGCCTTCTGCCGGTTTCCAGTTGCCCGCCTGCTCGCGCGCCACGGCAGGCCCGGTCGATGGAGGCTGGGAGGCTGAGGACAGCGACGTGACCGCGATGGAGGCCGCGCTGGCGCAGGTACTGCCCGCGCTAGCCGAGCGGGACGGCTATGGCATCGGCACCGAAAATCCCGATCCGCTGACCTATCGCATGAACGATCCGCGATGGCAGCGCGAGATCTTCGGCATCACGCGCGGCGGCAGGCGCATCCTCTATGCCAATTTCGTGCCCGCCGACATCATGCCCGACCAGCGGCATTTGCCGACCAATGTCTGCGACGGCGGCCCGGCCTTCTTCGGGGTGGAGTACGACGTCGCCGCGGGGCGGATCAGCCATATCGCCTTCAATGGCGCGCTGGGCGGCCCGTTCTGGCCCGCCTATACGCCATGAGCATTGCCGACAGCGTTTCCATTCGCCGCGCCGGTCCTGCCGACGGGAACGCGCTGAAGCCGCTGATCGAGGGTGGCTATCGCGGCTCTTCGGCGCGGCGCGGCTGGACCCATGAAGCCGATATCGTCGAGAACGAGCGCATTGGCGCAGGCGAACTGGCCGCGATGCTGGCCGATCCCGCGATCCATTTCCTGATCGCGGAAAAGAACGGCCAGCCCGTGGGCTGCATCGCGGTGACCGACAAGGCAGAGGCACGCGCCTATTTCGGCCTGCTGTGCGTCGATCCGCCGATGCAGAGCGGCGGCCTGGGATCGCGCCTGATCCGCGAGGCGGAGGAGCTGGCCCGCGGGCTGGGCGCCCGGATCATGGAAATCTCGGTGATCGAGGACCGTCAGGAGTTGATCGCGATGTACGAGCGCAAGGGCTATCGGGACACCGGCCGGCGCGATCCGTTTCCGGCGCCGCAGCCCCGCCCGCTGCACTTCCGCCTTTTCGAAAAGCGCCTCCACGGCTAACGGCAGCGGAATGGGCAATGTGAAGATCAAGATCTGCGGCATCAGCGATGGCGCCGCGATGGATGGGGCGATCGACGCGGGTGCCGACTATGCGGGCCTGGTGTTCTATCCCCCCTCGCCCCGCCATATTGGCAGCAATGACGCGGCGCTTCTGGCCGAACGCTCGGGCCCGCGCATTGCGCGCGTCGGGCTGTTCGTCGATGCGGACGATGCGCAGATCGGCGATGCCGTCGCGGCGGGCCGGCTGGATGCCTTGCAACTGCACGGATCGGAAGCGCCGGCGCGCGCCGCAGACCTGCGCGCGCGGTTCGGCCTGCCGGTGTGGAAGGCCATCGCGGTATCCAGCGCAAGCGATGTCAAGCGTGCCGAGCAATATGCAGGCGCCGCCGACCTGGTCCTGTTCGATGCCAGGACGCCCAAGGGCACCTTGCCCGGCGGGATGGGGCTGTCGTTCGACTGGTCGCTGCTGCGCCATTATCGCGGATCACTGCCCTGGGGGCTGGCCGGCGGGATCACGCCCGCCAATGTCGCCCATGCCATCGCGCAGACCGGTGCGCCGCTGGTCGATGTATCCTCGGGGGTGGAAAGCGCGCCGGGGCTCAAGGACCCGGCCCGGATCAAGGCCTTCGTGTCAGCTGTCCGAAAGGGCTGAATTCCTGCTGCCGTCCCGCTGGACAAGGCCCGCTCGCTCTGCCAATCGCGAGCCATGACCGACACCATCACCAGCGATCTGCCCAACAGCTACAGGACCCAGCCGGACGAGCGTGGCCATTTCGGCCAGTTCGGCGGGCGCTATGTTTCCGAAACGCTGATGCCGCTGATCCTCGACCTGGAACGCGAATATCGCGCGGCCAAGGAAGACCCCGCCTTCCGCGAACAGTTCGAGGATCTGCTGGAGCATTATGTCGGCCGCCCCAGCCCGCTCTATTACGCCGAGCGGCTGACCGATGAAGTGCGCAGGAACGCGCCTGATGGACCCAATGGTGAGAAGAGGGGCGCGCAGATCTGGTTCAAGCGAGACGAGCTGAACCATACCGGCGCGCACAAGATCAACAATTGCATCGGCCAGATCCTGCTGGCGATCCGCATGGGCAAGACCCGCATCATCGCGGAAACCGGCGCGGGCCAGCACGGCGTTGCGACTGCAACCGTGTGCGCGCGGTTTGGCCTGCCCTGCGTGATCTACATGGGCGCCACCGATGTCGAACGGCAGCAGCCCAACGTGTTCCGCATGAAGCTGCTGGGCGCCGAAGTCGTGCCGGTGAAGGCAGGCGCGGCCACACTGAAGGACGCCATGAACGAGGCGCTGCGCGACTGGGTCGCGAATGTGCACGACACCTTTTACATCATCGGCACCGCTGCCGGCCCGCATCCCTATCCTGAGCTGGTGCGCGATTTCCAGTCGGTGATCGGGCGCGAGGCACGCGCGCAATTGCTGGACCGCGTCGGCCGGCTGCCCGACGTCTGCGTCGCGGCGATCGGCGGCGGATCGAACGCCATTGGGCTGTTCCACCCGTTCCTCGACGACAAGGATGTCGCGTTGCTGGGAGTGGAAGCCGCGGGCCACGGGCTGGACAAGGAGCATGCCGCGTCGCTGGCGGGGGGTGCCCCCGGCATTCTGCATGGCAACAAGACCTATCTGCTGCAGGACGAGGACGGCCAGATCACCGAGGGCCACTCGATCAGCGCAGGCCTCGACTATCCGGGCATCGGTCCCGAACACGCTTGGCTGCGCGATATCGGCCGCGTCGAATATACCAGCGCGACCGATCGGGATGCGCTCGACGCGTTCCAGCTCTTGTGCCGGACCGAGGGGATCATCCCCGCGCTGGAACCCAGCCACGCCATCGCCGCCGTGGTGGAGCGCGCGCGCGAGATGGACCGCGACCGGATCGTGCTGTGCAATCTGTGCGGGCGCGGCGACAAGGACATCTTCACCGTCGCCAAGGCGCTGGGGGTGGAGATATGAACCTCGTCGCGAGGGTCGGCACCGATTTCGCGCTGTTCTTCACCTCGCTGATCGGGGCGATATTGCTGACGCGCTATATTCTGGACCGCGTGATCGCCGTGTCGCTGACCGACCTGATAGAGGCCGCGATCGCGGCGCTGATCATCGCGCTAGGCCGCACGCTGCTCGGGAAGAACTGATGACCCGTTTCGAACAAACCTTTGCCAGGCCCCATCCGGCGCTCGTCTGCTTCTTGACGGCGGGCGACGGCGATACGGCGGCCAATCTCGACGCGCTGGTCGCGGGCGGGGCCGACGTGATCGAGCTGGGCATGCCCTTCACCGATCCGATGGCCGACGGTCCGGCGATCCAGCTGGCGAACCTGCGCGCTCTGGGTGCAGGCACCAGAACCGCCGACGTGCTGCGGATCGCCGCCGACTTTCGCGCGCGGCATCCCGACGTTCCGCTGGTGCTGATGGGCTATGCCAATCCGATGGTGCGGCGCGGAGCGGGCTGGTTCGCGCAAGCTGCCAGGGACGCGGGCGTGGACGGCGTGATCTGCGTTGACATCCCGCCCGAGGAAGACGATTCGCTGGGCACTGCCCTGCGCGCCGAGGGGCTGGCCGCGATCCGCCTGGCGACGCCGACCAGCGATGCGAAGCGCCTGCCCGCGATACTGGAAGGGTCGGGCGGCTTTCTGTATTATGTGTCGGTCGCGGGCATCACCGGATCGCAGCAGGCCGCGCAGGACAGCATCGACGACGCGGTCGCCCGGCTCAAGGCCGCGACCGACCTGCCGGTCTGCGTCGGCTTCGGCGTGCGCACGCCCGAACAGGCGGGCGCCATCGCGCGCGTGGCCGATGGCGTGGTGGTCGGATCGGCGCTGGTTGATCTTGTGGCGAAACATGGCCACGACGCGCCCGATCATATTCGTGAAGTGACCGCCGCGCTGGCCGATGCCGTGCATGCGGCGAGGGAGACCGTCTGATGAGCTGGCTGAGTGAAGTCCGCAAGCGCCTGCCGTTCGCGCCCAAGCGCGACACGCCCGACAATCTGTGGCGCAAGTGCCCCGGCTGCGGCGAGATGCTGTTCACCAAGGAGTATGAGGACAACCTCTGGGTATGTCCGCGATGCGAGCATCACGGCCGCATCGGTGCCGACACCCGCCTGGGGCAGGTGATGGACGAAGGCTATACGATCCTGCCCGCGCCGCGGGTCAAGGAAGACCCGCTGAAGTTCAGGGACACCAAGAAATACGCCGACCGGTTGCGCGCGGCACGGTCGGGCGCGCCGCATCCCGATGCGCTGACGACGGCGGAAGGCCGGATCGATGGCCGCAAGGCGGTCGTCGGGGTCCAGGATTTCGGCTTCATGGGCGGTTCGATGGGCATGGCCGTGGGCGATGCCTTCGTGGCCGGTGTGCAGCGCGCGGTCGAGACGGGCAGCCCCTATGTCATCTTCACCGCTGCGGGCGGCGCGCGGATGCAGGAAGGCATTCTCTCTCTGATGCAGATGCCGCGCACCACCGTGGCGATCCGGCGGCTGCATGATGCGGGCCTGCCCTATATCGTCGTACTGACCGATCCGACCACGGGCGGCGTCACTGCCAGCTATGCGATGCTGGGCGACGTGCAGATTGCCGAACCCAATGCGCTGATCGGTTTTGCGGGCCAACGAGTCATCCAGGACACCATCCGCGAGCAGCTGCCCGAAGGGTTCCAGCGGTCGGAATATCTGCACGAGCATGGGATGCTCGACATGGTGGTCCCGCGCGGCGAGATGAAGGAAACGCTGGCGCGGACCATCGACTATCTGACCACCGCCCGGCAAGCGGCCTGACGCCGGCTGTAGCGGCGCCCAGCATGCGTGATTTCGCCGTGTCAGACGATCCGCGCGTGCAGGCGCAGCTCGACCGGCTTGAGGCGCTGTCGCTGCCGCAGGGGCGGCTTGGGCTGGACGCTATTCGCGCCCTGCTGGACCGTCTGGGCAATCCGCACCAATCGATGCCGCCCGTGTTCCACATCGCGGGCACCAACGGCAAAGGTTCGACCAGCGCGTTCCTGCGCTTCATGCTGGAAGCAGATGGCAAGCGGGTCCACCAGTTCACCAGCCCGCATCTTGTCCGGTATAACGAGCGGATCCGGTTGGCGGGCGAGCTGATTTCCGACGCGGAACTCGCCGGACTGCTCGCCGAAGTGCTGGACGCGGGTGAGGATGTCGGCGCCAGCTTTTTCGAGGTCACCACCGCCGCGGCGTTCCTGGCGTTCAGCCGCACCCCCGCCGACGCCTGCGTGATAGAGGTCGGTCTGGGCGGACGGTTCGATGCCTCGAACGTGCTGGAGCACCCCGCGGTCTGCGGCATCGCGACCCTGGGCATGGATCACGAACGTTTCCTGCTGGCCCCCGACGACAGCGCACCTGTCCATCCCCTCGCCCGCATCGCGTTCGAGAAAGCGGGGATCGCAAAGCCCGGAGTGCCGCTTGTCACGCAGGCCTATGCACCGGAAGCAGAGGACGCGATTGCCGCCATCGCCGCCAGCAGGGGCTGTCCGCTGCACCGGCGCGGCCATGACTGGCATGCGGCTGCAGGCGATGCGATCCAGTACCGCGACCGGCATGGCGAGCTGATCCTGCCCCTGCCCGCCCTTCCGGGCGCGCACCAGGCATACAATGCGGCGCTGGCCGTCGCCATGCTGCGCCATCAGGACAGGATTTCGGTCAGCGATGCGGCAATGGCCCGGGGCATCAGGGAAGCGCGCTGGCCCGCGCGGCTGCAATGGCTGTCGGAAGGTCCGCTTTCAGCGCTTGCGGCGCCCTCCCCGCTGCTGCTCGATGGCGGGCACAATCCCGATGCGGCGCGGGTTCTGGCTGCCTATCTGGCGGGGCTTGACGGCCCGGTGCATGCGATCTGCGCTATGCTGGACAACAAGGACGCGCGCGGGTTCCTGGGCCCGATCGCTCCTTTTCTCGCCAGCCTGACAGCCGTGCCGATCGCGGGCCATGCCTGCCATCCGCCGGAACTGCTCGCCGGGGTCGCGGGCGAGCTCGGCGCCGCGTCCGGCACCGCCCCATCGGTCGTGGATGCGCTGGAGCGGCTTCGCGGGACCGACGGGCCGATCCTGATCTGCGGCTCGCTCTATCTTGCGGGCATGGTGTTGCGCGCCAATCGGGAACTGCCGGACTAGCCGCCCGCTTCCGGTGCGACCACGCCTGCGCGGCGGCCAAGACGCGCCTGGCGGATCCATTCGACGATGCAGGCCGCCACCGCGATCATGCCCAGCGCAGTGGTCAGGATGAATACCGGGTAATAGCCATCCTCGTCGATCATCTGGCCCAGCGCGCCGCGTCCCAGCGTGCCGATCAGGAAGGTAAGCGAAGACAGCAGCGCATATTGCACCGCCGAATATCCCTTGGCCGTGATCGACGACAGATAGGCCACCAGCGCCGCGCCTGCGAGGCCGCCGGCCACATTCTCGCCCGCGATGGCCATCATCAGCTTGGCCAGCCGCAAATCGCCGCCCAGCCATTCGACCAGCGTGGTGAAGCCGGTGTAGGTCGACACCAGCTCCATATAGGTGCCGCCCAGCGCCAGATCGGCATAAAGCAGGTTCGACAGCGCTGCGGTCAGCGCCCCGATGAACAGCACCGCCATCCGTCCGATGAAGCTGAACAGCGCGCCGCCCAGCATGATGCCGAACATCAGCGCGCCGACGCCGAAACCCTTGGACGCGATCGCGACCTCGTCCTTGGTGTACTGCAGTTCGCCCAGGTAGAACGGATAGGCGAAGCTGCCCCATACCGTGTCGGTAAAGCGATAGGACAGCACAAGCGTCAGCACGATGATCACCGCCCAGCCGAGCCGGCCCACGAATTCGGTCAGCGGCAGGATCAGCGCGCGATAGCCATGGTCGACGAAACCGTCCCACACGCCCTGCTTCGCCGCTTGGGTGCTAAGGGTATAGCGACCCTTGCGCCGCCAGTTTTCCAGAACTGCCGCGATGATGACCGGCACGACCACCGTCGCGATCACGATGATCGGTCCCATGCCGGTGATGAATTCTACCGAATCGGGCCGCGCATCGGGGTTCGAGCTGAGCGAGCGGAACATGAATACGCCGACCGTGATCAGCGCCCAGCCCCAAAGCACGCCCACGATGGACAATGCCCAGCCGCGCACGCGGGGGTGCAATTGCCCGGCGTCGCGCAATTCGCGCAGCGCCTCGTCGTCCGCCGCGATCGAGGCGACGGACTGCTCCGCCTCGGGCGCGAAGATGGCTGCGGCGGCGATGGCGAGCATCAGCACGCCCATGATCGCATAGACCGTGGGCCAGTCGGTACGGTCCGCGATCACCAGCGCCAGCGCGCCGCCGACCAGCACCGCGGTGCGCCAGCCCAGCTGGTACACGGTTGACAGGATATCGATGGTCGCCTCGTGGTCGGCGACATCGACGCGCCAGGCATCCATCACCACGTCCTGCGTCGCGCCCGCGAATGCCCCCACGGCCGCCATCAGCGACAGCACGCCGATGGCCCCCGCCGGATCGAGCCGGGAGACGACCAGCAGCACGCCGCCCAGCAGGAACTGCGCGGTCACGATCCACTGCTTGCGGTGCCCGAGCCGCTTGAGGCCGGGCAGATCGACCTGGTCCAGCAGCGGCGACCACAGGAACTTGAAGGCATAGGTAAGGCCGATCAGCGAGAACACGCCCATCGTTTCAAGGTCGATCGCCGTATCGCTCATCCACGCATACAGCGTCGAGAGCAGCAGCGTATAGGGCAGGCCCGAGGCGAAGCCGAACAGCAGCATATAGACGGTCTTGCGGTTCTTCAGAGCGGCAGCCAGCGCCCGCCAGCCGGGCTTCTTCCTTGCCGGGGCAGTCTCGCTCTCGCTGGGTGCCGCGCCAGTGGCGTCGCCGGTTACGGGTGTGCTGCTCATCCGCTCTCCTTCAATCGGGCCGGGTGTAAGGCCCATTGCGACCCGCGCGCAATCACCGCTGCCTGCTTGTCACCCGACTTGGCGAGCGTGTCACCCGACTTGCGCGAAGCTGCGCGATGGCGCATGGCGCGCCCCTGAACGGACATGATGTCCCGCGTACCAATGACAGGCGAAGCGATTTGACCGGCGACAAGCGCCCCCCTTCCCGCAATAACCGACCCGCCCGCGATCGAGTAGGCGGCAGGACCGGCGTGCGCCGTCCGTCGGGCAAGCCTGCAAGTGCGCGGACCAAGGGCCCGACGGAGCCATCGCCCGACCTGCCAAGGCGCGACAGCGACCGTATCGCCAAGCTGCTCGCCCGAGCAGGCATCGCCTCGCGCCGCGAGGTGGAGCGCATGATCGCCGAGGGGCGTGTCGCGATCGACGGAGAGGTGCTGGACACGCCCGCGACCGTGCTGACCAGCCTCAAGGGCGTGACGGTCGACGGCAAGCTCGTCGCCGCCCCCGAGCAGGCGCGCCTGTTCTGCTTCCATAAGCCGCAAGGCCTGCTGACTGCAGAGCGCGATCCCGCCGGTCGTCCCACGATTTATACCGCCTTGCGCAATGCGGTGCCGCCGGGCGTGCCGCGGCTGATGCCGGTGGGCCGGCTCGACCTCAATACCGAGGGGCTGTTGCTGCTGACCAATGATGGCGAGCTGAAGCGCGCGCTGGAACTGCCCGCGACCGGCGTGCCGCGCACCTATCGCGCGCGGACCTTCGGCGACATCACGCAGGCGCAGCTGGAAGATCTGATGGACGGGATCGAGATAGACGGCGTCCGCTATGGCCAGATCGACGCCAACATGGAGCGGCGGACCGGCCGCAACCAATGGATAGAGCTGACGCTGACCGAGGGCAAGAACCGCGAGGTGCGCCGCGTGCTGGAGCATCTTGGGCTGAAGGTATCGCGCCTGCTGCGGCTTGCCTATGGACCGTTCGTGCTGGGCGACCTGCCGCGCGGCCAGGCGGCGGAAGTGCCGCAAAAGGACGTCGAGCGGCTGCGCAAGTCGCTGAAGGCGGACAAGAGCGCGTGAAGCCCGGCAAGCCGACCGGCCTGCGCATCATCGCGGGCGAGTGGCGTGGTCGCCGCCTCGTCGCTCCCGAAGGCGATGCGACGCGCCCGACCGCCGACCGCACGCGCGAGGCGCTGTTCTCGATGCTTGTCAGCCGCCTCGGCAGTTTCGAGGGTCTTTTCGTCGCCGATCTCTTTGCCGGTTCGGGGGCGCCGGGGCTGGAGGCATTGTCGCGCGGCGCTGCGCGGGCGCTGTTCGTCGAACAGGATCCCGCGGCGATCCGGGTCTTGCGCGCGAATATCGCGTCGCTCGGCGCGCAGCAGCGCTGCGATGTGCGGGCTGGATCGGTCTTGTCGCTTGCGCGGACCGAAAATGCGCCCGACTTGATCCTGATGGATCCGCCCTATGGCACGGGCGCAGGCGCGGTTGCTCTGGACCGGCTGGACCGGCTGGGCTGGATCGAACCGGCCACCTGGATCAGCATCGAGACATCGAGGGATGAGGATGTCGCGGTAAAGGGCTTCATCGCCGAAGCCGTGCGCGACAGCGGCAAGGCGCGGCTGCACCTGCTTCGCAAGACGGCTTGAAAAGCAGAAGGGATGGCCGCGCGAAAAGCGGGCCATCCCTTCCTTTGGTTCGCACTTTCGCCGTAAAGCGAGCGGACGAACAAATTCTTACATATTCGAATCGGACTGCATCTTTTCCTGCGCGCTCATCTGGCTGGCGGGCTGACCCGGCCAGTGGTCCAACGGAACATTGCCGTAATTCTTGCCGGCTTCGCGCGGGTTGATGCAATTATTCGTTCGGCCATCGGTGCATAGCGGATATTCGCCCTGATGCGGGGGCGGAGCGTCTTGGACGACAGGATTGCTACGCATAACCATGTTGGAGTTCGATGACTGCGTCGTGCCGGTCATCCCGCTCGTGGTCGCCGGCGGGCTCGACGAAAGTTGCGACTCGATCGCAGTCCAGGTCTGCTGCTGCTGCATCGGCGTCATCGTTGCGATCTGCGAACGCTGATCGACGCTGAGCATCCAGTACGCTTCTTGCTGCGTCGGCGTCAGGGTCCAGTAATAGGTCTGGTATTCGGTCGGCCAGCCCATGAATTCGGCCTGCCGCTCGGCGGGCCAGCTATCGTACTGGGATTGCTGCATGGCCGTCATCTGCGGGGCCATGTCCTGTGCGTGGATGGCGACCGGTGCGGCGCCCAGCATCAGGGCTGCGCCGGTAATAAGTAGTCGTCGCATGAGGTTTCTCCTTTGGTTGGAATTCCTCTTTCCTCGCCTTGTCTACGATTGCGCGGGGCAAAACGTTCCGGGGCCGGCCAGATATGCCCCGCCGGGCGGCTTGCGCCGGGCGGCTGCGTTCCCTAACTGTTCGCAATGTCCGACAGCGCACTTACTCCGCCCCGCTCCGCCCTCACCCATGCCCGGGAGCCTTGGCTGGAGTCTCTCAACGCCCCCCAGCGCGAGGCGGTGCTGACGACCGAGGGACCGGTGCTGATGCTCGCGGGCGCGGGCACCGGCAAGACGGCGGCGCTGACCGCCCGTCTGGCGCATCTGGTCGCCAGCCGGCGCGCATGGCCGAGCGAGATCCTGTGCGTCACCTTCACCAACAAGGCCGCGCGCGAGATGCGCGAGAGGGTCGGCGGGCTGATCGGCCCCGCGGTCGAAGGCATGCCGTGGCTTGGCACGTTCCACGCCATCGCAGCCCGGATGCTGCGCAAGCATGCCGAACTAGTCGGCCTGCAGTCCAATTACACGATCATCGATACCGACGACCAGATCCGCCTGCTGAAGCAGCTGATCGTGGCCAACGACCTGGATGAAAAGCGCTGGCCAGCCCGGCAGCTGGCCGGGCTGATCGATCGCTGGAAGAACCGCGGCCTGCTTCCCGGCGAGCTGGATGCAGCCGAGAACGAGGCCTATGCCAATGGCCGGGGCGAGCAGATGTACCGGCTCTACCAGGACCGGCTGAAGGCGCTGAACGCCTGCGACTTCGGCGATCTGCTGCTGCACATGGTGACGATCCTCAAGGCGCATGGCGACGTGCAGGCCGAATATCGCCGCCGCTTCAAATATATCATGGTGGACGAATACCAAGACACCAACACCGTCCAGTACCTCTGGCTGCGGCTGCTGGCCGAGGTGAAGGGCGATGCAGGCCACAATATCTGCGTGGTGGGCGACGACGACCAGTCGATCTATTCCTGGCGCGGGGCGGAGGTCGCCAATATCCTTCGCTTCGAACGCGATTTTCCCGGCGCGACGATCATCAAGCTGGAACAGAACTATCGCTCCACGCCGCAGATCCTGGCCGCCGCATCGACCCTGATCGGCGCAAACAGCGAGCGGCTTGGCAAGACGCTGTGGACCGAGAAGCCCGAGGGCGAGAAGCTGCGCGTGATCGGCGTCTGGGACGGTCCGGAAGAAGCGCGCCGCGTGGGCGAAGATGCCGAGACGCTGATGCGCGACGGCATAAAGCTGGCCAATGCCGCGATCCTGGTTCGCGCGCAGTTCCAGACCCGCGAGTTCGAGGACCGGTTCATCCAGATCGGGCTGAACTATCGCATCGTGGGCGGCTTCCGCTTCTACGAACGTGCGGAGATCCGCGATGCGCTGGCCTATCTGCGGGTCATCGCGCAGCCGTCGGACGACCTCGCCTTCGAGCGGATCTACAATACGCCCAAGCGCGGGCTGGGCCAGAAGACGCTGGAAAAGCTGCACCGCCATGCGCGGCAGGCGAACATGCCGCTGGCCGCAGCCGCGCTCGACATTTGCGATACCGACGAATTGCCGCCGCGCGCGCGCAATACGGTCGTCGACCTGATGCGCAGTTTCGCGCGCTGGCGCGAGGAAGCGAAGACGCTGGCCCCCGCCGAACTCGCGCGCATGGTGCTGGACGAAAGCGGCTACACCGAGGCGCTGCAGGCGGAAAAGAGCGCCGAGGCCGCCGGGCGGCTAGAAAACCTGTCCGAACTTGCGCGGGCGATGGAGGAATACGAAACGCTGGGCGCGTTTTTGGAGCATGTCAGCCTGGTGATGGACAACGATTCGGCGGACGACGCCGACACCATCACGATCATGACGATGCATGCCGCCAAGGGCCTGGAGTTCGACCATGTCTTCCTCCCCGGCTGGGAAGAAGGCGTGTTCCCGTCGCAGCGTTCGCTAGACGAGGGCGGATTGAAGTCGCTGGAGGAAGAGCGCAGGCTTGCCTATGTGGCGATCACGCGGGCCCGCAAGCGGTGCACCATCCTGCATGCCGCCAATCGCCGCATCTATGGCCAGTGGACCAGCGCGATCCCGTCCCGCTTCGTCGAGGAGCTGCCCGAGGACATGATCGAGATGGAAACGACCATGACCGGCGGCGCATCGCTATGGCGCGCCAGCTTCAGCGAGCGGGACGACCCGTTCGCGCATGTCGCGGCCACGCAGCCGTCACGCACCATGACACGCGGGCCTGGCTTCCGCCGGGCTTCGCAGGGGCAATACGATCCCGCGCCCAAGCGCATTGTCGAGGCGGGGCGCAGCGCCGCCAGCTTTGCCGCCAAACCGCGGACCGACATCGCCATTGGACAGCGCGTCTTCCACGACAAGTTCGGCTATGGCCAGGTGATGGGGCAGGAAGGCAACAAGCTCGAGATCGAGTTCGAGCAAGCCGGCAACAAGCGCCTGCTAGACAGCTTCGTAAGGCCCGCCGACTAGCAGCGGGCCCCGGATCCGGCCCTTCAGCCCGCGGAGAATCCCAGGAATTCGGGGATCGGACCATTCCACTCGCCGGGCTTGCTCGGCTCTTCGCGGTGATCGCGGCGGTCGCGGCGCGGTGCGGGTTCCTTACGGCTCTCGCTTCTGGGTGCGCGCTCGCGAACTTCGCGCTTCGGCTCGCTTTCGCGGCTTTCGTCGGGCTTGGGCTCGCGCTCGCGGCTTTCGGGCCTGGGTTCGCGTTCCCGGCGGGGCTTCGCCTCGCGCTTGGGCTTCTCGGCGCGCGGCTTGCGCTCGCGCTTTTCCTCGCGCTCCTCGCCCTGCCCTTCGCTTTCGGCCAGGTCGAACACCGGAATCTCGTTGCCCGTCAGCTTCTCGACGTTCGAAATCGCCTCGGCGTCCTCGGCGGTGACGAAGGTGAAGGCACGCCCCTTGGCCCCCGCCCGGCCCGTGCGGCCGACGCGGTGGACATAGTCGTCGGGATGCCACGGCGTGTCATAGTTGAAGACGTGGCTGACGCCCTTCACGTCCAGCCCGCGCGCGGCGACGTCGCTGGCGCACAGGATGTTGATCTTGCCTTCCTTGAACAGCGCCAGCTCGGCCAGGCGCGAGGACTGGTCCATGTCGCCATGGATCTCGCCGGTCTTGAAACCGTCGCGCTGCAGGCTCTTGTTCAGATCGCGCACCGTGGTCTTGCGATTGGCAAAGACGATGGCGGTGCTGACATTGTCCTCGACCAGCAACTTGCGCAGCACGTCGCGCTTCGCCCTGGCAGAGGTGCGGATCTTGAACTGCTCGATATCCTTGTTCGTGCTGGCCGCGCGGCTGACCTCGATCGTCTTGGGGTTCGAGAGGAACTTGTCGGCCAGCTTCTTGATCGGCGGCGGCATGGTCGCGGAAAACAGCAGCGTCTGGCGATTGGTCGGCAGCTTGGTGCAGATATGCTCAATATCCGGGATGAACCCCATGTCCAGCATGCGGTCCGCCTCGTCGATCACCAGCAAGTCGCAGCCGGTCAGCAGGATCTTGCCCCGCTCGAACAGATCCATCAGGCGGCCCGGTGTGGCGATCAGCACGTCGACACCTTCGTCCAGCGCCTTGACCTGGTCGCCCATCTGCACGCCGCCGATCAGCAGCGCCATCTTCAGATCGTGGTTCGATCCGTAATTCTCGAAATTCTCAGCCACCTGGGCGGCCAGTTCGCGCGTCGGTTCCAGGATCAGCGAACGCGGCATGCGCGCGCGCCGGCGGCCGTGGGCCAGGATGTCGATCATGGGCAGAACGAAGCTGGCGGTCTTGCCGGTGCCGGTCTGCGCGATCCCGATCAGGTCGCGCATCATCAGGACCGACGGGATCGCCTGCGCCTGAATGGCAGTCGGCTCATCGTAACCGGCCGTGGAGACCGATTTCAGCAATTCGTCGGATAGGCCGAGATCGGCAAACTTCATTCAGTGATCCTGCAGGACGTGTTAAACGGATATGGCGGAAAGCGGGCCATGACCCGTCCCGCGAAATCGGCGACACCTGATGCGCGAATTGCGTCAACAGGGCGACCACCGGCGTACCGGCCAGCCGCCTATGCGCGCAGCAGGCCAAAAGTCAAGGGAAAGCGCGAGTCGGTCAGGCGGCGTCTGGCGCCTAATCCTTGTCCTTCTCCTCGGGCGGCAAACGCGAAAAACCGCCCAGCGTGCAATCCGCGCCCGACCGGGCATGCAGCCTCTCTCGCCCGGCGCACAGCATTCCGTCTTTCGGGCGTTCGACATAGAAGCCCGAATAGAACGCCTGAACCGGGCAGGACCGCTCGAAACTGGCGGAAACGATGCTGCGGTCGCGCATGAACAGCAGGATGCGCCGCCCTTCGGCTAGCCGCACGCCGGCGACATCCCCCAGCGGGATGCAGCCGCCCTTCACGTCGCTGGCGCTCGATTCCGCGCGCGCCAGTTCGGTCGCCGAGGGGACCGGCATGTCCGATCGAGACCGCCTTGCGCTAAATGGCGTGATGCGGACGATGACCCTGCGCTCGACCCGCAGCTGGTGCTGAACGGGCTCGAACGATTCGCTAAAGATCTGGTCGGAACGGGGGCCGGCCGGATCGCCGCGCATTTCGACCGGTACGGCAGCATGGCCAAGCATGATCGCTGCAAGAAAGGCAAGCCCGCTCGCCATAGGCAGTGTCCGTCCCTTGTCAGCCCAGCCGCGCAAAAGCGATCGCGGCGCGTCCCGGGCGGTGCCTTGCAGGGCCGGCATTTAACGTCCGCTGAACCGCCGCCGATTGCGGGATCGTTCATAGCTGTGGCATGAGGCACGGCATGAGCGAAACGATCACCAGACCCGATCCCGTCGTCAGCGGGGCACAGGACATTCTCGGCACACGCGGCCTTCTCGTGGACCCCGAAATGATCGAGCCGTGGCTAACCGACTGGCGGGGCCGCTATCACGGCAAGGCGCGCGCCCTTGCCCAGCCCGAAACTGCCGCTGAACTGTCGGCGCTGGTCAGGCTGTGTGCGCGCATGAACGTCCCGCTGGTGCCCCAGGGCGGCAATAGTGGCATGGTGGGCGGAGCGACCCCGGACGAAAGCGGGCAGGCGATCCTGCTGTCGCTGCGCCGCATGAACGCCCTGCGCATCGATGCGGCGACATCGACGGCGGACTGCGGCGCGGGCGTGATACTGCAGACCTTGCACGAAGCGGCGGCGGCACAGGATCTGCGCTTTCCCCTTTCACTGGGCGGCAAGGGTTCGGCGACCGTCGGCGGGCTGATTTCGACCAATGCGGGCGGCACCCAGGTCCTGCGCCACGGCACCATGCGTGCGCTGGTGGAGGGGCTGGAAGTGGTACTGGCCGACGGGTCGATCCTGGACCTGACTTCCGCGCTTAAAAAGGACAATCGCGGCTTCGACCTGAAGCAATTGTGGATCGGTTCGGAAGGGACGCTGGGCATCGTCACCCGGGCGGTCGTCCGGCTGATCCCCGCGATTGCCGAGCGGCGCGTCGCGTGGGCAGGGGTCGACACCATCCACGATGCGCGGCGCCTTTTGCTGCATTGCCAGCAGGCGCTTCCACAGGCGCTGGAAGGGTTCGAGGTGATACCGCGCGACTGCCTCGACCATGTGCTGGTCTATATGCCCGATGCGCAGCCGCCGCTGGCGCAGCGTCATGGCTGGAACGTGCTGATGGAATTCGACGCTGACAGGGATGCGGCCGCGTCGCTGGGCGAAGCGGTCGAGAATGTGCTGGCGAATGCGTTCGAAAGCGGACTGATCGATGATGCGGTGATCGCCGCGAACGAGACGCAGGCCGAGGCGTTCTGGGAACTGCGCGAAAATGTCGCCTCTGCCGAACGGCAGCGCGGCCCCGCCCGCCAGCACGACATCTCGGTCCCGGTCGAACTGATGCCCGACCTGCTGGACCGGGCCGAACGCGAGATACCCGAGCAGTTCCCCGGCGTCGAAGTGGTCGGCTTCGGCCATCTGGGCGACGGCAATATCCATCTGCATACGATCGCTCCGCAAGGCGTCGATGTCGATGAGTGGGAGCGCGGCGATGGAGCGCGCATCAGCGAGCTCGTCTATCGCATGGTCACCGATCACGGCGGATCGATCAGCGCTGAACACGGGATCGGGCAGGACAAGCTGAAGGCCCTGCAGGAAACGCGCGATCCGGTGGCGATGGACGTCATGCGCGCGGTGAAGCAGGCTCTCGATCCCCATGGGCTGCTGAATCCGGGCAAGCTCGTCGCCCCGAAAGGCTGATCGCCGCGGCAGGGGCCTGTCGCCGTGCGGCGGACTTACGGCAGTTTTTCCCCGAAACGCCCGCCGAACCGCGTTCCTTGCCTTGCACCCGTGCGGTCCAGCGCCTAAAGCGCCGGGCCAGAGCCAGCGTTCCCACGCACCCGGTTTCGATCCATTCAGATTTCTGGAGACTTCCCATGGCGAGCGCGCCGCAAAAGGCTAATCTTCCGCTGTTCTACAACAACCTTATCCCGCTCAACTCAAGCGCGCATGCCAACTGGCGCGCGAGGAGCACGGACAAGGCCCCCTGGCTTGCCGGGAACCACGCCATTCCGCTGACGGTCGAGGAATTCCCCCAGGCGCAGCGCCATTTCCCGATCGTGTTCACCGCCGGCAACAACCCCGTCCCCATCGCGCTTATGGGTCTGAACGAGGGTGTGAACACCTATTTCGACGACGAAGGCACGATGATCGACACGGTCTACGTGCCCGCCTATGTGCGCCGCTATCCGTTCCTGCTGGCCAAGCTGGATGCGCAGAGCGACCAGCTTTCGCTGTGCGTCGATCCCGATAGCGGCCTGGTCGGCGAATTCGACGAGGGCGAGGCGCTGTTCACCGACGGGCAGCCCAGCACCGCAACGCAGAACATCCTGAAGTTCAACGAGCAGTTCGAACAGGCGGGCATGAAGACGCAGAACTTCATGGACGAGCTGAAGAAGCACGATCTGCTGATGGACGGCGAAGTCTCTATCCGACGCGACGACAGCGAGCAGCCGTTCGTGTATCGCGGCTTCCAGATGGTGGACCAGGCCAAGCTGCGCGAACTGCGCGGCGATGTCCTGCGCGGCTGGAACCAGAACGGGTTGATCGCCCTGATCTTCGCGCATCTTTTCTCGCTGGACCTGACCCGCGATATCTTCGCGCGCCAGATCGGTCAGGGCAAAGGCCCGGTGAAGGTACAGGCGAACGTCTGAACGGCGCTGAACTTCGGTCTGTCGCATTTCTGACCGGAAATGCGACAGATTTTCCCGAATAATGTTTTTTGTTGATTGATGCCTTCTTGCAACAGCCAGGCCGATCGCATATATCTCGAATTGTCCGTTGCGGGCTTCCCTCATGGCCCCGCGGACTGGTGCGAGCGATTGCACCACCTCCCTGAACCTTGACCACCTCGTGCCATGTGCGCGAGGTGGTTTTTTATGGCCCGTAGCGAATGGCCCGCCTTTATTCGGCGGCTTCGGAATATCTGCTGCTGCCACGTAGCACGGCGGTCAGCACTTCGGCCAGTCGGGCGACAAGCCGCGTCTCGCCAGCGACGCCGCCTTCCATGGGCTGCCCTTGATCGTCCAGATAGCGCGCGCGGTCGATCTCAAGCTGCACGGCATGAATGTCCCGCCTGGGCCGCCCATGCCGGTCTAGGACATAGCCGCCGGCATATGGGCGGTTATAGGCGGGAGAGCCGAACGAGCGGGCCAGCAATTCCATCGCCGCCCCCGACAAGGCCGAAGCGCAGCTTGCTCCGAAACGGTCGCCCAGCACATGGGTCGCGGCAGGCGCCCTGCCCTGTTTCGGAAGGCTGGGCATCGAATGCAGGTCTATCAGTATGGCATGGCCGTGCATCTCGCGCAGGCGGTCGAGCTCCGCGTCCAGCGCGAGGTGATAGGGCACGTGAACCCCCGCGATGCGCCGGTCCGCCTCTTCGCTGGTCATCGGCTGGCGCCACAATTCGCCCATGCCCGGCAGCCGCCTGGGAAACAGCCCAAGCCCGCGGGCCGAGCGGGGCTGCTGGTACGGCATGCCCGTCGTTTCGGGTCGCGGCACGGGCGGGTCGCCGGAGAACATTCCGCGGTCGATGTCGCCGAGATCGCGGTTCAGATCGATGATGGCCCGCGGTACATGGGCCAGCAACAGGCTTGCCCCGCAGTCGCTTGCCGCGGCGCGGCCGACAAGGTCGACGAAGCGATCCTCGAGCCGGTGGGCGGCCGGTGCGCCGTGTCGCATCGCCTCGAGCACGCCGGGCGCATAGGCCCTTCCCGCATGCGGCACCGCGATCAGCACCGGCAGTGCGGACGGCCCGCCGCGGTGCATGGTGAACGCGGGCCGGGACGTTCCCGGCACGGATCCGCCGCTTTCGATACCGCCGAAAGCCGCCTTCTGGCGCTCTCCCGGCCACGATTCGCCCTTGTTTCGCTGCGGCATGTTGTCATTCATCGGCGGCAGGCTGCGACGAGGAACGGCACGGGTCAATGGCTGCCTGTTTCAAAGCTACACAGAGTGCGTCAAAACCTCCCCTTATCGAGAGGATGGTATATAGGGGTTCGCAGTTCGGTGGCCGCCTTGGGGAGGGGGATGGCCGTCATGACATCAGGACAAGAGGGGCCTTTGTGACTTCCATGATTCGCATTCTACTTGCCGAAGACGAGGAATCGATGCGCACCTACCTCGCCCGCGCGCTGGAGAATGCGGGGTATGACGTGGTGGCGGTCGATCGCGGCACCCATGCGCTGCCCTTGCTGACGAACGAGCATTTCGACCTGCTGCTGTCCGATATCGTGATGCCCGAGATGGACGGCATTGAACTGGCGCAGCGCTGCGCCAAGATTTCGCCGTCGACCAAGGTAATGTTCATCACCGGGTTCGCGGCCGTGACCATGAAGGCCAGCCGCGAGGCGCCGCAGGCGCGCGTGCTGTCCAAGCCGTTCCACCTGCGCGACCTGGTGCTCGAAGTCGAGCGCCTGTTCGACGAGAATGTCGCCAGCCTCGAGCGTTAGGCCCCTTTCCCCAGGCGACCGGCAGGAATTTTCGGCCCCGCTGACGTTTAGGCTTGAACAGCGCGAAAACCATCGCTAGGGGACGCGCCTGCCTTCCGGGACGAACCGGCTGGCACACCGCGACAGAGTGGGCGTATAGCTCAGTGGTAGAGCACTGTGTTGACATCGCAGGGGTCGGAAGTTCAATCCTTCCTACGCCCACCATCGCGGCTCCCCGATAATCGACGCAGGCCGTCCGGCTCTTTGTCCGGCTGCGCGGCCTCATGACCGGGACCGGTCGGCGCATCGCGCGAACCGGCCCGGCAGCCGTCGTCAGGGCTTCAGGATCGTCGCGCCCACCGTCTTGCGGTCTTCCAGCATCCGGTGCGCCTTCGCGGCGTCCTGCAGCGGCAGGCGGATGCCGATGTCGGCATGCACGATCCCGTCGGCGATCATCTGCATCAGGCGGCTGGTCCCGGCACGAAATTCGTCGTCCTTGGCGTAATAGTGCATCATGGTCGGGCGCGTCGTGAACAGGCTTCCGTGCGCGGACAATGCGCCCAGGCTGACGCCGGTGACGGGACCGCTCGCATTGCCGAAGCTGACGACCAGGCCGCGGCATTTCGCCGCCTTCAGCGACATTTCCCACGTATCGGCCCCGACACCGTCGAATATGACGTCGGCACCCTTGCCGTCGCTCGCCTGCCGGACGGTATCGAGAAGCTCTTCCTCCCCATAGCCGCAGACCAGAGATGCGCCTGCCGCCCTGGCGATGGCCCGTTTTTCCTCGGTGCTTGCCGTGGCGACGACCCTTGCGCCGATATGGGCCAGCCAGCGGACCATGATCTGCCCCGTCGCGCCCGCCCCGGCATGGACCAGCACGACATCGCCGCGCTTCACCCCGGCGCAGCGTTCGATCAGCGCCTCGGCCGTGCAGCCCTTAAGCATCAGCGCCGCGGCCTGTCCGAAATCGACCGCCTCGGGCAGCGGGACCAGCCACTTGGCATCCACGATACGCGCGCTGGCATAGGCGCCCAGCCCCGACTTGAAGGTCGCCACGCGGTCGCCCGGCCGCACATTGCCGACGCCCTCGCCGACCTCCTCGACCACGCCCGACGCCTCGAGCCCCAGGCCGCTGGGCAGCGGCACTTCGTAGAGGCCGGACCGGTGATAGGTATCGATGAAGTTCACCCCCACCGCCTCGTGCCGCATCAGGACCTGGCCCGGGCCGGGCTTGCCCAGTTCCACCTGATCGAAACCGATCGCATCCGGACCGCCGGTTTGCCGGATCACTGCCTGAAATGCCTGCATGTCGCCATTACCTCGTCGCTTGTGTGCTGCTGCGCGATGTAGGCGTCCCCCTCGCGCAATGCCACCGAGGGCGGCGCATTCGGCAAGCGCCCTTGCGCCTGCGCCGCGCTTTGCTAAGACCCGCTCGACTCATTCGTGCGCGGGGCCCCAGGCGCCGTGCTCCTCCCAATCAGACGAAGAGAGATGAAAGCCCCATGGAGAAGATCAAGGTAAAGAACCCCGTCGTCGAGATCGACGGCGACGAGATGACGCGGATCATCTGGGAATGGATCCGCGAGCGCCTGATCCTCCCCTATCTCGACATCGACCTGAAATATTACGACCTGTCCGTCACCAAGCGTGACGAGACTGACGACCAGATCACCATCGATGCCGCCAATGCCATCAAGGAACATGGCGTCGGCGTGAAATGCGCCACGATCACCCCCGACGAACAGCGCGTCGAGGAATTCGACCTCAAGAAAATGTGGCGTTCGCCCAACGGCACGATCCGCAACATCCTGGGCGGCGTCGTCTTCCGCGAGCCGATCGTGATCTCGAACGTGCCGCGGCTTGTGCCCGGCTGGACCGATCCGATCGTCGTCGGCCGCCACGCGTTCGGCGACCAGTACCGCGCCACCGACACGCTGATCCCCGGCAAGGGCAAGCTGCGGCTGGTCTTCGATTCCGAAGACGGCAAGAACGACATGGACCTGGAAGTGTTCGACTTCCCCTCGCCCGGCGTTGCCATGGCGATGTACAATTTGGACGATTCGATCCGCGACTTCGCGCGTGCGTCGTTCAACTATGGCCTGGGCCTTGGCTGGCCGGTCTATCTGTCGACCAAGAACACGATCCTCAAGGCCTATGACGGGCGTTTCAAGGACCTGTTCCAGGAAGTGTTCGACACCGAGGGCTTCAAGGAAAAGTTCGAGGAAAAGGGCATCACCTACGAACACCGCCTGATCGACGACATGGTCGCATCGGCCCTGAAGTGGAGCGGCAAGTTCGTCTGGGCCTGCAAGAACTATGACGGGGACGTGCAGTCCGACACGGTGGCGCAGGGCTATGGCTCGCTGGGCCTGATGACGTCGGTGCTGATGGCGCCTGACGGCAAGACCGTGGAAGCCGAAGCGGCGCACGGCACCGTCACGCGCCACTATCGCCAGCACCAGCAGGGCAAGGCGACCAGCACCAACCCGATCGCGTCGATCTTCGCATGGACCCGCGGCCTGATGTATCGCGGCAAGTTCGACGACACGCCCGAACTGGTGAAGTTCGCCGAGACGCTGGAGCAGGTCTGCATCGAGACCGTCGAGAGCGGATCGATGACCAAGGATCTTGCCCTGCTGATCGGCCCCGACCAGAACTGGATGACGACCGAGCAGTTCTTCGAGGCGATCGTCAACAACCTTGAAGCGAAGATGGCCAACTGGTCCTGATCTTCCGTTTCGTGCGTTAGGATGGCACCGGTCCCGCTGCGCGCGGGGCCGGTGCCTTCGCATTTCCAGACCCGCCAAATTCCAGAGATTACCCTATGGCCAACACCCGCGCCCGCCTTGAAGTCCGTCAGGCACGAGCCACCGACGTATCGGGCATCGCCGCCCTCGTCCGCCGCGTCTATGACGACATGCCCGCCTATACCTATGGCGAGATCCGCGGCCAGATGAACAATTTCGCCGAGGGCTGCTTCGTTGCCAAGCTGGATGGCAAGATCGTGGGCTATTGCGCATCGATGCGGGTGGCGCAGGGGCTGGCGTTTTCTCCGCACGACTGGGACGAGATTACGGGCAACGGCTTCGGGTCGCGCCACGATCCCACGGGCGACTGGCTCTACGGCTACGAGATGTGCGTCGATCCCAAGGTTCGCGGCACGCGGATCGGGCGCCGACTGTACGAGGAACGGCGCGCGCTGGCCGAGCAGCTTGAACTGACCGGCATCGTGTTCGCGGGGCGGATGCCCAATCTCAGCCGCTTCTGGCGCCGCGTCGAGGGGCCGGAGGATTACCTGGAGAAGGTGATCGAGGCCAAGCTCCACGATCCGGTGCTGCGCTTCCAGATGGCCAACGGGTTCGAGCCCGACGGCGTGATGGAGAACTATCTGCCGGAGGACAAGAAATCCAAGGCCTATGCGGTGCGCATGGTCTGGAAGAACCCCTTCGTCGACCGCGACCAGCCGACCAAGTTCCGCCTGCCCCGCGGGGTCGAGCAGGTGCGTATCGCGACCTGCCAGCTGCAGGCCCGCGCGGTAAAGGATTACGACGAGTTCATGCGCGGCATCGAATATTTCGTCGATGTCGCCGCCGATTACGAAGCCGACTTCATCCTCTTTCCCGAGCTGTTCACCCTGCCGCTGCTCTCTTTCGCGGAAAAGGAACTGAGCCCGCAGGAAGCGATCGAGGCGTTGAGCTGGTACACACCCAAGATCCGCAAGGCGCTGTCCAAGATGGCGCTGGAATACAACATCAACATCATCGGCGGGTCGCATCCCACGCGCATGGAGGACGGCGACATCCACAATGTCGCCTATGTCTGCCTGCGCGACGGTTCGATCCACGAGCAGGAGAAGATCCACCCCACTCCGAACGAGGATTACTGGTGGAACATCAAGGGCGGCGATTCGATCGACGCCATCCAGACCGACTGCGGCCCGATCGGCGTGCTGATCTGCTATGACAGCGAGTTTCCCGAACTGGCTCGCCGCCTTGTCGACGAGGGTGCGCGCATCATCTTCGTGCCGTTCTGCACCGATAGCCGGCAGGGCTATCTGCGGGTACGCTATTGCGCACAGGCCCGCGCGATCGAGAACCAGTGCTATGTCGTGATGGCGGGCAATGTCGGGAACCTGCCCAATGTCGGCAACATGGACATCCAGTATGCCCAGTCCTGCATCCTGACGCCGTGCGACTTCCCCTTCGCGCGCGACGGCATCGCCGCCGAGGCGAGCGAGAATGTCGAGACGCTGACGATGAGCGACGTGAACCTGGCCGACCTGTCATGGGCGCGCGCGGAAGGCACGGTGAAGAACCTCGCCGACCGGCGCTTCGATTTGTATCACATCGAATGGGACGGCAAGGTGGGCAAGGTCGCCCCCGATCCGGAACATGTCGCCGAGGCGCAGGGCGGCAGACCGCTGGGCCCCAAGCATGCGGGCGGCGGCTAGGGCCAGTCGCTGGAAGGGAGGGAGCGCCTTGCCCTGCCCAGCAGGCGGCAGGTCGCCATCAGCAGCGCCAGATTGACCAGCGGCGCAAGGATGACGACAAGCGCCCCCTGCATCCCGATGCGGTCGGCAATCGCGATCCATGGCATGCCGATGGTCAGGAGGAATGCGCCCACGAGCGGATCCTGCTCCTGCCCGAACAGGCCGAAGGTTCCGATCGCCAGTATGCCCAGCGCGCACAGATAGAGCGCCGCGAACAGGCCGCAGACGATCCTCATCCTCCGACGACCAGCGCGTCGGGGATGACATGGCTTTCGGGACCATAGATGATGGTCGTTTCGTCGCCTGACCGCCGGGCTTCGAAGCGGTTGCGGCCGGGTATTCGCCCATGCCGGTGTTGGCGTCGCCCGTCGGGATGGAGGCGATCGTCAGCCCGTCGATGGCCGCCACGATCTCGCCCGGAAGGGCGGCGGCTTGTTCTTCCGCCGGACAGCCGACCAGCAACGCGCTGTTGTCCAGCAGACCGGCCACGGCCTCGCTCTCGCCAAGCCTGCGGCAGGGATCGCCTAGTGCTTGATAGCCGTCGCCGAACGGGGACAGGCTGGCGGGAAACCGGAGGGCGCCGGCCGCGCCGGATTCCGATCCGGCGGACGATAGGCCGCATGCCGACAGCATGGCCGCCGCGGTGACGATACCCGTGGTCATGACGGGACGCATGCTTATTCCCCCGACAGAATGTGCACGACCCGCTTGCGGAGATACCCGAAATACAGGCTGTCGTCCCGGACATTTGTAGCGCGATCCGCTTATGCGGAAAATGCTATTGCGAGTCTATTGCATTATGTCGGCGGACGTGAAATCCTGCCGGTCGATCAGAAAAGGGAATCAGCATGTATCGATTTCTCGACCGGCATCTGGCCGATCTCGACGAAGGTGCGCGGATTACGGTCGATGCCGTTCGCAAATGGGTGACCGCAGTGGCCGAACGCAAATGCCCGGCCGACGCCGTGGCGCCATTGTTCCTCGACCGGCGGTTGATCGGCGCGATGGCTCCGTTCCACCGGGCTCTGACGCTGCTGGCGGTGCATGGGCGGATGCAGCTTGGCTTTGCGCGCGAATGCTGCCCCGTGGTCGCAGAGGGAGAGGCATTGCTGCTGTCCCTGCTCGACCGCACGAGCGATCGCAGGCGCACCTGCCTGGCCGCCGTGAACGAACCCTATGTCGAGGCGCTGCAGCAGGCCGTCATGGAACTGGAAGCCGCGATGCAGGTCGCAGGGCTTGCCCCCGGCAGCGCCGGACGCTGAACCATGCAGCCGTCAGGCGATGGCCGGCAGACGCGACAGGTGCTTGTCGAGCGTGATCGGATAATCGCGCACGCGCACACCGGTCGCGTTATAGATCGCATTGGCGATCGCCGCGCCCACGCCGCACAGGCCCAGTTCGCCCACGCCCTTCGCCTTCATCGGCGACGTCGTTTCGTCGGCCTCCTCCAGGAAGATCACCTGCTGGTGCGGGATGTCGGCATGGACCGGCACCTCGTATCCCGCCAGATCGTGATTGACGAAGAAGCCGAAGCGGGTGTCGACGGCCAGTTCCTCCATCAAGGCGGCGCCTGCGCCCATGGTCATCGCGCCGATCACCTGGCTGCGCGCCGCCTTGGGGTTCAGGATCCGCCCTGCGGCACAGACCGCCAGCATGCGGCGAATCCGCGGCTCTCCGGTAAAGGCGTTGACCGCCATCTCGACGAAATGACCGGCGAAGGTCGATTGCTGGAAACGCTTGTTAAGATCGCCGTATTCGATGGCATCCTCGGCTACCAGCTCTCCGCCAGAGGCTGCCTGCCGCAGCGGCACCGCGCGTCCTGACGCTCGGATCTCTCCATCGGCGAAATCGACATCGTCCGCCGCGCTGAAGCCGGCTGCCGCCGCTGCCTGCTCGCGCAGCTTGACGCAGGCGGCATAGACGCCCGCAGTCGAATTGGCCGCGCCCCATTGGCCGCCCGACCCAGCCGAAGCGGGATAGCTCGAATCGCCCAGCCTGACGGTCACGGCATCCAGCGGCACGCCCATCATCTCGGCCGCGGTCTGCGCGATGATCGTATAGGTGCCGGTGCCGATGTCGGTCATGTCGGTCTCGACGATGACGCGCCCTTCGGGGGACAGGCGGACCCGCGCGCCCGATTTCATCAGTATATGGTTGCGGAAACCCACCGCCATGCCGGTGCCGATCAGCCACTCGCCCTCGCGCCGCTGGCCCGGCCGGGGATAGGCCTTGCCCTCGTTCCAGCCGAATTCGGCTGCGCCGCGCTGCAGGCATTCGATCATCTGCCGCTGGCTGAAGGGCCGGTCGGGATTGACCGGATCGACCTGCGTATCGTTCACGATGCGCAAATCCACCGGGTTCATGTCGAGCTTTTCCGCAAGCTCGTCCATCGCGATTTCCAGCGCCATCAGGCCGGGAGCCTCGCCCGGCGCGCGCATGGCATTGCCTTCGGGCAGGTTCAGCACGCCCAGCCGCACCTGCGTCAGCCGGTTCTCGCCCGCATAGAGCAGTTCGGTCTGCGCGGTCGCGGTCTCGATATCGCCGTTCGGCAGATTGCCGTTGATCGAGACGTGCGAGATCGCGGTCAGCCTGCCGTCCCTGCCCGCGCCCAGCTTGATGTGCTGGATGGTGGCGGGGCGATGCGTTGTATTGTTGAACACGAAGGGGCGCGGCAGCATCACCTTGACCGGCTTGCCGACCTGCCTGGCCGCCAGCGCGGCCAGCACGGCATCGCTGCGCAGGAACAGTTTCGAACCGAAGCCGCCGCCCAGGTAAGGCGAATCGACGCGCACGTTCTCTTCCGGAACCTGCAGCGCGGCGGCCAGCGAGCGCTTGTTCCACTGGATCATCTGGTTCGACGTCCAGATCGTGACCTTGTCGCCCGACCAGTCGGCGATGCTGGAATGGCATTCCATCATCGCATGGCTTTCATCGGGCGTGGTATAGGTCTGGTCGAGGGTTACCGCCGCCTGCCCGAAGGCCGCATCGAAGTCGCCATGGCGAACCTCGCTGTCCTCCTTCAGCGGAGCCGTCGGCGCGATGGCGGAAAGGTCGAACTGCCCGTCCTCGCGGTCGTATTTGACGCGGATCAGCGATGTGGCGGCGCGGGCCTGTTCGAAACTGTCCGCCACCACCAGCGCGATGGCCTGGTGATAGTGCTGGATAACAGGGCCACCGAACAGGTTCGCCGCGTTGAACCCCAGCAGCGGCACAGGTTCGTGGTCCAGCGTCGAGACGATGCCCACCACGCCGGGCGCGGCTTTCGCCTGGGACAGGTCCATCGATGCGATGCGCCCCTTGGCGATGGCTGAGCCCAGGACATAGCCGTAAAGCTGCCCGTCCGCGACATCGTGCCGTTCATAGGCATAGGGGGCGAGACCGGTCGTCTTGACCGGCCCGTCGATCCGGTTGGTCGCCTTGCCGACCAGCTTCATGCGGTCGATCGGATTGGTGCCCGCGGGCTGGTCGAACTTCATGCCGCGTTTCCTTTTGCCCGCGCTTCCGCAAGAACTGCGGCCAGCGTGCGTTCCACCAGCGGAACCTTGAAGGCGTTCTCCTCGGTCGTGACCGCGCCCTGCGTCAGAACCCGTGCCGCCGCAGACGCGCCGTTGCGCAATTGCGCGTCGGCAGCGGCGCTGCGCCATGGTTTCGATCCCACGCCACCAACGGCGAAGCGCCCGGTGCCGTCCGGCTGCATCACCGCCGCGACCGATACCAGCGCGAACGCATAGGATGCGCGGTCGCGCACCTTGCGATAGATATGCGTCCCGCCCAAAGGTTTCGGCAGCGTGACGGCAGTGATCAGCTCACCCTTTTCGAGCACATTGTCCCGTTCCGGCGCGGTGTCCCAGGTGCGGTGGAAATCGGCGATGGGGATGGTCCGCGTGGTGCCATCCGGCTTCACGGTCTCCACCCCGGCGTCGAGCACGCGCATGGCCACCGCCATGTCGCCGGGATAGGTCGCGATGCACAGCTCGCTGACGCCCAGCATGCCCAGTGGCCGCGAATAGCCTTCAAGCGCGGCGCAGCCCGATCCGGGGACGCGCTTGTTGCAGGGCTGGTTGGTGTCGTAGAAATAGGAACAGCGCGTGCGCTGCAGCAGATTGCCTGCCGTAGTCGCCTTGTTGCGAAGCTGTCCCGAAGCGCCGGCCACGATGGCGCGGGTCAGCACGCCGTAATCGCGGCGAACCGTTTCGTGCGCTGCTAGATCGGTGTTCGACACCAGCGCGCCGATCCGCAGGCCGCCGTCCTCGGTACGCTCGACCGTGTCGAGACCCAGCCCGTTGATGTCGACCAGGTGGGTCGGTGTCTCCACCTCGATCTTCATCAAATCGATCAGATTGGTGCCGCCGGCGATGAACTTGGCGCCGGTGCGCTCGTTCACGGCGCGCGCAGCTTCCGCCGGGCTTTTGGCGCGCTCGTAAGTGAAAGCCTTCATGCGCTCTCTCCCGGGACCTGCTCTCCCGCGACCTGCTCTCCCGCGACTTGGGCCATCGCCTCGGCAATGTTGGAATAGGCGCCGCAGCGGCAGATATTGCCGCTCATCCGCTCGCGCATTTCCATTTCGGTGGGGGCGAAATCGCCGGTCAGGTCGTCGCTGACATGGCTGGGGATGCCCTTGCGGATCTCGTCGAGCACGGCCACGGCGGAGCAGATCTGGCCCGGCGTGCAATAGCCGCACTGATAGCCGTCATGCTCGACGAAGGCGGCCTGCATCGGGTGGAGGTCGCCGGGTGTTCCCAGCCCCTCGATCGTCACGATCTGGTCGTCCTGGTGCATGACCGCGAAGGACAGGCAGCTGTTGATCCGCTCGCCATTCACCATAACCGTGCAGGCGCCGCACTGGCCGTGATCGCAACCCTTCTTCGTGCCGGTCAGCTTCAGATGTTCGCGCAGCGCATCCAGCAACGTGACCCGCGTGTCGAGCTGGAGCGAGCGATCCTCTCCATTGACGTTGAAGCGGAGCGATTCGGTCGGCACGTCATCCGCCTGGGCCGCGGCGGCAGTGGACGATAGCGGCGGGGTTGCCGTCATGGCCACGGTGGCCGCGCTGCTTGCAAGCAATCCGCGCCGGGAAATCGGCAGGATCGCGCCTTGTTCGTTTCGCATCGATGAAGTCGTCCCCGAAAAATCATGGCCCGAAAAATCATGGGTGGGTTCCGCGAAGGGCATCGCCATTGTCGCCCGTTGTGTCCTCATAACGCAAGCCGCGCCCGAAGATAGCTGTACTTTGGTCCGCGGGGCGAAGCCTGGGCGCAGGCGAAAAACGCGCGATCTGCCGCTAGGGCCGGTGTGAAATCGGATGGTCGGCGCAAAAACTCTGCAATCTTGGCTTGACCCCCGTGCGCCACCTATCTAGAGGGCCATTCCGCACCACGGAGGCCCCTTCGTCTAGCGGTTAGGACGCGGCCCTTTCACGGCTGAAACACGGGTTCGATTCCCGTAGGGGTCACCAAGGTGCGGCCTTGCTTCACAGCATGGCCCCTTCGTCTAGCGGTCAGGACGCGGCCCTCTCACGGCTGAAACACGGGTTCGATTCCCGTAGGGGTCACCATGACCGGCACCACTTCCACCAGATTCACGGTCTGCATGCCTGCCCTTGGGCAGCGCCTTATCGCGCGCATTGCTCGTAAAGCGCCTGCTCAGCCATGGTGGGTAATCCTTTATGAGCATCTGCGCGGGCTGGCCAGGCGGTGCTGGGTGCCAGACCGTCGGTGTTCGCGGACTCGCCGGGATTCAGTCGCTTGCGCATCGGCGTTGTCCGGATCGACTCGCGGCCAGCTTGCGGCCTGGCTCCAGATTGCCCGAAGGCCCTCATTCTTTCGAGGTTGTTAACGAATTCGGTTTCGTGCTGTCTATTCTTCCCGTCTTCAGCGGAGGGGGCCGAGATGCGATTCAGGCGAGCGGTTTGCGCGACATGCCGACAAGCCAGAGGCACCGTCGCTGGCTGTCCGACATGTGGAAACGCCGAAACGGCGGACGATCTGTACGATTCGCTTCGGCGGTCGGGATTGGTCGTGCGGCGCGGCGGGATAAGCCGCGCCAGGCGCCGGACGATGGCCGCGCTGCTGGCGGCCTTTGGCGCGCTGCTGGCGCTGCTGGGCCAGGCAGGCGGCGAATGGGCGCTTACCTCGCTGGGCACGATGATCGTCGCATTCGCCGCGATCTGGGCCTTCGCCGCCGATGCGATCGGGGTTGCCGCGGGATTTGCCAATTCGCGCCCCGGCCGATTGACGATCTGCACGGCGCTGTTCGTCATGGCGGTTCTGGTGCTGGGTTCGCACGACGCCGTCGCATTGCTGCGATAGGCTGACAACCGGGCGACAGAGGCCTGCTTCGGACTGGCGCATTGCGCCGCCGCTGACTATCGAGCGACGGATGTTGCGTGCACCGCCCCGATTCCCGACCACCCCCGATCGAGCCGGACGATGAGCATGGCGGGACTGCCGTGGGGCGGAATATTGCTCGCGCTGATGGGGGCGATCGGCATCTGGGTCACGACCTATGATGGCGCGCTGGTCGGCGCGATCCTGCTGGTCTGGGTCTGCTCGCTGTTCCTGCGTCGCCGCGATCCCCCGCCCGCGCCCGAGCCGCCCGCCCGCGGCACGCTGGATCCCGAGCAGACGCGCGAACTGATCGAGCCCTTGTCCCAGCCCTATCTGATGATGGAAAAGGGGCGCATCAGCATCGCCAACCGCGCCGCGCGCGAGGTTCTGGGCCCGCATATCCTGGGCCAGGATTCGCGCGTCGCGATCCGCCATCCCGAAGCGATCCGCCTGATCGACAGCGCCGAAGGCGGCAGCGCGACGATCAAGGGATTGTCCGGTCCGCGATCGATCTGGAACGTATCGGTTCGCCCCGTCGACAATGCGCGCACCACGATCGAACTGGTCAACCGTACGGCAGAGGCCGACATCAGCCGCGCGCACACCGATTTCGTCGCCAATGCCAGCCATGAACTGCGCACGCCCCTGTCCTCCATCATCGGCTATGTCGAGACGATGCTGGAGGCCGACGCGGACGACGGGCACGCGATGAAGCCTGCGACCCGGCATCGATTCCTGGAAATCGTGGCCAAGGAAGCGAAACGGCTGCAGGCGCTGGTCGAGGATCTGATGAGCCTGTCGCGGGTCGAGGCGGGCAAGCACGACCTGCCCCCGACCGTGCTGGACCTGCGCGAACTGACCGAACATGTCGTGTCGACCGTGACCTCGCTGCATGGCAAGGACCGGGTGATTCTCGACGTCGATCCGCGTCCGATGCCTGTCAGGGGCGATACGCAGCAGCTGGACCAGCTGACCCGCAACCTGATCGACAATGCGATGAAATACGGCTCGAAGACCGAGCCAGTCCGGGTGACGGTCAAGCCCGGCGACGCCAGTTTCGAGATGAAAGTGGCCGACCGCGGCGAGGGTATCGCGCCCGAGCATCTGCCCCACCTTACCCGGCGTTTCTATCGAACCGATCCCGGGCGCAGCCGCGCGGCGGGCGGAACGGGCCTGGGCCTCGCCATCGTGAAGCATATCGTCGAGCGTCATCGCGGACGGCTGGATATCGCGAGCGAACTCGGCGTAGGCACCACGATCACGGTAAGATTGCCGCGGCACGTGGAAGACGAATCGAAGCGGCCGAAAAAAACGGTCGCCTGACCGCAACCCGGTTTCCGCCGCGGAAAATTTTTCACTGCGATCCCGCAGAGTTCCGCCGGTTCGGCACGGTAAGCGCTGCCTGTTACGAGTGATGTAACAAAACTGTCACCGGTCGGTCATAGGGGCGTCGGCAAGTGGTCATCCAACTGTCATCAAAGTGTAATCCCATGCAACGTGCACTCACCGTTTCCGTCGCCGGCCTGGCCATGATCGCCGCCTCTCCCGCAGCCCATGCGCAGCAGGACGATCGCGCGATCCAGGCCATGCAATCCGAACTTTCGGCAATGCGCGCCGCCATGGATGCCATGAACACGCGGATCGAGGAGCTGGAGGGCGAGCTGGCCAGAACCCGTTCGGCAAAAGCGAACGGGGCGATTCCGGCCGATGCCGTCGCGGCAGAACAGGCCGCCCTCGCCGCCGCACAGGCTGAGCCCTTGCCCGCCGAGGAAGCGCCGCAGACCACCATCGCATGGAACGGCGGCCCCGAACTGTCGCACCCCGATGGCTGGAGCTTTGGCGTCAGCGGCCGCCTGAACTATGACGCGGCCTATATCGATGCTCCCGAAAGCACGGGCCGCGACGAAGGATTTTCCAGCGGCGCCCGCCGGCTTCGCGTCGAGTTCGAGGGCGAGGTCCCCGGCAATTTCGGCTATGACCTGGGCATAGAGGTCGGCAGCGGCGAAGCGGTCGTGATGGACGCGACGATCAGCCATCGCAGCGGCCCCGTCACCTTCATGGTCGGCCAGCACAACACTTTCCAGTCGATGGAAGAGCTCAGCAGCAGCCTGCACACTTCGTTCATCGAACGGGCGGCCTTCACCGACGCATTCGTGTTCGAGCGCCGGATCGGCGTGTCGGCGCAATATTTCCAGGACGACTTCCTGGTCCAGGGCGGGCTGTTCACCGACAATATCGAAGCGCCGGACAACCGAAACGAGGGCGGCGACCTGCGGATCGCCTACACACCCAGAATTGGCAGCACGCAGCTTCATGTCGGCGGATCGGTGCACTACACCGACCTCGACGGGCTGACCGACAGCCTGCGCTACAGCCAGCGGCCCCTCGCGCGGCCGCCGCGCACCCGCTTTGTCGACACCGGCGACTTTTCGGCGGACAGCGAGACCGGAATCGGGGCCGAAGCCGCCGCCATCATGGGCCGGTTCCACGTCGCGGGCGAAGCCTTCTGGCAGCATGTCGAGCGGGCCGACTTCGCCGATCCGACTTTCTTTGGCGGCTATGCCGAGATCGGCTACTTCCTGACCCCGGGCGATCGGCGCGGGTACAGGAAGGGCGTGTTCGACCGCATCAGGCCCACCAACCCGCTTAACGAAGGCGGCTTCGGCGCGCTGCAGTTCAACCTCCGCTACGACTACCTCGACCTTCAGGAAGCCGATATCGCGGGCGGGGAGCAGAACCTGTACGGTGCCTCCCTGGTGTGGACGCCGACCGACTACACGCGCTTTTTGATGAACTATGCATATATCGATTACGACAGTGCCGTCATCCCGACCGCAAGCGGCGATAATGATTACGGCGTGCACAGCCTAAGCGCCCGGGCGCAGCTGGATTTCTAGCGAAAACTTGCGGCCCTAAAGCCTGAACAATCAACGATTTGGATCCGTTGCACCGCGCCGGTGTCACATAACTGTCATATGCAGTCCATATTGGCGCGTGCGATTCGAAAGGAAATTTTTTCATGCGCATGACGAAGCCCCTCCTGCTGGCCGCGCTTTCGGCCGCCACCCTTGCAGCGTGCGGCGGCCCGCAGTCCGCCGGCCGCGACCAGATCAAGGCGGTGGGCTCCTCCACCGTCTATCCGTTCGCCAAGGCCGCGGCCGAGGAATTCAGCCGCACCTATCCGCAGTTCTCGTCCCCGATCGTCGAATCGACCGGGACCGGCGGCGGCTTCAAGCTGTTCTGCGGCGGCGTGGGCACGCAGTATCCCGACATCGCCAATGCATCGCGCCGCATGAAGCCTTCGGAAATGGAGACCTGCATGGCCAATGGCGTGACCGAAGTGGTCGAGCTTCAGGTCGGCCTTGACGGCATCGCGATCGCCGAATCGATGGAAGGTCAGAATTTCTCGCTGACCCCGGCCCAGGTTTACGAGGCACTGGCAGCGGAGCCCTATGGCAAGCCGCAGACCGCGAAGAACTGGTCGGACATCGACCCCTCGTTCCCCAACGAGCCGATCCTGGTCTATGGCCCCCCGCCGACGTCGGGCACGCGCGACGCGCTGGCCGAGCTGATCCTGACCGAGGGCTGCAACACCGATCCGTCCGTCGCCGCGATGAAGGAATCGGACGAGGACCGCTATGAGCAGATCTGCACCGAGGTCCGCGACGACGGCGCTTTTGTAGAGCAGGGCGAGAACGACAATCTGATCGTGCAGAAGCTGGCGACGAACCCCAAGGCGATCGGCGTGTTCGGCTATTCCTTCCTCGAGGAAAACAACGACAAGCTGCGCGGCCTTAGCCTGGGCGGCTTCGAGCCGACCTATGAAAATATCGCCAGCGGCGATTATCCCGGCGCCCGCCCGCTGTATATCTACGTCAAGAAGCAGCATGTGGAAGCCGTGCCCGGTCTCAAGGAGTATCTCTCGACTTGGGCCGAGAACTGGGGCAAGGACGGCCTGCTTACGAGCAAGGGCATGATCGCCTCCACGCCCGAGGTGGCAGCCCGCAACGCCGAGGTGGCTTCGAATCTTCCGACGATTCAAGCCACGGATCTGCAATAAAGCGAGCCTAATACCCTAGCGATGTCGCCAGCAATTCTCGTCCTTCTCGCACTCGGCCTTGGCTTGGCCGGGTGGCTGGCGGCTCGCTCGCGGGCTTATGCGTTCGGCGCGAAGGGTGCGCAGCGCCTGCATTCCCTGCCCAGCTATCATGCCTGGTACGTTGCGCTGTGGGCGTTCGTCCCCGCCATCCTACTGGCCCTGATCTGGAGCGCGGTCAGCCCGCAGCTGGTGCTGCAGGCGATGCTGTCCCACCCTGCCGCCGACGCGCTGCCGCCGTTCGGCCTGGCGCGAAACACGGTCTTGGGCGAGGCGATCGCAGTTGCCAGGGGCGACATGCAGGCGGTCTTCGATCCGCGCGCACAGCCGCTGGTCGAACCCGCCCGCGCGGCGCTCTCGCGCTATGGGATCATCGGACTGGTCGTTACCCTCGTGGCCGGATTTGCCGGAGGCGCGTTCGCCTTCCTCAAGCTGCGGCCCGACTTCACCGCCCGCACCCGGGTAGAGCGGATGATCATGGGCCTGCTGCTGCTGGCATCGCTGGTGGCCATCCTGACGACTTTCGGCATCCTGGCATCGCTGATCTTCGAGACCGCGCGCTTCTTCGGCATGGTCAATCCGATCGACTTCCTGTTCGGCACGCACTGGTCGCCCGACCCGATGCGCGATCCCGCCTATGCCGCGGGAGAGGATTACGGCGCCCTGCCCCTGTTCTGGGGGACGATCTATATCGGCGCCATCATCGCGATGATCGTCGCCATCCCGCTCGGCATGGGCAGCGCGATCTATCTGACGCAATATGCCTCGCCCACGCTGCGCCGGTGGCTGAAGCCCATCCTCGAGATTCTGGCTGGCGTGCCGACGGTGGTCTATGGCTATTTCGCCGCGCTGACCGTGGCGCCCTTCATCCGCGATGTCGCGCAAGGCATCGGCATTTCCAGCGCCAGCAGCGAAAGCGCGCTGGCCGCCGGCCTGATCATGGGGGTGATGATCATTCCCTTCGTGTCATCGATGGCCGACGATTCGATTGCCGCCGTCCCCGCCGCGATGCGCGACGGCAGCCTGGCCATGGGCGCGACGCAATCGGAAACGATCCGCAAGGTGCTGGTCCCCGCCGCGCTTCCCGGAATCGTGGCCGGCGTCATGCTGGCGGTGTCGCGCGCCATCGGCGAAACCATGATCGTGGTCATGGCCGCGGGCGCATCGGCCAATCTTACCGGCAATCCGCTGGAGAGCATGACCACGGTGACGTACCAGATCGTCGCCATGCTGACGGGCGAAGGCAGCTTCGACCACCCGGCCACGCTGTCGGCCTTCGCACTTGGCATGGTGCTGTTCGCCGTGACGCTGGCGCTGAACTTCATCGCGCTGCGCGTGGTGAAGCGCTACCGCGAAGCCTATGAGTAAGGATGCGATGAACACCGCCTCTCCCTCGGACGTCGCCGATATCGACCGGCAGCGCGCCCAGCGCAACGCACGGCTCGAGAAACGGCTGAAGAACCGCTATGCGGCAGAGCGGCGCTTCAAGCTGGCGGCGATGTTCTCGGTGCTGATCTCGGTCGCGGTGCTGGCAGTGCTGCTGGTGGCGATGACGTCGAACGGCATCGCCGGTTTCACGCGCGCCGAAATGAAGGTGCCGATCGACTTCGCCGAGCTGGGCCTTGCCATCGACCGCAGCCAGCTCGACCAGCCGGGTGCCGAGAACGTGCTGCGCTCGGCCGGGCTTGGCGATGCGCTGCAATACGCGGCGACGCAGGCCTATGGCGCGGATGTGGCGGACGAGCTGGGCGGCGGCGCAGCGCGCGATCTGGCCGCGAAGATCGCGTCCGATCCCGACATGCTGGACGGCCAGGCTACGGTGTCCCTGCCGGTGGACGAGGATCTGGCGGCTGCCTATCGCGGCGAAGGTCCTGCCGAACTGCAGGCGATGGCTGCACGCCTGAAGGATGAAGGCGTGCTGACCCGCGCCTTCGACTGGGGTTTCCTTGCTCGCGCCGACGCCACCGATCCGCAAGAGGCCGGCATCTGGGGCGCGCTTAAAGGATCGCTGCTGACGATGATCGTCACGCTGGTTCTGGCCTTTCCCATCGGCGTGCTGGCGGCCGTCTATCTCGAGGAATACGCCCCCAAGAACAAGTGGACCGACATCATCGAGGTGTCGATCAACAACCTTGCCGCCGTGCCCTCGATCATCTTCGGCCTGCTGGGTCTTGCGGTCTTCCTGTGGATCTTCCCCAACCTGCGGTCCGCGCCGATCATCGGCGGCATGACGCTGGCGCTGATGACGATGCCGGTTATCGTGATCAGCGGCCGCAATGCCATCAAGTCGGTGCCGCCGTCGATCCGCGACGGTGCACTGGCGATCGGCGCGTCGCCGGTGCAGGTCGTGTTCCACCATGTCCTGCCGCTGGCCCTGCCCGGGATCCTGACCGGCACGATCATCGGCATGGCGCGCGCCCTCGGCGAAACCGCCCCGCTGCTGATGATCGGCATGCGCGCCTTCGTCGCCACGCCGCCCGATGGCTTCACCTCTCCGTCCAGTGTCCTGCCCGTCCAGATCTTCCTGTGGTCTGACGAGATCGATCGCGGCTTCGTCGAGCGTACCTCTGCCGCCATCATCGTGCTATTGCTGTTCCTGCTGGCCATGAACGGCCTCGCCATCTACCTGCGGAACAAGTTTGAACGCCGCTGGTAATTCTTGAGACCGTCAAATGAAGATGACCATGCCAGAACAGAACACGGCCGAAGCCACCACGCAGACCGCCGCCGCCGCCAAGCCGAAGATCTCGGCGCATGGCGTCTCGGTTTTCTACGGGGACAAGAAGGCGATCGACGATGTGTCGATCGATGTTCACACGCGCTATGTGACCGCGTTCATCGGCCCGTCGGGTTGCGGCAAGTCGACGTTCCTGCGCTCTCTCAACCGCATGAACGACACGATCGCCAGCGCCCGGGTCGAGGGTGAGATACTGCTGGACGGCGAGGATATCTACCGCTCGCGCATGGACGTAGTGCAGCTGCGTGCACGCGTCGGAATGGTGTTCCAGAAGCCGAACCCGTTCCCCAAGTCGATCTACGAGAACATCGCCTACGGCCCGCGCATCCACGGCCTGGCCTCCAGCAAGGCCGAAATGGACCGCATCGTCGAGGAATCGCTGCAGCGCGCCGGCCTGTGGGAAGAGGTGAAGGACCGGCTTGCCGATTCGGGCACCGCGCTTTCGGGCGGGCAGCAGCAGCGCCTGTGCATCGCGCGCGCCATCGCGGTCGATCCCGAAGTGATCCTGATGGACGAACCGTGTTCCGCGCTCGACCCCATCGCGACCGCGCGTATCGAGGAATTGATCGACGAATTGCGCGGACGCTATGCCATCGTGATCGTCACCCATTCGATGCAGCAGGCCGCGCGCGTGTCGCAGCGGACCGCGTTTTTCCACATGGGAAAGATGGTCGAATACGGCAAGACAAGTGACATCTTCACCAATCCGCGCGAGGAACGGACGAAGGACTATATCACGGGGCGCTACGGCTGATTATGGAACACACGGTCAAAGCGTTCGAGGAAGACATCACTCGCCTGCGCGGGCTGGTTGCCGAGATGGGCGGCCTTGCCGAGCTGTCGGTCCAGGAATCGCTCGATGCCATCGTGAATGGCGACGAGGAACTGGGCAACCGGGTCATCGCCCGCGACAAGGAAATCGACACGCTGGAGATGGAAATCGACCGGCTGGCGGTTCGCACCATCGCCCTGCGCGCACCCATGGCTGACGACCTGCGCGAGGTGATCGCAGCGCTGAAGATCGCCGGCGTGGTGGAACGGATCGGCGATTACGCCAAGAACATCGCGAAGCGCGTCAACCGGATCGAGGGGCGCCGCCGATTCGAGCCGCTGGCGCTGATCCCCGCCATGGGCGAGATCGCGGTCGAGATGGTGCATGACGTGCTGACTGCCTATGCCGCGCGCGATCCGATGCTGGCCAAGGAAGTGATCGCCCGCGATGCGCGCGTCGATGCGTTCTATGACAGCATCTTCCGCAATGTCGTGACCCACATGGTCGAGAATCCCGCCACCATCGGCAGCGCCGCGCAATTGCTGTTCGTCGCCCGCAATATCGAGCGGGTGGGCGATCATGCGACCAATGTCGCTGAAATGGTGCATTTCTCCGCCACGGGCATCTATCCGCCCGACCGCGAGGATCACGAGGGCTGATCGTCGGATCCCAGTCGCACAAGTTTCAACTCCCTGTCATATGCTGGTAATAAATAGCGTGTGAGGGAGTGACTGACTGCCACTAACAAGGATCCGAAGACGTGCCCGCACCGCGCCTGCTTCTCGTCGAAGACGATCTCTCGCTTGCCGAACTGCTGCAATACCGGTTCGAGGCCGAGGGTTACGAAGTGCATGTCACCGGCGACGGTGACGAAGCGCTGATCCTGGCCGACGAGCAGGCCCCCGACCTCGTCATTCTGGACTGGATGGTCGAAGGCACCAGCGGTATCGAAATCTGCCGCCGCCTGCGCCGCGACAAGGAAACGGCGCATGTCCCCATCGTCATGCTGACCGCGCGCGGCAGCGAGGACGACCGCATCCGCGGCCTGGAAACGGGCGCCGACGATTACGTGACCAAACCCTTCTCTCCGCGCGAGCTGATCGCGCGCGTCGGTGCGGTCCTGCGCCGGGTGCGCCCCGCCCTTGCCGGCGAAATGCTGGAAGTCGGCGACATCAAGCTCGACGCCACCAGCCACAAGGCCACCCGCCGCGGTCATTCGCTGCAGCTGGGGCCGACCGAATTTCGTCTGCTGCGCTTTTTCATGGAACATCCCGGCCGCGTCTTCAGCCGCGGACAATTGCTCGACGCGGTCTGGGGCACCGGCAGCGACATCGAACTGCGAACGGTCGACGTGCATATTCGCCGCCTTCGCAAGGGCTTGACCGTCGAGGGTAGCAAGGATCCAGTCCGCACCGTCCGCTCCGCAGGTTACGCCTTCGAAGCGGCCTAGTCGTTTTTGCTGCGTTGCAAGATTGACATAAGATTAACCGAAGAGCAGCCTCCCCTTTCTCGGGCACATTACCGTAAAACCGCTAGTATATCGGGATTGCCCGAGGGAGACTTGTGCCTTTCGCACAGGTTCCATCAAGGGGAAAACAGATGAGAACTGTCAAGTTACTCACGCCGCTGATTGCGGCGACGATGGCGTTTGCCTGCCCGCAACTTGCCATGGCTCAGGATGAGTGGCCATTCACGAGCGGCGAATATGTCGAGGTGTCTGGTATCGAGATCGATGACGGCCATAGCCTGGACTATGCCAACCATCTTGCCGGCATGTGGCGCAAGGGCCAGGAATTCGCGCTGGAGCAGGGCTGGATCACCGGATACGAAGTGCTGATCAATTCCTTCCCGCGCAAGGGCGAGCCCGACGTCTATCTGCTCACGCGCTGGACCGAATGGGAAACGCCGGAACAGGAGGAAGCGCGCGCCGCCGCCTATCGCCAGCACCTGGCGATGACCACGACGCAGATGGAGCAAGCATCCGGCCAGCGCGCAGATTACCGCGAACTGGTCGGCTCGATGCTGTTGCGGTCCATGAAGTTCCGCGACTGATTACGACCAACGAGGGCGGGTATGGGTCGCACCCGCTTCCTCCTTTCAACGGCAGTAACTGCCATAACCGCGCGCCGCCTGGTCCAGATGAAGATGATCGGCATGAAGCGCGTTATACTCCGGCGACAGCACGGTTCCGAACACATCGCATGCGCCGTTCCGCGCCGCGCGCAGAAAGGCAGCTTCCGGATCCTGCGGCTCGTCGCTCGACCAGTCTTCGGTCAGGGTCAGCACCCGCCCATCCTCCAGCGTGAAGCCCGAGATATCGATCGCATTGGCGGTCGCATGTTCACTCCACCCGCCGGTCGAAGCGCCATTGACGCGGCGGCAGCTATAGGTGCCAAGCTGCTGCAGGCTGGCCACGCGGCTGCCCAGCGATTCCTCTGCCGCCGGTTGCACGCGGTGGCGCATCCACCAGACCATCGCCGCATTGACCGGGCAGCTTGCCTCGTTGATCGCTGGGGTCAGCACCAGCCCGCGCTCCTCGCTGCCTGCGATACGCAGCCTGTCCTCGCGCCGACATGCGCCCTCGCCCGCGGGGGCCAGCGAGGTGAATTCCACCCCGACCCTTTCCAGCGCTTTGCGGCACATCGCTGCATCGCCGCGCAGCGCGGCCAGCTTGGTCGATGTCGCCCAGCCTTCCGGACCATCCAGGTCGAGCGGAGCGCGCGGGTCATGTTCGGGATGTGCCTTGAACCAGCCATGCGCGCCCGCCAGCAGAGCCAGCAGGCCAAGCAGGATCATGGCGATCCGGTCGATGCGAAACGGGCGGGCGGGCAGGCGCTTCTGGATCTTCACTTCAGTGAAAGTCCCGGGAAGGCGGAAGTATCCGCGGAATGATCCGCACATCGCGCGGATGGCGCCCCTGGAAGCCGCATTCGCGGTTGCCTGCAGGCGGCGGCTCCCACGGATCGATCGGCAGCGCCGCGCCATCGGGGGCGGTATCGGGCGCCGGGCGGGGGAAATCGTCGCGCAGATTGTCGCGCGGGCCGGCCTTGTCGGGCAGCGGGCTGGCCACGTGATCGGCCCGCGCCATGGCGGTCGGCATCATGTCGTCCGACAGCGCATGCAGCGTGTGGTTGGCGTCCACCATGTGCTGCACGATCACATGGACGACATCGTCGTCATACTCGACGCGCCCGCGCACTTCCATCAGCCGCGCGCCCATCACCACCTTGCGATATTTCTCCTTCAGATGCGGCCAGACGACCAGGTTGATCACCCCGGTCTCGTCCTCCAGCGTGATGAAGCACACGCCCTTGGCGCTGCCGGGGCGCTGGCGGATCAGCACGACGCCCGCCACCTGCACGTTCGACCGGTATTTGCGCTCGCGCAGGTCGCAGGCACGGATGAAGCCGCGTTCGGCAAGGCCCGCGCGCAGGAAGGCCATGGGATGCGCCTTCAGCGACAGGCGCATCGTCTGGTAATCGGCGACCACTTCCTCGGACAATGGCATGGCGGGCAGGATGGCCGGAACGGCCTCCGCACCCTCGTCGCGGGCGCGCGCGGCCTCGAACAGGGGAAGCGGCGGGGCCGAAACGATGGAGCGCGCATCCCACAAGGCCTGCCTGCGGGTCAGCCGCAGAGAGGTGAAGGCATCGGCGCTGGCCAGCCGCTCGACGTGGGCGGCAGGAATGCCGGACCGCTCGCGCAGGGCGGCGACGTCCTGGAAATTCCCGTGATCCTCGCGTGCAGCGATCAACCGGGCGGCGACATGTTCGGGCAGCCCGTCCACCTGCCGCATCCCCAGCCGCAGCGCCACGCGCCCGTTCGCCGCCGGTTCAAGCGTGCAATCCCATTGCGACAGGTTCACGTCTGCAGGCCTCACCTCCACCCCATGCTCCGCCGCGTCGCGCACGATCTGTGCGGGGGCGTAGAAACCCATCGGCTGAGAATTGAGCAGCGCGCAGGCGAAGGCCGCCGGGTAATGGCATTTCAGCCAGCTGGACACATAGACCAGATGCGCGAAGCTGGCGGCATGGCTTTCGGGAAAGCCATATTCGCCGAAGCCGCGGATCTGGTTGAAGCAGCGCTGCGCGAATTCGAGGTCATAGCCGCGCTCCACCATGCGCTCGACCATCATGTCCTGCAGTTCGTCCACCATGCCGCGCGAGCGGAAGGTCGCCATCGCCTTGCGCAGCCGGTTCGCCTCGGCCGACGAGAACTTGGCGGCATCCAGCGCGATCTTCATCGCCTGTTCCTGGAAGATCGGCACGCCCAGCGTTCTGCCCAGGATGCTGGACAGCTCGTCGGGCGGCCCGTGCGCGGGGCCCGGAGCGGGGATTTCCACCCGCTCCTCTCCGCGCCGGCGCTTGAGATAGGGATGCACCATGTCGCCCTGGATCGGGCCGGGGCGCACGATGGCGACCTGGATGACAAGGTCATAGAACTCGCGCGGGCGCAGGCGGGGCAGCATGTTCATCTGGGCCCGGCTCTCCACCTGGAACACGCCCAGCGAATCCCCCCGCCGCAGCATCGCATAGGTCTCGGGATCCTCGCGCGGGACAGTGGCCAGCGTCAGCGCACGGCCATGGTGATCGGCCACTTCGTCGAGGCATTTGCGGATGCAGGTCAGCATGCCCAGCGCCAGTACGTCGACCTTCAATATGCCCAGCGCCTCGATATCGTCCTTGTCCCATTCGATGAAGCTGCGATCGGGCATCGCGCCATTGCCGATCGGCACCGTCTCGGTCAGCGCGCCCTGGGTCAGGATGAAGCCGCCGACATGCTGCGACAGATGGCGCGGCATGCCGATCATCTGCTGGGTAAGCGCCAGCACCCGCCGCAGATGCGGATCGCTGATGTCCATGCCGGTCTCGGCCACATGCGCCTCGCCGATCTCGCGCCCCCAGCCGCCCCAGACGGTGCCGGCGAGCTTCGCGGTCACATCCTCGGACAGGCCCATCGCCTTGCCCACTTCGCGGATAGCCATGCGCGGGCGGTAATGGATGACGGTGGCGCACAGCCCCGCGCGGTGGCGCCCGTATTTTTCGTAGATGTGCTGGATCACTTCCTCGCGCCGCTCATGCTCGAAATCAACGTCGATGTCGGGCGGTTCCTTGCGCTCCTCGGAAATGAAGCGGTCGAATAGCAGGGCGTGGCGCGCTGGATCGACGGCGGTGATTTCAAGGCAATAGCACACCGCCGAATTGGCCGCGGACCCACGCCCCTGGCACAGGATCGGCGGATCGACGTTGCGCGCGAAATCGACGATGTCCTTGATGGTCAGGAAATAGCGGGCCAGGTCCAGCTTCTCGATCAATGCCAGTTCGCGCACCACCACCGCGCGGATCGCCTCGGGCAGACCGTCCGGATAGCGGCGTTCGGCCCCTTCCCAGGTCAGCACTTCCAGATGCTGCTGCGGGGTGCGATCGCCGGGATATATCTCGTCTGGATATTCGTAGCGCAGTTCGTTCAGGCTGAAGCGGCAGCGATCCGCAAGATCGCGCGCGGCGGCGATCGCATGCGGCCAGCGGGCGAACAATCGCTGCATCTCGCGCGGCGATTTCAGATGCCGTTCGGCATTGGCGTGCAGCAGGTGGCCCGCCTTGGCCACCGTCGTCTTGTGACGGATCGCGGTCATCACGTCCTGCAGCGGACGCCGGTCCGGCGCATGGTAATGCACGTCATTGGTCGCCAGGATCGACAGCCCGTTGTCCCGGGCGAGAATATCCAGCCGTTCGATCCGCGCGACATCGTCCCCGCAGTACAAGTGGCTGACCGCGATATGGCGCAAGGATGGCAACATTGCGCCCAGATGCGGCACAAGCCGGGCAAAGCTAAGCCCCCGCTGGGCCGGTTCGGGCACGCTGCCATCCATCGGAACGACATTGCCGGGCAGGCTGACCGCAATGTTCCCATCCAGATCGGGCGGTGGCATGGCGATCAGGTGAAGTGCCCCGCCCCCGTCATCGGCGGCATGGTCTGCCAGCATGGCCAGGTCGATCTCGCACACGCCCTTGTCCTGCCAGTCGCCGGACAAGGTCTGCATGCGCCCCTGGCTGATAAGGCGCGCCAGCCGGCCATAGGCCGCGCGGGTTTCGGGATAGGCGAGGAACGCCAGGCCCTCCACGGTCTCGATCCGCGCGCCGATGACGGGGCGCAGACGCAGGGTTTCCGCCTCGGTATGGATGCGCACCACGCCTGCCAGCGAATTGGCATCGGCTATCCCGATCGCGTCATAGCGAAGTGCACGCGCCGTCGTGATCAGATCGACCGCATCCGACGCGCCGCGCAGGAAGGTAAAGCACGACACCAGCCCCAGCTCGACGAAAGGGGCTCTTTCGGGCGTGTCTATCGCATCGGGATCGACATCGATCCGGCGGCGGTCGGGCGTAAGCGGGGCGTCGGGCATGGCGGCACGATGACGGCCCTAGCCGCGCGGGCATGCACAGGTTTCCCCATGCTGTCCCGGCCTGTCCACATGGATTTCCGCAGGTCTGCGCACAGGCTTGTCCACAGGCTCTCCACAGCGGGCCGCGTGCACACGCGTCATGCCAGCGCCTTCAGCCGCGCTGCGACGGCAGCCAGATCCTGGTCGAACAGGCGCGTCTGTTCCTCGCGCGCGGCCCCTTCCAGGCGGAGCAGGTAGGATGGGTGCGCGGTCACCCACAGCTCGCTGCCATCCTCCAGCTCGATCGGCTTGCCCCGCGCCTTGGTGATCGAGACCGTCTTGCCCAGCATGGCGCGTGCCGCGCTGGCCCCCATCGCCAGCACGAGCCCCGGCTTCACGATCGACCGCTCGGCCTCCACCCACCAGCGGCAGATGTCGATTTCCTTGGCGGCGGGCGACTGGTGCAGGCGGCGCTTGCCGCGCTGCACATATTTGAAATGCTTGACCGCATTGGTGACATAGGCAGCCTTGCGGTCGATCCCCACCTGTTCGAGATGCACGTCCAGCAATTGCCCGGCCGGACCGACGAAGGGGCGGCCCTGCAGATCCTCGTTATCGCCGGGCTGTTCGCCCACGATCATCAGCGGCGCGCCTGCAGGCCCCTCGCCCATTACCGCCGTGTTGTGCAGTTCGCCGATCGGGCAGCGGCTGCAGGCGTGGATTGCCTTGTCCACCGCGTCCAGCGTTTCAGGCCGCTCTTCCTCATCCATCGCACCTGCCGATACCATCGCCGCCTCTCGCGCCTGCGCGCCCGCGACGAGTTCGGGAATGAGCTGCGCCTCGGGCATGTTCTTCCAGTACTTGCGGGGCATTTCCTTTAGCATGGCCCCGATCTTCAAACGCGCCGGATTGAAAATGGATGCGTAATAGCCGCGCCACATCTCCTCCACCGGATCGCCGGTGGGCGCATCGGCGCGCGTGGCGGCGGGGCCTTCGCGCAGCGTCTCGCCGTCCCAGTGCAGGCTGCCGCGCGGGGTCAGGATCGACCAGCGCATGTTGGCGAAGCGGCGCGTGAAGAACCCCGCGTTGTGGCGCAGGATGTGGTGGAACGGTTCGAACCAGGCGACGAAATACTCGCCCTCCTCATGCTCGACCTCGCGGAAGCGCAGGAAGGCGCGCATTTTGTGAATGTCGCGCCGGACCGCGCGCGCCATGTCGGCCATGGCGCGGATGTCGCCATCGGCCGCATCCTCGATCAGCCGCGGTTTCGACTGCAGCCGCCACAGCACGCGGTAGAGCAGGCCAAAGCGTTCCGGATCGGAATGCATGATGACCGTCTTCGCGATTTCCATGAAGCGGCGCGATACGCGCGGCTGCGCGGCGTCCCTGTCGGGCACGGGCAGGCGGCGGTCGCCATGGGTGAACAGATTGCCCGCCGGGCCGCCCGGTTCGGTCCATGCGATGCGGTCGGGCGGAACGTCGGCCATGACCATGCGCCGCGCATGATCGCGCCATTCGCCGAAATCGTCCGGCGCGGCCATCGGCACCACGTGATAGGCACCCAGCCTGACATGCTGAAGCGCCGTCATGCCGCGAACAGGTCCAGTTGCCGCCCCGCATCGGGGGCGACCAGCGCCTTCAGATCGGCCCGGTCGGTCAGCGTCACGGGCCGCCAGTCGGCCGTGACGATGAAGGGCCGCAGCTTGGCCACCGACACGGTCAGCTTCGCGATATCGTCCAGCCGCAGGGTGCGATGCCGCCGCGCGCTGAGGATCTGCCCCACCCCGCGCGTACCCAGCCCCGGCACCCGCAGCAGCGCTTCCTTTGGCGCGCGGTTCACATCGACCGGAAAGCTTTCGCGAAACTTCAGCGCCCAGGCCAGCTTGGGATCGATGTCCAGCGGCAGCATGCCATCCGCACCGGCGGCCTGCGCCACCTCGCCCGGCGAATAGCCGTAGAAGCGCATCAGCCAGTCCGACTGGTACAGCCGATGCTCGCGGATCAGCGGCGGGCGCCTCAGCGGCAGCACCGCGCTGGCATCGGGAATGGGGCTGAAGGCCGAGTAATAGACGCGCCGCAGCCGGTGCTGGCCGTAAAGCGCGCTGGCCCGATTGACGATATCGGCATCGCTGGCTCCGTCGGCCCCGACGATCATCTGGGTCGACTGGCCCGCGGGTGCATAGCGGGGCGCATGGCGAAAGCGCTTCTTCGCGTCGCGCGCCTCGGTGATGGCATCGTTCATCGTGCCCATCGCGCCATCGATGGTCTGCGCATTCTTGTCGGGCGCCAGCCGCACCAGCCCGGCCACGGTGGGCAGTTCGACATTGATCGACACCCGGTCGGCATAGAGCCCGGCGCGGCGCACGATTTCTGCATCGGCCTCGGGAATGGTCTTGAGGTGGATGTAGCCGCGGAAATCATGCTCCTCGCGCAGGATGCGCGCGGTTTCGACCAGCTGCTCCATCGTGTGGTCGGAATTGCGGATGATGCCCGAGGACAGGAACAGCCCCTCGATATAATTGCGCTTGTAGAACGAGATCGTCAGATCGGCCACTTCCTGCGGCGTGAAGCGCGCCCGCTCCACGTTCGAGCTCTTGCGGTTCACGCAGTAGTGGCAATCGAAGATGCAATGATTGGTCAGCAGCAGCTTGAGCAGCGAGATACACCGCCCGTCGGGTGCATAGGCATGGCAGATGCCCATGCCTTCGGTGGACCCGATGCCCTTGCCCCCGCGGCTGTCACGTTTGTTCGTGCCCGACGATGCGCAGGACGCATCATATTTGGCGGCATCCGCCAGCACCTTCAGTCTTTCGATTATCGTTTTCTGTATCATGTGCGACTCCGGTGTTCACTATACGTTCTCACCGGATGCATGGCCAGACAAATATGGATTTCTGAAAGTCCAGTCAGATCAATGGGATAGACAAAGCCATCACCGATGCCGAGCTTCATGCCTCGAAAAAGCTATCAGCACTTGTTAACTATTTTCTGGCTTTTCGCGGCGAACGGGCGGATAATGGGTCAAACGCCGCTCTCGAAGGATGCGGTATTCTCTGCGCCTTCTTGGATCGGATCGATAGCACGGAAGGCCTCCGTGTGTGGACGGCGAGGTTTCGGCCTCGTCGTCCATTTTCGTTTTTGGAGTGGAGCTTCCTGTCAATCGCGCCGCTCATGCGAACAGTCCCTGCATGTACCAGTCGGGCGCATTGCCCCGCCCGTCGCCGATCAGGCCCAGCCGATAGATCCAGAAGCGCCGCCCCTCGCGGTCCTCGATCCGGTAATAGTCGCGCAGCCGCGCAGAGCCCTTTTCGCGCCACCATTCCGGGGCGATCCGTTCGGGCCCCTCGGCGCGCATCACGTCATGCACCTTGTCGCGCCAGCGAAAGCGCTGGGGCAGGCCATCGGGCGTGGCATAGAGCACCGCGATCATCTCCGCCCTGTCCAGCAGCTTGAGCGGGCGAGCGTGGAAGGCGAAGCTTTCCTGCCCTGCCGGCAAGGGGGCCAGCGGCGCCTGCCAGCGCTGGGCGCGTTCGGGCACATGGCTGGCATGGGCGACGGGCCGCCGCACGGCCTGCGCCCCCAGCCGCGACGTCAGCCTGTCGACACAGGCCGCAAGGCTGGTGCCATGCACCTGCGCCGAAGCATCGAGATCGGCCTGCGCCAGTTGCAATGGCTCGGCCCAGCGCGTGACAAGCCGTGCCATCTCGATGCCCAGCCCGGCATCGATGGTGGCGATGCGCTCGGCAAACAGGCGGCAGACATGGGCCGCATCGCGCGTGGATGCGGCCAGTTCCAGCGTGCGGATCACCACTTCTCCATCCACGCGCCAGCAGGCCAGTTCAAGCCGGCGCGCACCTTCGCCCCGCCCTTCCAGCTTGCGCATCATGGCCGCCGCCAGGTCGGAAAGCACCGTTTCGAGCAAAGGCAGGTGGCGGATCGGCTCCATCAGGCGCAATTGCACCATGGCGGGCGGCGTCTCGACCACCGGCAGCATCGGTTCGGGCACCAGGCCGATCATCTGGTCGCGCCGCATCAGCGGATTGGCCATCGCCGACCGGCGGTTGCGGAAACGGCGCGACAGCGCATCCCGGCCGATCCCGTCCAGATCGCCCAGCCGCTTCAGCCCCAGGCGGCGGAGCACCAGCAGCACATCGTCGTCCAGCCGCAAGGCCGCGATCGGCAATTGCGCCAGGCTGGCCTCGATATCCTCACCCTCGGCCAGCACCAGCCCACCTGTGCCAGCGCGCACCGCGCCGAAATGCGCGAGCGCCCAGGCCGCGCCCGCCGTGGGAGCGATGGCCAGCCGCACGCTGAGCCCGCGCGCCCGGGACACGCGCGCCGCATCGTCCAGCAGGCGCTGCTCGCCGCCGAAGAGATGGGCCGCCCCGGTGATGTCGACGATCACCCCGTCGGGCGGGTCCAGCGCGCTCCACGGGCCCCAGCGCTGCGCCCAGACGGCCAGACGTTCCAGGAAGGCAAGATCGCCCGCCGGATCGGCGGGGCGCACTTCCAGCGCGGGACAGATGGCGCGCGCGTCGGCCAGCATGGTGCCGGTACGCACGCCCGCCGCTTCCGCCGCGCGGGTCGTGGCGGTGATGCGGGGGCCGTGGGCAGTCTCGATGATCAGGGCGAGCGGGGTATCGGGTTCCTCCCCGCCGCTTGTCTCAGCCTGCCGCCAGCGATCGATCGACAGCCGCGCGCACCAGATCGCCAGCACGCGCCGATTGGGCGTGCGATCGCTGGTCGGCGGCATCGCGATCGACCGGGCGGGCGGAGAGGATTGCTTCCCCATCGCCCCCTCCGTCAGCATGGGCCGGTTCGGGCCTGATCCACCATGCGCCCGGACGCAGGCCGCGCGCCCGGAACAATTCACCCCGCCAGCCGGGCAGGCCCGGCGCCTGCGGGTTCCAGCGCGATGGCTGCGATGCGGCGGAACGCACGTCCCACCGCATGCGCGCCGCGCCAAGGTCGCGCCTTGCATCCACGCGCACCAGCCACAGCGGCACGCGGTGCCGTTCCGCCGCCAGCACCAGCCGGCGCGAAGCGGTGAAGTCCAGCGCGCGGGGATTGCCCGCGATCTCTCCGATCACGAAGGCCAGGTCGCGGCAACGCACGCCTTCTTCCAGGGCGAACAGCGCATCCTCTGCCGTCCGGGCCGTCACATGGATCAGCCGGTGCGCCAGGTCGCGCGGCAGTCCGGGCAGAAAAGGCCTGCCCCCTGCGCGAATGGCCGAGGCATCCTGCACCCACAGAAACGCGCGCTCGTCCTTCACCTCTTTCAGGGCATGTTCGTGCAAAGGCCGCGGCGCGGCGCGCGCCAGTTCCAGCGCCAGCGCCGCCCCCGCCCCTTCGTCAGCGGGGGCGAATATCTCTCCCGCCCCGCGAAAGGCGATGGCTGGATTCCAGCCCTGCCCCTGGGCCATGCTTTCGCGGGAAAGACCCTCTCCCGGCCCGCCTTCCAGCCAGTGCGCGGCGGACAGTTCCGCAGCGGGAAAAACCCCTTCCGGAAGCTGGCCGGCATCGGCATCGAAGGCGGGGGAATGGGTGATGACAGGCTCCGTGCAGCAAGGCGAATCGGGAATGGGAACGGTTTATGTTCTTATTATGTTCCTACCCTCGCGTCCATTGTCCGAAGAGGAAAACGGAACGGCCGCCCGCTCTGTCCGTTGCAAGGGCAAGGACCAACGGAACCGAAGGACAACCCCATGAAATACGAAGAAGGCAACCCCGACGAGCTGAAGCACAAATTCTGGAAGGCCATGGCTTCCTCCCCGTTCGTGATGCTGCAGCTGGACGACGATCCGGACAGCAGCGCCCCCATGACCGCGCAGCTCGACAAGGATGCCAATCACGCGATCTGGTTCTTCACCTACAAGGACAACCGCTTCGCCAGGATGGGCCCGGCAAATGTCAGCTTTGCATCCAAGGACCACAAGATCTTCGCCCGCTTCCACGGCAATCTGGTCGAGGAAAACAGCCGCGAACGCCTGGAAAAGCAGTGGGACAACACCGTCGAGGCATGGTTCCCCGAGGGCAAGTCGGATCCCAAGCTGCTGATGATCCGCATGGATCTTGGCGATGCCACCATCTGGGACGGCGATCTGGGCCTGACCAACGTGGCCAAGATGATGCTGGGCATGGATGTCACCGACGATGTCGGCAAGAACCATACCGAAACGACCCTGTAGGAAACAGCGTCCGTGACGATCAGCGGGCCGCCCCCAAAAGGGCGGCCCTTTTGCTATGCGGATCCCAGGAGGCCGGGGAACAGGCCGAACAGCAGGATCAGGAAAACCGCCAGCGGTGCCAGCCATGCCATCACGAACCGGTAAAGGGTCAGCATTCCCGCCGACAATCCGGTTTCCGCAGCGACAAGCCTGCGATCGGCCCGCCACCCGATGAACAGCGACACGCCCAATGCGGCCAGCGGCAGCATGATCTTGCCCGTCACTCCGTCGATCGTATCCAGGATGTCGTTGCTGGCGAAGATGTCCCAGAACCAGAGCGGGCGAACATCAGACAGCACGTTATAGCCCATCGCGCACAGCAGCCCGATCAGATAGGCGCCGCCGCCCACCACGAGCGCGGCATGAAGCCGCTTGAGCCCGAAACGGTCGATCACCCACGCCACCGGCCCTTCCAGCAGCGAGATCGAGCTGGTCAACGCGGCAAAGAAGATCAGCACGAAAAACGCCAACCCGATCAGCGAACCCGCCGGCATCTGCGAGAATGCGACTGGCAGCGACTGGAACACCAGCACCGGACCCGCCGCGGGATCCAGCCCGACCGCAAAGACGATGGGGAAAATCATCAGGCCCGACAGGATGGCCACGCCCGTATCGGCCGCCGCGATCATGCCCGCGGTCGGCGCCAGCTTAACGTCGTCTCCGACATAGGCGCCATAGGTGATCAGCGCCGCCGACCCCAGCGAAAGCGAGAACAGCGCCTGACCCAGCGCCTCGTTCACGGCGGTGGGGGTCAGCTGCGAGAAATCGGGCGTGAACAGGAACTTCACGGCCTGCGCGAATTCGCCGGTGAAGGCGCCATAGATCGTGATCGCGACCAGCAGGACGAAGAACGCCGGCATCAGAGTGCCCGCCGCCTTCTCGATCCCGTCGTGGACGCCGTTGGCGACGATCAGCACCGTGACGACCATAAAGATCGTGTGCATCCCGATCATCGTGCCAAGGCTGCCGAACAGAGTGCCCATGCGGCCGGTGATCACGTCCTGCGCCTCGCCCTGGAACGCGGGACCGAACGGAGCCCCCGACCCGATCGAGGAAGCGACATCGCCGATCATCACGAACACGTAATAGATCGCCCAGCCGGCCACGACCGAATAGAACGACAGGATCAGGAAGGCTGCAAGGATCTCGATCCCGCCGAACACGCTCCATTTGGTGGATACGCCCGATCGTTCCGCCACCCGCGCGATGGAGCCGGCGGCATCCTCGCGCCCGGTGCGTCCGATCATCACTTCCGACAGGACCAGCGGCAGGCCGATCAGGAAGACGCAGGCGATATAGACCAGCACGAAGGCGCCGCCCCCGTTCTCTCCGGCCAGTGTCGGGAACCGCCAGATATTGCCCAGCCCGACAGCCGCTCCGATCGCGGCCAGCAGGAACGCCGTCCGCGAGGACCAGCCCTGTTCACCGGCCTGTCCAGTCGCACCAGCCATCTATCCCTCCGTTTCACATGTAACCGACCCGACTTATAGAGACGAAATGCCTGCTGGGAACCCGCGGCGTCCGCGCGTCCACATTGCCGGTCGTCCACGGGCCTTTCCAGCAAGCCGGCGCGCGGCTAGAAAGCGGCCATGTCAACGACCTTCCAGCTCGACACCGCGACCAGCCGCGCCAATCCCACGCCCGCCCCGATGAAGCGGCTGACGGTGCCCAAGGTCATGCAGCGCAAGAATGACGGCACGACCGAAGAGCCGCTGGTCATGCTGACCGCCTATACCGCCCGCATGGCGCAATTGCTGGATGCGCACTGCGACATATTGCTGGTCGGGGATTCGCTGGGACAGGTGATCTATGGCCTGCCTTCGACCCTGCCCGTCACGCTGGACATGATGGTCGCCCACGGTGCGGCGGTGGTGCGCGGGTCCTATCACTCGCTGGTCGTGATCGACATGCCCTTCGGCAGCTACGAAGCCTCGCCGCAGCAGGCCTTTGCCAGCGCCAGCCGCATCATGGCCGAAACCGGCGCGGCGGCGGTGAAGCTGGAAGGCGGCGTCGCCATGGCCGAGACGGTGCGCTTCCTGTCGCAGCGCGGTATTCCGGTGATGGGCCATGTCGGGCTGACCCCGCAGGCGGTGAACGCGCTGGGCGGCTACATGGCCCGCGGGCGGAGCGAGGTCGAGGAAGCCAGGATCGTGGAAGACGGCAAGGCTGTAGCCGATGCGGGCGCCTTTGCCGTAGTGGTCGAGGGCGTGGTGGAGGATATCGCCATCACGCTGACGCGCGAGCTTGCGGTGCCGACCATCGGCATCGGCGGATCGGCTCAATGCGACGGCCAGGTGCTGGTGGCCGAGGACATGCTGGGCATGTTCGAGCGCACGCCGCGCTTCGTCAAACGCTACAACGACCTGGCCAGGATCATTTCCGACACTGCCGGCGAATTTGCGGCGGAAGTCCGCTCGCGCAGCTTTCCCGGCGACGCGCAGGTCTACAAGGCGAAGTGAACCGCGCGGCGATTGTGCTGCGGAAGATTTGAATTCGAACTATTCTTCTGGCCCGATCATGGGTCCAGACATAGCATGGCCTTCTTGCCGAGTCGGATTGCGATGGGAAGAGTGCCGGGATGAAACGCTGGTGCTTGCCGTCGCTGTCTGCGCGCTGGCCGCCGCGCCGCTGGGCTGGCAGGCCATGGCGCAGATCGCCACCAGCGACATCGCTTTTCCAAGGGGCAGCGCGGGCACCCATGTCAGCGGCACCATCAGCGGCGATCAGATACGCGACTATGTGGTCAGGGCACGGGCCGGACAGGTGATGTCGATCAGGATGACCGGATCGAACATCGTCTTCTTCAATGTGCTTCCACCGGGCAGCGACGCGGAAGCGATTTTCATCGGCAGTACCGAGGGCGACAGCTTTTCCGGCGCGCTGTCTCAGTCCGGCCCCTACGAGATTCGCGTCTATCAGATGCGCTCCAGCGCAAGGCGCGGCGAAAGCGGATCGTACGAACTGGCGATTTCCGTCACGGGGCATGCGCATGCCGGTCACGGCTCGCCAGCGTCGCACCGGGGCGGCATCACGGGCATAGAGGGGATGGACGGCGTCGCCGCATTCGACGAACTGACCGCGCGCGGTTTCAGGAACGTGGACTCCTGCTCCTCGGGCGACACATTGTACGGCGTCTATTACCTTCCTGCGTCGGGTCTGTGCATCCAGACCGCGTCCGCGGATGGCCGGATCGTCGACATTCGGGACATCGAGACGCATCCCGCATGCCGCTGAACTTCGGGGTCCAGCCCTTGACCTGAACGGACGGCTCGCCGATCCCGTGGGGTCATGAGCCATCGCCTGTTCGTTGCCATCAAGCCGCCGCCCGACGTGATCGACATGCTGATCGACACGATGGAAGGCGTCGACAATGTCCGCTGGCAGGGCGAGGATCAGCTCCACCTGACCCTGCGCTTCATTGGCGAGGTGGATACGCCGCAGGCCAACGACATCGCCGATGCGCTGGGCAGTGTGCGGGCCGGGAAATTCGATCTGGCGATCCGCGGCGCCGGGCATTTCGAAAAGAAGGGCAGGCCCCATACGCTGTGGGCGGGCGTCGCGCCCTCTCGCGCGCTCATCCAGTTGCAGCAGAGTGTCGAAAGCGCTTGCCGGTCCGCCGGGATCGCGCCGGAAACGCGCGTATTCGCGCCCCACGTCACCCTGGCAAGGCTTTCGGGCAGAGCGGGCGACATTGCCCCGTTCCTGGCGCAGCATGGCGCATTGCGAAGCGAACCCTTTACGGTGGAACGCTTTTTCCTTGTCGAAAGCACGCTGTCAGCCAAGGGCGCGCATTACGATCCGGTCGTGGCCTATGGGCTGTCCTAGATGGCAAGCGCGCGGGCGCCCGCTTCGCCCAGCCAGCGAACCTTAGTCCCCCAGACCTTGCCGATCACCGCCTCGTCCAGCGCATCCTCGGGCCTGCCGTCCGCGACCAGCGTCCCTCGATCGAGGACGATGACGCGGTCCGCATGGTTCATCGCCAGCGCCAGGTCATGCATGACGATGGCCAATCCGCGTCCATAGGCTGCCTGGCAGCGAAGCAGATGCGCCAGGTCGCGCGCATGCCCGATGTCGAGGCTGGCGAAAGGCTCGTCCGCAAGGATGAAGCGCGGTTCCCCGGCGAGGACACGCGCCATCATCGCCCGCGCCTTCTCGCCGCCCGACAATGTCGAGATCGGCCGGTCGATCAGGGCATCCAGCTGCATGTCGCGGACCGCGCTGGATATCGCGCCATCATCCGCTTCCTGCCCTGCCCTGACCGGACGGCCCGGAACGGCGCGCCAGGGCAAGCGCCCCAGCCCGACCAGTGTACGGACATTGACGTCCCAGGCGGTTTCCGCCTGCTGCGGCAGGAAGCCGATCGCCCGCGCCCGCTGGCGCGGCGGCAATCCGGCTAGCGGGGTTCCGTCCAGCCCGACCTCTCCCCCCGCGGGTGCGATCAGGCCGGCCAGCGCGGTCAGAAGGGTGGATTTGCCGGCACCGTTGGGACCGCAGATGGCCGTCATCTGACCCGGACGGATCACGCAATCGACACGTTCCAGCACGTTCGTGCCGCTTTTCTGCACGGTCAGGGCCCGGGCCGCGATCATCAGGCAAGCTCCCGCCGAAGACGCAGCAGCAGCGCCAGGAAGAAGGGCGCGCCCAGCAGCGACAGCGCGATGCCCAGGCGCAGCTCGCTGGCCATCGGCGCCAGCCGACATGCCGTATCGGCGACCAGCACCAGCAGCGCCCCTGCCAGCGCGCTCGGCACCAACAGGCTGGAGGGACGCCGGTCGGTGAACGGGCGGACAAGATGCGGCACCATCAGCCCGACGAAGCCGATGATCCCCGCCACCGCCACGCCCGCGCCGATGGTCAGGCCCACGCCTGCCACGATTCCCCATTGCAGCCGCCGGGCCTGCACCCCCAGCGACAGGGCTGCCTGCTCGCCCAGCATCATCGCATCCAGTGAGCGTCCGCAAAGCGCCAGCACGATCAGTCCCGCCAATGTCAGCGGCGCTGCGATCCATACGTCCGCCCAGCTGCGATCGGTCAGCGCCCCCATCAGCCAGGTCACGATTTCTGACATGGCGAAGGGATTGGGCGAGAGGCTGATGGCCAGGCTGGTAAGCGTGCCCGCAAGGCTTGCGATCATCAGTCCGGCCAGGGTGAACAGCGCGATTCCCCCCGTCCGCCCCGCGATCAGCGCCAGCAGCGCCATCGCCCCCGCGGCGCCTGCCAGTGCGAACAAGGGCAGGATCAGCGGAATGGCGGCCACGCCCAGGAACAGCGCCATGACCGCGCCGAACGCCGCGCCCGGTGCGATCCCGAACAGGCCAGGATCGGCCAGCGGATTGCGCAGATAGCCCTGCATCGCCGCGCCCGCTCCGCCCAGACCGGCGCCGATGATCAGCGCCAGCAAGCCGCGCGGAAGACGCAGTTCGGCCAGTATGATGGCAGCATTGGGCACAGGTTCAGCCCAGGGCGCGATCCATGCCCGTCCCGCCAGCAGCGAGAGCGGCAGTGCCACGCCGATGGCGGCGAGCAGGACCGCGTTGAGGCGGTTCACCCCGCCACCTCGGCGCGGATCTGCGTCAGCCGCTCCAGCGCGCGCGGGATGGTCGGACCGCCGCAATAGAGCAGCTGCGGATCGAAATGCGCCTGCGCGGTGCCGTCCAGCGCCGTCAGCGCGGGGTGCCCAAGCTTGCGGTTTTCCTCGCCGCCCGCGCCCGCGATTAGGATCAGCGGGGGCGGGTCGGCCAGCACCTGTTCCAGCGGCAGCAGCGCGCCCTGCCCCAGCCCGCGCCCCGCGCTCCAGTTCGCGAAGCCGCTGCGGACAAGCAGATCGCTGATCAAAGTCTGCTCGCCCGGCACCAGCCCGCCCGATTGCCAGACCAGCGCGGGAAGCGGGCGGGCGCCCTCGGCAGGCCGGGCGGCGCGGAGGCTGTCCTCGATCCTGGCGACCAGCCTCTCGCCAGCCTCGACTTCGCCCGCCAGCGCCGCGAGTTCGCGGATCTGGGCGATGGAATCGGCGACCGTGGTGATGGTGCCGGTCTTGACCACGCGCAGGCCCATGCGCGCGAAGGCCTGTTCGGTGGCGGGCGGCAGGAAGGTGCTGGCCACCACCAGGTCGGGCCGGAGCGCGGCGACTTCCTCGGCATTGCCCGACACGGCGGGAAAGCGCGCCGCGAGTTCGGGCGGCATCGACGATCCCGCCGGATCGTGGCTGTAGTGCGAGATTGCGGCCAGCCGCCCCGGTGCGATCTCGGCCAGGATCGCGTCGGTGCACGGGTTCAGAGACACGATGACGGGCTCGGCTTCGGACAAAGGCGAGCCTTCGGGAACCGGCACATCCTGGCGAACGCGCGAGCCTTCCGGGGCCGGGGCGGCGGCAGGCGTGCAGGCGGCCAGCATTGCTGCCGCCGCCGCCACGACTGCCGACCGCGCCGCCATCAGATTTTCACCCGCGCTCCGCCATAGGCAGCGGCGCCGGACGAATTGTAGCCCGCGACCGTCTGGTAGCCCGCATCGAACAGGTTCTCGACCCGCCCGAACAGTTCCAGCCTGTCGCCCAGCGGCATCGAGGCGCGAAGATCCACCGTCACGAAGCCGTCGAGCCGCGTGAAATTGCCGCGATCGTCATAGCTGTCGCCGACCAGCCGCACGTCTGTGCCCAGCATCAGCCCGGTGGGGGTGGCCCAGTCCACCATGGCGGTGACCGCGTGATCCGGCCTGCGGTTGAGGTTATTGCCCTGATAGGTGCCGCCCGCCGTCCGGTCCTCGGTCTCCAGGTATGTGTAGACGAGGCCAAGCCGCAGGTTCTGGGACGGGCGTGCCGCCAGTTCGAGTTCCGCGCCCTGCGCGCGGGCCCTGCCGATGTTGTAATAGACCGAATTCGCCAGATCGAAGTCGATCAGGTCGGTGCTGTCGCGGCGGAACAGGGTGGCGGCGGCGAAGAACATGCCGTCGCGGCGCCCCTTCTCGATACCGACATCATAGCCCTTGCTCCGCTCTGGGTTCAGCCCCTCGTCGCCGTAGAAGGAATAGAGCTGGTAGAGCGTGGGCGCCTTGAAGCCCTCGCCATAGGATGCGCGCAGCCGCAGCTGCGCACCCAGTTCCAGCGCGCCATTCGCGCCGAACGTCCATTCGTCGCCGAACAGTTCGTGATCGTCATAGCGCGCGCCCGCGGCGAGGGTCACGGCCGGGCCGCCCCAGGACAGCTGGCCATGTCCGCTGGTGAGCGTGGTCGAGCGGTCGCTGCCCGAATCCTCGAAGCCGTACCATTCGCGGTCGGCCCCGAAATCGATGCCCAGGCTGTCGGTAAGGCCGAAACGGCCGAACAGTTCGGCCCGCTCGAGCCTGCCCTTGGTCTCGTAGGGGAAATCGCCATAGCTTTCCCCCGTATAGAGCCGCGTCGTGTCGGACAGGGCATAGCCGCCGCGCAGGGTCAGCCTGTCGCCCTGATAGTCGGCGCCGATGCGGCCCGAATATTCCTCGGTATCCTGCAGGTCGTCGGTGTCGGCAAAGGCGTACAGGGGCGCGGGATAGCCGTCCTGCTCGAGCCGGCCATCGGCATAGCGGCCATTGGCGGTTAGCGAAAACGCGTCGCTTACGTGGAAGCGGCCGCGCCCCGCAAGCTGCCACTGGCGGAAGCCGTCGGCTTCGCCGCCCGTGCTGGCCGCGCTGAACCCGTCGGAATCGTACCAGCTGCCGGTCAGCCCCGCCTCGACACGATCGGTGACGACCCCGCCCGCCAGCGTTGCATAGGCGGTATCGAACGCGCCATATTCCGCGCTGGCGGAAATCCCGTCGACTTGCCGGGTGGTGAGGTTCATCACCCCGCCCATCGCGTCGGACCCCCAGATGACCGAGTTGGGACCGCGCAGCAGCTCGATCCGTTCGACACTGCCTGCCAGCACATTGGCGAAGTCGAACCCGCCGCCGGGCGCGGCGACGTCGTTCACCTTTACCCCGTCGATCAGGACAAGCAGTTGTTCCGAAAACGCACCGCGCACGCGCACGCCGGTGAACGAGCCGGCCGGCCCGTTCCGGCTGATCGCGACGCCGGGCAGGCGCCGCAGGACGCGGGACAGGTCGGGGCCCTGCACGGTCTCGATCTCGGGCAGATCGATGATGGAGATCGCCTGGCCGGTATTGTCGACCGAAAGCTCCAGCCCGGTCGCGGTGACGGTGATCGGATCGCCCGCTTCCTGCGCGGCGGCGGGGGCGATGAAGGCGAAACAGGATGTGACGAGGGCCGATGTGGCCAAACAGAAATCAAGACGCATGTATCCTCCGGACAAGAACGATTGCCGTTCCTGTCGGAAGACGCGGGATCGCGCCTTTCCGATGCCTTCGGTACACCCCGCCCGCTGGCTCGAACGACCGATACGGGCAGGTCTCCTGACTTCCGGATCGACGCGTTTCGCCGGCCTTCCCGGCCCCTTGCGGGACCAGTGACACGAAATGACGAACGCTCACCGGTTACAGTTGCGGGGGCAGCGCCGGAATTGCCGGACCGCACGCGTTTGACGCACGGCATGACGCACCGATCTTCCCTCTTAGGGCCGGCTGCGCGACAACATGCCCAACCGGCCAACCCATAACGATGGCGCGGCGCATAGCCATGAGAACAATCGGTTGGCAAGCTGAACTTGTCCATCTGACGAGATGGAAATCGATTGTTGCTATTGCGAACTCTTATCAAAGATAATCCAGAAGCCCTCTTTTTTGCCGGTTGCAATCGCCTATCTCGGGGCCTACGGCACATGCCCGAAACAGCGCCCATCTTCGCAGCACAAAAGGGCGCACCCACGGGAAAGAAGAAGAGGAAGAGAGTCGATGGCACGCAAGAAGATCGCCCTCATCGGATCGGGCATGATCGGCGGCACGCTCGCCCATCTGGCCGCGAAGAAGGAAATGGGCGACATCGTCCTTTTCGACATCGCCGAGGGCATGCCCCAGGGCAAGGCGCTGGACCTGTCGCAGTGCGGTCCGATCGAGGGCTTCGACGCGAATATCACCGGCACGAACGACTATGCCGATATTGCCGGCGCCGACGTGATCATCGTGACGGCGGGCGTTCCCCGCAAGCCGGGCATGAGCCGCGACGATCTTCTCGGCATCAACCTCAAGGTGATGAAGTCGGTCGGCGAAGGCATCAAGGCGCATGCGCCGGACGCCTTCGTGATCTGCATCACCAACCCGCTCGATGCGATGGTCTGGGCGCTGCGCGAGTTTTCGGGCCTGCCGCACAACAAGGTCGTGGGCATGGCGGGCGTGCTGGATTCGGCGCGCTTCGCGACGTTCCTTGCGTGGGAGTTCGAGGTTTCGGTTAAGGACGTGAACGCCTTCGTTCTGGGCGGCCACGGCGACACCATGGTGCCGGTGCTGTCCTATTCCACCATCAGCGGCATTCCCGTGGGTGACATGGCCAAGATCAAGGGCGTGGACGCGGGCCGACTGGACGAGATCGTGCAGCGCACCCGTTCGGGCGGCGGCGAGATCGTCGGCCTGCTCAAGACCGGTTCGGCCTATTACGCCCCCGCCACCAGCGCGATCGCCATGGCAGAGGCCTATCTGGGCGACCAGAAGCGCATCCTGCCCTGTGCCGCGCATCTTTCCGGCGAATACGGCGTTGACGGCCTGTATGTCGGCGTTCCTGCCGTGATCGGTGCCGACGGCATCGAGAAGGTGGTCGAGATCGAGTTGAGCGACGAGGAGAAGGGCAACCTCCAGGTGTCGGTCGACGCGGTCAAGGAACTGCTGGAAGCCTGCAAGGGCATCGACGGCGACCTAGCCTGAATTTCTTCCGGGCGGCCTGACGGCCGCCCGCCCCTCCCGACAAGGAGAGCGTTAAATGTCCATTCTCGTCGACAAGAATACCAAGGTCATCACCCAGGGCATGACCGGATCGACCGGCACGTTCCACACCGAACAGGCGCTGGCCTATGGCACGCACATGGTTGCGGGCGTAACCCCCGGCAAGGGCGGCACGACCCACATCGGCCTGCCGAACTATGACACGGTGGCCGAGGCGAAGGCCGCGACCGGCGCGACCGCTTCGTGCATCTATGTGCCGCCGCCGTTCGCAGCGGACTCGATCCTGGAAGCGATCGACGCCGAGATGGAGCTGATCGTCGCCATTACCGAGGGCATTCCGGTGCTCGACATGGTGCGCGTGAAGCGTGCGCTGCAGGGTTCGAAGGCGCGCCTGATCGGTCCGAACTGCCCCGGCGTGCTGACCCCCGGCGAATGCAAGATCGGCATCATGCCCGGTTCGATCTTCAAGAAGGGCTCGGTCGGCGTCGTCTCGCGTTCGGGCACGCTGACCTATGAGGCGGTGTTCCAGACCACCAATATCGGGCTTGGCCAGACCACCGCGGTCGGCATCGGCGGCGACCCGGTCAACGGCACCAATTTCATCGACGTGCTGGAACTGTTCCTGGCCGATGACGAGACGAAGTCGATCATCATGATCGGCGAGATCGGCGGCAGCGCCGAGGAAGAAGCGGCACAGTTCCTGAAGGACGAAGCCAAGCGTGGGCGCAAGAAGCCCATGGTCGGCTTCATCGCGGGCCGCACGGCGCCTCCGGGCCGCCGCATGGGCCATGCCGGCGCCATCGTATCGGGCGGCCAGGGCGGCGCCGAAGACAAGATCGCGGCAATGGAAGAGGCTGGCGTCCGCGTCTCGCCCTCGCCCTCGCTGCTTGGCGAAACCCTGGACGGGCTCCTCAAGGAACTCGCCTAAGCTATTCGCCGCGGCCCGCCTTCCTTGGGGAGGAGGAGGCGGACCGCGGCCTGAAACACCAGGCCTGCGACTGCGGGCAACCATTGGAAGACACCATGGGTAAAGAGCATCAGACCTTCCTCCCCGAGATGGAGCCGAGCGAGGCCCAGCCCGGTCCGTCGTGGCAGCGCAAGAGCTGGCCGCTGACCGGCGAGGACGGCTTCGACGACCTGACGATGGCGCTGGATCCGACGCGGATGAAGGCGGCGCTGAAGGAAGCGGCGAAGAAGAAGGGCGTGCCGGTCGACGACAAGGCGATCGAGGCGGCGGCAGACGATTCCGTCCGCGCGATGATGCTGATCCGCACCTATCGCGTGCGGGGCCACATGGCGGCGGACCTCGATCCGCTGGGTCTGTCCAATCGAGAACTGCCCAAGGATCTGACGCCCGAGTATCACGGCTTCAAGCCGGGCGACCTTGACCGCAAGATCTATGTGGGCGGTAATTTGGGCCTTGAATGGACGACCGTGCGCGAGCTGGTCGAGATCCTACGCGCGAACTATTGCGGCAAGGTCGGCCTTGAATACATGCACATCGCCGATGTCGAGGAACGCCGCTTCCTGCAGGAAAAGATGGAAGGCGCCGACAAGTCGATCGACTTCACCATCATGGGCAAGAAGGCGATCCTGGGCGCGGTGATCCGCGGCGAGCAGTACGAGAAGTTCCTCGCCAAGAAATATGTCGGTACCAAGCGTTTCGGTCTGGACGGCGGCGAGGCAATGATCCCGGCGCTGGAATCGGTCATCAAGTACGGCGGCGCCATGGGCGTGCGCGAGATCGTCTATGGCATGGCGCACCGCGGCCGCCTCAATGTTCTGGCGAACGTCATGGGCAAGCCGTACAAGGTGATATTCCACGAATTTTCGGGCGGTTCTGCGAATCCCGAGGACGTGGGCGGATCGGGCGACGTGAAGTACCATCTGGGCACCAGCACCGACCGCGAATTCGACGGGGTGAAGGTGCACATGAGCCTTGTGCCCAACCCCTCGCACCTGGAAGCGGTCGACCCGGTCGTGCTTGGCAAGGTGCGCGCGCAGCAGCAGTTCCGCGATGACATCGGCGACGGCAAGCACCAGCAGGTCCTGCCCGTGCTGATCCACGGCGACGCGGCCTTCGCGGGCCAGGGCATCGTGTGGGAGTGCCTCGGCTTCAGCGGCATTCGCGGCTACAACACCGGCGGCTGCATCCATTTCGTGATCAACAACCAGATCGGCTTTACCACCAGCCCGCAGTTCGCCCGTTCGTCGCCCTATCCGTCCGACGTGGCGAAGGGCGTGCAGGCGCCGATCCTGCATGTGAACGGCGACGACCCCGAGGCCGTTACCTTCTGCTGCAAGCTGGCGATCGAGTACCGCCAGCGCTTTGGCCGCGACATCGTGATCGACATGTGGTGCTATCGCCGCTTTGGCCACAACGAAGGCGACGAGCCCAGCTTCACCCAGCCGCTGATGTACAAGCAGATCCGCGGCCATCCCGGCGTCAGCGCGCTCTATGCCGAGCGGCTGGAGCAGGAAGGCGTGATCGAGCCCGGCTATCTGAAGGGCCAGGAAGACGCGTTCCATCACGAGCTTGAAGGAGAGTTCGAGGCAGGGAAGAGCTATAAGGCGAACCAGGCCGACTGGTTCGGCGGACGCTGGACCGGCCTCAACAAGCCTGCCGATCCGGAAACCGCGCGGCGCAGCCACGCCACCGGGATCGAGGCCAAGCTGTTCGACAGCCTGGGCCGCACGCTGACCAGCGTTCCCGAGAATGTGAAGATCCACAAGACGCTGAACCGCGTGCTGGATGCCAAGCGCCAGATGTTTGAAGAAGGTGCCGGCTTCGACTGGGCCACCGCCGAAGCGCTGAGCTTCGGATCGCTGCTGGCCGAAGGGTTCTCGGTTCGTCTGTCGGGGCAGGATTCGGGTCGCGGCACGTTCTCGCAGCGCCACGCCGTCTGGGTCGATCAGGAGACCGAGGAAAAGTACATACCGCTGTGCCATGTCCCGCATGGTCATTTCGAGGTGTATGACAGCCCGCTGTCCGAATATGGCGTGCTTGGTTTCGAGTATGGCTATGCCCTTGCCGACCCGAAATCGCTTGTCCTGTGGGAAGCGCAGTTCGGCGATTTCGCCAATGGCGCGCAGATCATGATCGACCAGTTCATCGCGGCGGGCGAAGCCAAGTGGCTTCGTGCCAACGGCCTGGTGATGTTGCTGCCGCATGGCTACGAAGGCCAGGGGCCGGAGCACTCCTCGGCCCGGCTGGAGCGGTTCCTGCAACTGTGCGCGGGCGACAATATTCAGGTGTGCAACATCACCACGCCTGCGAACTATTTCCACGTGATGCGCCGCCAGATGCTGCGCAGCTTCCGCAAGCCGCTGATCATCATGACGCCCAAGTCGCTGCTGCGCCATCCGATGGCGAAGTCGGCAAAGGAAGACTTCCTGGGCGACGCCCACTTCCACCGGATCGTGTCGGATACCACCGACATCGCCGACGACAAGGTGGAACGCCTGGTCCTGTGTTCGGGCAAGGTCGCGTATGACCTGATCGAGGCTCGCGACAAGGCGGGGCTCGACAATACCAGCATCGTGCGGATCGAGCAGATCTATCCGTTCCCCGGCGAACCGCTGGCGTTGCGGATGAGCCGGATGAAGAACCTGAAGAAGGTCGTCTGGTGCCAGGAGGAACCGCGCAACAACGGCGCATGGTTCTTTGTCGAGAGCCAGATCGAGCAGGCGCTGGCCGAGGCGGAAGCACCGGTCTCGCGGCCCCGCTATGCCGGGCGCGAACCCGCGGCGTCGCCCGCGACCGGCCTTGCATCGCGCCATGTGGCGCAGCAGCAGGCGCTGGTTGCCGACGCGCTCGGCCTGTCGATCGAAGACATGATCGCCGCGGACAAGAAGTGATCCGCAGCCCAGAGAATTCCGTAAAAGGACGGCATTGAAATGAGCACCGAAGTCAAGGTCCCCGTATTGGGCGAATCGATCACCGAAGCGACGGTGGGCGAGTGGTTGAAGCAGCCCGGCGAAGCCGTGGCCGCCGACGAACCCATTTGCAGCCTGGAAACCGACAAGGTCGCGATCGACGTCAACGCACCGTCCGCGGGCGTGATGGGCGAGCATCTGGTTGCCGAGGGTGACAACGTGGAAGTTGGCGCGCTGATCGCGACGATCGAGGAAGGCTCCGGTTCTTCGCCGAAGCCTGCGGCGAAGTCCCAGTCCGCCCCTGCCCCCTCGCCCGCTCCTTCCCCGTCACCGGCACCGGCCTCTGCACCGGAGCCGACCGTCGAAGCTGGCGAAGAAGGCGGCGATGCCGTCGTGCTGTCCCCAGCGGTTCGGCGTGCGGTTCTTGAACACGGTATCGATCCGGCCAAGGTCAAGGGCACCGGCAAGGACGGGCGCCTGACCAAGGAAGACGTGCTCGCAGCCGCAAAGGCCAAGAAGGACGCATCGGCTTCGTCGACCAGCGCCCCTGCCCCCGCGGCCGCATCTGCGCCGGGCCGCAATGTCGAGCGGGTGAAGATGACCCGCCTGCGCCAGACCATCGCCAAGCGGCTGAAGAGCGCGCAGGATACCGCGGCGCTGCTAACCACGTTCAACGACGTCGATATGACCGCGGTCATGGAAACGCGCGCGAAGTACAAGGATATGTTCGCGAAGAAGCACGATGTGCGCCTTGGCTTCATGGGCTTCTTCACCAAGGCGGCCTGCCTTGCGCTGAAGGACGTGCCCAGCGTCAATGCCCAGCTTGAGGGCGACGAGATCCTGTATCACGATTACGTCGATGTCTCGGTTGCGGTTTCGGCCCCGAACGGCCTGGTCGTTCCGGTCCTGCGCGATGCCGACAAGAAAAGCTTCGCGCAGATCGAACAGGACATCGCCGACTTCGGCTCGCGCGCCAAGGACGGCACGCTGACGATGGAAGACATGAAGGGCGGCACCTTCACGATCTCCAACGGCGGCGTGTTCGGTTCGCTGATGTCGACCCCCATCATCAACCCGCCGCAGAGCGCGGTTCTCGGCCTGCACCGGATCGAGGAACGGCCCGTCGCCATCAATGGCAAGGTCGAGATCCGTCCGATGATGTACATCGCCCTGTCCTACGACCACCGCCTGATCGACGGGCGCGAGGCAGTGACCGCTCTCAAGATCATCAAGGAGGCGATCGAGGATCCGACCCGCCTTCTGATCGACCTTTGATAGCCAGACGATAAAAGAGACTGAAATCATGGCTGAAACAGACTTCGACGTTATCGTGATCGGTGCCGGTCCCGGCGGTTATGTGGCGGCTATCCGCGCCGCGCAGCTGGGGCTGAAGACCGCTTGCGTCGAAAGCCGCGAGACGCTGGGCGGCACCTGCCTCAATGTCGGCTGCATCCCTTCCAAGGCGCTGCTGCACGGATCGGAACTGTTCGACGAGGCTGCACATGGCACGATGGCCAAGTTCGGCGTGATCGCCAAGGACGTGTCGCTCGATCTCGACGCCATGATGGGCGAGAAGATGACGGCCGTTAAGGAGCTGACCGGCGGCATCGAGTTCCTGTTCAAGAAGAACAAGGTCACCTGGATCAAGGGCAAGGGCAGTTTCGTCGATGCCAGCACGATCAAGGTGGATGGCAAGGATTACACCGCCAAGGACATCGTAATCGCGACCGGATCGTCGGTAACGCCGCTTCCCGGCGTCGAGGTCGACAATGACGGCGGTGTGATCGTCGACAGCACCGGCGCGCTGAAGCTGCCCAAGGTCCCCGAACACATGGTGGTGATCGGCGGCGGCGTGATCGGGCTTGAGCTTGGCAGCGTGTGGCGCAGGCTGGGCGCAAGGGTCACGGTTGTCGAATTCCTCGACAAGCTGCTGCCCGGCATGGACGACGATGTCCGCAAGGAGGCCGCCAAGGTCTTCAAGAAGCAGGGCCTGGAGCTGAAGCTTTCGACCAAGGTCACCGGCGCTACGGTCAAGGATGGCAAGGCGACGCTGACCATCGAACCGTCTGCCGGCGGCGATGCCGAGACGATGGAGGCCGATGCCGTCCTGGTGGCGATCGGACGCAGGCCCAACACTGACGGCCTGAACCTTGAGGCTATCGGGCTGGAAACCAACCAGCGCGGCCAGATCGAGATCGACCACGACTTCGCCACCAAGGTCGAAGGCGTCTGGGCGATCGGCGATTGCGTGCCCGGCCTGATGCTTGCGCACAAGGCCGAGGACGAGGGTCTGGCCGTTGCCGAGAACATTGCGGGTGAAGTCGGCATCGTGAACCATGCCGTCATTCCGACTGTGGTCTACACCATGCCCGAGTTCGCCGGCGTGGGCATGACCGAGGCCGCTGCGAAGGAAGCGGGCCATACGGTCAAGTCTTTCAAGTTCCCGATGATGGCCAACAGCCGGGCCAAGACCAATCGCGAACCCGATGGCTTCGTGAAGATCATCGCCGACGCAGAGACCGATCGCGTGCTGGGCGCCTGGATCATCGCCAGCCTGGCCGGCACCATGATCGCCCAGGTCGCGCAGGCGATGGAATTCGGCGCGACGAGCGAGGACATCGCGTATACCTGCCACGCACACCCCACTCACTCGGAAGCCGTCAAGGAAGCGGCCATGGGTGTGAAGGGCCTGCCGATCCACATCTGATCGCGGCAAAGAGCTGGCCGATCCCGAAAAGGCGATCGGTTTGCTGTAAGGAAAAGACCTCCGCACGCTGGTATCAGCGGCGGAGGTTTTTCGTTCAGGGCGGCAGGACGATATCGGATCGTCCCCGCGATAGAACCTTTTCAGGGAGCTGAAGGATGGTGACCCCCGTAACCGTGCTTGAACTGGCGGGCGTGGCCGTGTTCGCGGTCTCAGGCGCGCTGGCGGCCACGCGCCTGTGCCAGACATTCGTCACCGCCTGCTTCTTCGCGCTGATCACCGGGGTCGGCGGCGGATCGCTGCGCGATTTGCTTCTGGGCGTGCGTGCCGAGTGGCTGGAGGACAGGTTGGTCGCGCTGGTGATCATGATGTCCGCGCTTGCCGTCTGGTTCACCCCCGGCCGCTGGTGGCGCGAAAAGGTCCTGGAATGGGCCGATGCCGCAGGTCTGGCCGCCTTCGCCGCGCTGGGCACTGCCAAGGCCGTGGAATATGGCGTGCAGCCGCTGCCTGCGATCGTCCTGGGCGTGATCTCTGGCTGCGTGGGAGGAATCATCCGCGACGTGCTGGCCGGGGTTCCGTCGATCCTGATGCGACCGGAGCTTTACGTCACCGCAGCGGCCCTGTCGGCGTCCGTCAGCCTCATTGCTCTGGAAATGGGCATGCAGCGCCTGCTTGCGCTTTTGCTAGCCAGCGCAGCCGGCTTCGGGTTGAGGGGCGCTGCCATGATCTGGCGGATCGAACTGCCCGCCTATGCCCGCGACCGGCCCGCAAAGGCCGAGTGATCAGCGCGCGGACGCGATCACCGGATCGCCGGTCGTTTCATAACGGTCGTCTGCCTCGCCGCGCTGCCAGTCCTGCGTGTCGCTATCTCTGGACCAGTCGTCTACCGGCGCCATATTGCCGGGCCGTGCGTCCGGCGTTCCCATGCCTTGCCTCGCCCGCGCCCGTGCGTAGTAATCGTCTCCCTCCCGGCCATAGGACGAAGGCTGGCGAGCGCCCTGCTCCCACGAGGAGAAATCCTGCCCGTCGATGCTGATGTCGCGAATGTCGCCGAAGGAATCGATCTCGCAGCGGTACAGACCGCCGTCGCGCAATGAACCCTCAATGGTCCAGCCATTCAGTACCCGCGAAGCCACATCGACGGTGGCTACCCTGTCGTCGCGTTCGACACTGGAGACGCAGCGGTCAATCGCGCCTTGCATCTCTGCCTGGCTGTCATAGGCGCGATCGGGCGCGTACCGATCGTCGGGATAGGCATCGGCATCGCGAGGATAGGGATAACGATCGGGGTAGCGCTCTCGATCGTCGTCGTCGTTCGATATGGCGTTTGCGATGGCCACGGCCCCTCCGATCAGCACGATGCCGGTGAGCACGTCGCCAAGGCCGAAGCCGTTGTCATAACGACCGTGCCGGTATCTGCGGTGATAGCGATCACGGTCCCATCCGTTCGCGACGCCCCCATCGCGAAGAACGGACAGATGGCTGGTCGGCGGGAGGCTCTGCCGATCAAGCGGCGCGGCCTGAGCGGGCAGCGCCAGTCCGAGGATAGCCATCAAGGGCGGCAGCGCCAGAAGCCGGACATGTCTTGCCATCATTCAAACCCCTGTCTTGCGTTGCCGTGAAGGTTCCACCTTTGCCGCTTGACCAATGCTGAACCAATACCAGCGCTGCCCCGCGGACAATCATCGAAGCCCGCGCACGCCGCTGTAGTCAAGATCGCGAACACCGCGCCCGTCGACCTTGCACGAGAACTTGCCGCTGTCCCAGCCACGCATCGAATTGTTCCAGCCACGGTAATCCCCGCCCCAGCCGCGACCATAGCGGCCACCGCGATACCCTTCATCGACGGCGATCCGGCCCTTAATCTTGTAGCCATAGCTCTTGCGATCGACATCGCGAATATCGGTGACCTTGACTTGGCGGTAGCCCGCCCGATAGGCCTGTTGCTCCGCAACACGCACGCAGCGTTCCACCGCTGCGCGTGAATTCAACCGCCGGTAGTCGCGATCGCGGTATCGGCGGTCGTCATAGCGGCGGTCCCGATAGCGGTAGTCGTCGTTCCCGTCGAACGCACCCGCGACTGCCGCGATACCCCCGATGATGAGCGCACCCGCGATGATATCGCCGGCATCGATGCCGTCGTCCCGGTCATAGGGACCCGCCAAGGCAGGGCTTACCCCCGCCAGTATCATTGCTCCCGCCGATGTCGTGGCCACCATGGCCTTTGCCAGTCGGTTCATCGCGTGTGCTCCTTTCGCTTCGGTCGAATTTAAGAGTTCGACGAAGATGATAGAGCATCACGCGTTGGGGGCCGCTGAACCCCGTTGTCAGAAACTGTTAATATTCATATCGCATTTTCTGAACGTAGGAAATCAGTCCGGTTGCAGATCGGTCCAATGCGCCAGGAAACCCAGTACGTCGGCATTCTTCCCGATTATTTTCGAGACCGGCATGCCCGCTCCGTGTCCGGCGCGGGTTTCGATCCGGATGAGATGCGGGGAGTTTCCTAGTTCTGCATGCTGCAACGCGGCGGCATATTTGAAGCTGTGGCCTGGGATCACCCGGTCGTCGGTATCCGCCGTCGTCACCAGGATCGCCGGGTAATCGCCTGACGCCGGAACATTGTGATAGGGCGAATAGCTGCGAAGGACGTGGAAATCCTCCTCGACATCGGGGAAGCCGTAATCGGCTGCCCAGGCCCGGCCATAACCCCAACGGTCGAAGCGAAGCATGTCCATCACGCCCACGTCGGCGTTCACGACATCGAACAGGTCGGGCCGGCGATTGGTCACCACGCCCATCAAGAGCCCGCCGTTGGATCCGCCCTGAATCGCCAGCTGGTTGCCGCCGGTGACGCCATTGGCTTTCAGCCATTCGCCTGCCGCGATGAAATCGGCGAAGGCGTTCTCTCGTTTCGGGCCGCGTGCGGCATCGTGCCACGCGCTGCCATATTCGCCGCCGCCCCTGATATTCGCCAGGGCAAAAACGCCCCCCGCCTGTAGCCAAGCCATCCGCGTGGACGAAAAACTGGGCGGAAGCGACACGTTGAAACCGCCATAGGCGTAGAGCAGCGTCGGCGCCGGCCCGGTCACGTCCGCCCGCTTCACGATGAACATCGGGATCCGGGTATCGTCCGCAGAGGGGTAGAACACCTGCTCGACGACGAATTGCTCGGGATCGAAGCCCAGGGTGCGGTCGACGATCGATCGGCTATCTCCCGTAGCCAAATCCAGGCGATAGACCTCGGGCGGGCGATTGAAGGAGCTGAAGCCGAACCAGGCCTCGCTTTCGCCCGGTTCGCCCGAAAGGCCTGCGACCGAGCCGATGCCGGGCAAGCCAACTTCGCCGGCTGGCTTCCCGTCAAGCGTGAACAAGCGCAGCCGCGATTTCACATCCTCGAGGTAGTCAATGACGATGCGGTCACCCATTACCCGCGCGGCATCCATGTTGTGCTGGCCTTGCGCGATCAGTTCCTCAACCTGCGGCTGCCCGGCGGAGAGGTCGAGCGACATCAGCCTGTAGAGCGGCGCGTCCTTGTCGGTGCGCAGGATGACAGTGTCGCCCACTGCCTCAATCACTTCCCACTGATGGTCCATCGTATCCGCGACAACGATCGGCTCTGCGGCGAGATCTTCGACTGGAAGGATACGCAATTCGTTGCCCGGCACGGATCCGTCCTGGCTGTAGATGAAAAGCCAGCGGCCATCGGCACTGACCGATGCGCCGTGCAGCATCGAAGGCCGATCCGGCGTAGCATAGATCAACCTGTCGGCCGATTGAGGCTGTCCCAGCACGTGCATCCAGATTTGCTGATTGCGATTGGCGACCTGGAAGTCGTCGCCCTCCGCAGGCTCGGGGAAGCGCGAATAGACGAAGCGCCTGTCGTCGATCCATTGGGCGCCGCCCGTCTTGACCCACTCTATCCTGTCGGCAAGCTTCTGACCTGTCGCAAGGTCGAGGAATTCGATCGTGTTCCAGTCGCTACCGGCTTCCTGCACCTGGTACGACAATATCTTTGCTTGCGCAGAGGGATTCCAGCCGGCGAGCGCTACCGTTCCGTCATCCGACCATTCGTTCGGGTCCAGTAGAACCTGACCGTTGCCATCCAGCACATCGCCGGACATGGGCTTCATCAGCAGGACATCCTGATCGGCAAGGCCGGGGTTGTAGGTGTAGAACAGCAAGCCACCCTTCTTCTCGGGAATGCCGAAGCGCTCGTAATCGAGCATCTCGCCAAGCTTGGCAGCAAACCATTCCCGTTCATTCAGCGTCGCGAGATAGGCATCGGTGAAGGCGCTCTGCCGCGCGACCCAGTCTGCGACATCGGCGCTGTTGCGCACGTCGGCTTCCAGCCAGCGATAAGGGTCAGCGACGTTTGTACCGAAGATCGTCTCCACGACATCGTCGCGCCGGGTCTCGGGGTAGGATGGCAAGCTGGCTTCCTTTGCGTTCGTGATCGGCACCGGCTCCTGCGCGTGTACCGGCATGGTCGTCGACAAGGCAGTGGCGAGCAGCCAGCCCAGGCTGCGTGAAGTGAGTTTGCTCATCCCCATGATGTTAGGACCATTTGCGACGCGATCAAGTTACCGATGCAACCGTATGGCCGGGCCCGGATGGAAATTGAAAAGGGCGCCGGCAGTCGTGCTGCCGGCGCCCTTTGGCGAATTTCCGAATGGGAAACGAAGTGGCTCAGGCCTCCTCGTACTCCTCCTCGTCATTCATCACCGGACCGCTGTCCTGGCCCTTGGCCTCGACATCGCGGTCGACGAGTTCGATGATCGCGATGGGCGCGGCGTCCGAAGCGCGGATGCCTGCCTTGATGATGCGCGTATAGCCACCGTCGCGGTCGGCATAACGCTCTGCCAGAACGTCGAACAGCTTGGCCAGCTGCGCATCGTCGAGCAGGCGGCTGTGCGCCAGACGGCGGTTCGACAGACCGCCACGCTTCGCCAGCGTAATCAGCTTTTCGACATAGGGACGCAGTTCGCGCGCCTTGGGCGTGGTGGTCTTGATCTGCTCGTGCTTGATCAGAGCCGCGGCCATATTGCGCAGAAGCGCGTTGCGGTGGCCGGTCTTGCGCTGGAGCTTACGCCCCGACATTTTGTGACGCATAAATCATTCCTTCGTTCGTAGGGGGGCCGTGCAAGGTACCCCGATCCTGGCTGCAGTATCCGGTCAGCCCGAAACCCGGTTTCCCGCCCCGACCGTCGCCGAGGCGGGAATCTGGTGTCAGCCCAGAAGCTCTTGTTCGAGCTTCTTGGCCATTTCCTCGATGTTCTCGGGCGGCCAGCCCGGGATGTCCATGCCAAGGCGCAGACCCATCGAAGAAAGAACTTCCTTGATCTCGTTCAGCGACTTGCGGCCGAAGTTCGGGGTACGGAGCATTTCCGCCTCCGTCTTCTGCACCAGATCGCCAATATAGATGATGTTGTCGTTCTTGAGGCAGTTGGCCGAGCGCACCGAAAGCTCCAGCTCGTCGACCTTCTTGAGAAGGTAGCGGTTGAGCTGGTTGGCGTCCGATTCCTCGGGAGCAACGGCTGCCGTACCGGCAGTCTGCGGAGCGCCCTGCGGAATGCCTTCCTCGAAATGCACGAACAGCGCGAGCTGATCCTGCAGGATGCGCGCAGCATAGGCCACCGCATCTTCAGGCGTCACCGTGCCGTCGGTTTCGACGGTCAGCGACAGCTTGTCGTAGTCGAGTTCCTGGCCGACGCGCGCATTCTCGACCTTGTAGCTGACCTGACGCACCGGCGAATACAGCGAGTCGATCGGGATCAGACCGATCGGCGCATCCGCCGGTCGATTGGCCACGGCGGGGCTGTAGCCCTTACCCGTGTCCGCGGTCAGCTCCATGTTCAGCGTCGCGCCTTCGTCGAGGTGGCAGATGACGAGGTTCTTATTCAAAACCTCGATATCGCCCGTCACCTGGATGTCGCCGGCAGTCACTTCAGCAGGACCGGTCACCGAAAGGTTCAGACGCTTGGCGCCCTCGCCTTCCATCTTCAGCGCGACCTGCTTGATGTTCAGCACGATGTCGGTGATGTCCTCGCGAACGCCGGCAAGCGACGAAAACTCGTGGAGGACGTTGTCGATCTTGATCGAGGTGACGGCCGCGCCCTGCAGCGAGGACAGCAGCACCCGGCGCAGCGCGTTGCCGAGCGTCAGGCCGAAGCCACGCTCCAGAGGCTCGGCCACGAAGGTCGCACGGCGCTTGGCATCGCCCTGCCCCTTGATCTCGAGATTGTTGGGTTTCTTCAGTTCCTGCCAGTTCTTCATATTGACGGACATGGGCTTCCCCTGGGTTTGTTCTTGGGTGGCCATCCGCTGCGTGAGGGCGCGGCATTGGCCAAGGGCAGGTCGGACAAGCGGGGCGTGGATCCTTCGCCCCGCTGGCCAGAATCAGACGCGACGACGCTTCGACGGACGAACGCCGTTGTGCGGGATCGGGGTCACGTCGCGGATCGAGGTGATCGTGAAGCCCACCGCCTGCAGAGCACGCAGCGCGCTCTCGCGGCCCGAACCGGGACCCTTCACCTCGACCTCGAGGGTGCGAACGCCGTGTTCGGCGGCCTTCTTGCCAGCATCGTCGGCAGCAACCTGGGCCGCATAGGGAGTCGACTTGCGGCTACCCTTGAAGCCCATCATGCCGGCCGAGGACCAGCTGATCGCATTGCCCTGCGCATCGGTGATGGTGATCATAGTGTTGTTGAAGCTGGCGTTCACATGCGCGACGCCGCTGGAGATATTCTTGCGCTCGCGCCGTTTGATGCGCTGAGGTTCGCGTGCCATTGTCTCGTATCCTGATCTAGTGGAAGAAATTCGCTACCGAAGGCAGTGAATTACTTCTTCTTGCCGGCGATCGGCTTGGCCTTGCCCTTGCGGGTACGGGCGTTGGTGTGGGTGCGCTGGCCGCGAACGGGCAGACCCTTACGATGACGCAGACCGCGATAGCAGGCCAGGTCCATCAGGCGCTTGATGTTCATCGCGGTTTCGCGGCGAAGGTCACCTTCGACCGTATATTCGGCGTCGATGGCTTCACGGATCTGAAGGACTTCGGCGTCAGTCAGGTCCTGCACACGGCGCGCATGATCAATGCCAAGCTTGTCGGCAATGTCGACGGCCGACTTCGGACCGATACCGTGAATATAGGTAAGCGCCACGATCACGCGCTTGTTGGTGGGGATGTTCACCCCGGCAATACGAGCCACAAAAATCTCCTGCTCCACAGGGGTTGCGCGGATCCTGCACCAGTGCAGAACGCGGCCCCTATCTCATCGCGTATCGCCCGCGCCAGAATGGCAATTTGCCCAAACGGCAAAAGCCCGGAAAGGAACGCGTGATCACGCGATCCGGCCGGACCACTGTCAATTAAGGACGAGCGAGGGGCGCGCTTACGCAGATTCGACATAGCTGTCAATGCCTGTCGGGGCTGCAGGCGCGCTGTCACAATAGCGTATCGCGCAAACCTGTAAAATGTTTGGTAATAAAGCAGACCAAATTGAATCTCTCGGTCGCGCTTCAATCGGCTAACCGGTCCCGTCCGCAAGGAAGTCTTCTCCGATGCCCCGGGATGCGGCGTCGTCAGACTGATCGCCGTTCTGATCGGATGCTTCCGGCATCAGGTCATCGGGTTCGATGGTCTGGATCGACGAAGCGGATCTTGTGCTTCCTACCTGCGCGGATCGTTCGGCGGGCTGTTCCGGTAGTTTGGTCCCGCCGGTAGGTTCATCACCCAGGGTTGCGGCCAGGCGCGACAACTGGTCGCCGATCACCGCGTCGACCGCAGGCGCGATCACTGGCAGTTCCAGGCGGGAGGGACCGCCCACCGCATATTCGAACTGCATGCGCGTTCCCTCGGCGACAGGCTCGACCGTGATCGTTAGAACCCCGCTCAGCGGCTCCCTTTGCAACGGACCAAGCGCGCCGCTCAGTCGCAGCAACCGTCCGGGATCGACAAGCACAACCTCGAGGTGGCGAACGCTGCCGGTTGCCGGTCGCTCGTCACTCGCCGGAAGTACCTCGCAGAAGCATCCGCCTGCCTCGGGTTCGAGCGAGAAATTCTCGGCGCTACCGGAAAAGCTGTGCTCCGCGTTCCACCAACCGGATGGAGAGAGCAGCGCATCCCAGGCCTCGTCGCGGCTGACGGAAACTGTCGCAGCGTGACGGACGACGAAGAAGTCATCCTCCAGTTCGACGATCTCCGCATGTGCCGGCGCAGCCGACGCAAGCGCTGCCGCAATGATCGCGCCTGTCGCGAGGTAGCCCTTCATTCGATTTCCCAAACGCCATGATTGTTAGTGGATATGGGTAAGTCGAACACCGCGGCGCGTACAAGAAGCAATCCGCCTGCACGCCCGGATCCGGTCAAGAGACGATGCCGGTAATCGCCTCCGTAACCTCGTCGATATCGGCCATGCCATCGACGCGGCTGACAATACCGCGCGCTTCGTAGATCGGAAGGATCGGCGCAGTCTTGGCGCGATACTCGGCCATGCGCGTCCGCACGGTCGCCTCATTATCGTCCGGACGCCGCTTGAACTCGGTCGATCCGCAGCGATCACACACCCCAACCTGTTTGGGCTGCTCGAATATGTCGTGATAGCCCTTGCCGCAATTTGCGCAGGTGTATCGGCCGGTAATCCGCTCGACCAGGGCGTCTTCGTTGACCTCGAGCTCAATGACGTAATCGAGCGTGCGCCCGTGTTCCTTCAGGATGTCGTCAAGGGAATGCGCCTGTTCGGCCGTCCGCGGATAACCGTCGAAGATCGCGCCCGTCTCATCGCCCATCGCTGCAAGTTCAGCCGAGATGAGCGCCGAGACGATCTCGTCCGACACCAGTTCGCCTGCATCCATGACCGCCTTGGCCTGAAGCCCGACCGGCGTCTGCGCCTTTACCGCAGCGCGCAACATGTCACCGGTCGACAGCTGCCGCATGCCGTATTTGTTCACCAGCCTTAGCGACTGCGTGCCCTTGCCTGCCCCCGGAGGGCCGAGAAGGATTATATTCACTTGCGCTTCCTCCCACCTGGTCGAACCGACATCCCCAGACAGGATGTCAGCGCAACCGACCCTTGAACTTGGCCTTCTTGATAAGATCGCCGTATTGATGTGCAAGCAGATGGCTCTGGATCTGCGCGATCGTGTCGACCGTGACGTTCACCACGATGAGCAGGCTGGTGCCACCAAGAAAGAACGGCAGCCCGGTCTGGGCGATGACATATTCGGGCAGCACGCAGACCAAGGTCAGATAGGCAGCGCCGATCACGGTGATACGGGTCAGTACGTAATCGAGATAGTTCGCCGTATTGCGCCCCGGCCGGATGCCCGGAATGAACCCCCCGCCCCGCTTCAGGTTCTCGGCTGTCTCTTCAGGATTGAAGACGACCGCAGTGTAGAAGAAGCAGAAGAAGATGATGCCGACAGCGTAAAGCAGCATGTACAGCGGCTGACCGTGCTGGAGATACTGGTTCAGCGTCACCAGAATGCCGCCCATCGTGCTGTCCGGCGTCACAGAATTACCGGCAAATTGCGTGATCGTCAGAGGCAGCAGCAACAGCGAGCTGGCGAAAATCGGCGGGATCACGCCCGACGTGTTCAGCTTGAGAGGCAGGTGAGAGCGATCCGCCTGCATGCCGCCGCGCTGCTGTGCGCGCTTGGGGTACTGGATCAGCAGGCGGCGCTGCGCCCGTTCCATGAACGAGATAAAGAGGATCAACCCGATGATCACCACGAATAGCATGACGATCAGATAAGAAGGAATCGAGCCAGAGCGCCCACCCTCCATCAGCTGCGCGCCGACGGTCGGGAACTGAGCAACGATACCCGCCATGATGATAAGCGAGACGCCATTGCCGATGCCGCGCGACGTGATCTGCTCACCAAGCCACAGCAGGAACATGGTACCGCCGACCAGCGAGATGACCGCACCGATGCGGAACAGCAGGCCAGGATCGACGACCGCGTTCAGCCCGCTGGACGCCGCATAGGTTTCGAGACCCACCGCCAGGAAATAGCCCTGCACCGCGGTCAGACCGACGGTTCCATAGCGCGTGTATTGATTAAGCTTCTTGCGCCCGCTCTCACCCTCTTTCTTCAGCGCGGCCAGCGCGGGGTGAAGCGCGGCGCCAAGCTGAACCACGATCGACGCCGTGATATACGGCATGACGCCAAGCGCGATGAGGCTCATGCGCTCAAGGCTGCCGCCCGAGAAGGTGTTGAAGAGATCCAGCACGCCGCCGCGGGTCTGCTCGTACAGGTCCTGCAGGATCAGCGGATTGACGCCCGGCAGTGGAACGAAGCTTAGAAAGCGAAAGACGACCAGGGCACCCAGCGTGAACCAGATGCGTTGCTTGAGTTCGGTCGCCTTCGAGAAATTGGAGAGGCTGAGAGAGCTCGCAATATTGTCGGCGCGTGATGCCATGGGTGATCAATGCCTATGCAGGTGACGGGCTGTTCGACTCGAAAAGGTCGATGTGCCGGAACGCGCTATCAACTGACGCGCCCATACTGCAAGACCACTGGGCCTTGCGCCCGCGCATATAGAGTGCGGGCGGGGATACGAACACCCCCGCCCTCACAATGTCTTGCGAATTATTCGGCAGCGGCCTTGGCCGGAGCAGTGGTTTCAACCGTTCCGCCCAGCTTCTCGACCTGCTCCACGGCGCCCTTCGAAGCGCCGGCAACCTTGAAGCTGACCTTGCTCGTCAGCTCACCCTTTGCGAGCAGACGCACGCCGTCCTTGCCGCCGCGGGCAAGGCCAGCGGCCTGCAGCGCGTCATGATCGACGACGCCGCTCGTTTCAAGCTTGCCTGCATCAATGAACTTCTGGATCATGCCCAGGTTCACCTCGGCATAATCCTTGCCGAACGGATTGTTGAAGCCGCGCTTGGGAAGACGCATGTGCAGCGGCATCTGGCCACCTTCGAACCCGGCGATCGAAACGCCCGAGCGTGCCTTGGCACCCTTCTGGCCGCGTCCACCGGTCTTGCCCTTGCCCGAGCCGATGCCCCGGCCAATGCGCATACGGCGATGGCGTGCACCTTCGTTATCACGGATATCAGTCAGTTTCATAATTGCACTCGCTTTCGCTTTTCTTCGCGCTGAACATGTCGGGCCGCGAATACGGCCCTCAAATGAAAGCGGCCCGGTACGCGCCCGGGCCGCCTCATGTCAAGTAATGGTCGCCTTCCGGCAGCCCGTAATCAGTCGACCACGGCCACCATGTGCGGAAGCTTGGCAATCGCGCCGCGCACTTCCGGAGTGTCCTGCACCTCGACGATGCGATGCATCTTGCCGAGGCCAAGGCCGACCAGAATCTTCTTCTGGCTTTCGGGGCGCCGGATCGGCGAACCGATCTGCTTGATCTTGATCGTGTCTGCCATGATTGCTTACTCCACCAGAGCCGCAGCGTCGGCTTCCGCCTCGGCCTCGCTTGCGCCGCCGCGGCCAAGCAGATCCGCAACCTTCTTGCCACGACGCTGCGCCACCGACTTCGGCGAAGTCTGGTTGGTCAGCGCATCGAAAGTGGCGCGGATCATGTTGTAGGGGTTCGACGTACCGACCGACTTGGTCACCACGTCGGCAACGCCCAGGCTCTCGAACACGGCGCGCATCGGACCGCCGGCGATGATGCCGGTACCCGGAGGCGCCGTACGGACGTTCACCTTGCCCGCACCGAAACGGCCCTTGCCGTCATGATGCAGTGTCCGGCCGTCCTTCAGCGGAACGCGAACCATCTTCTTCTTCGCGGCTGCCGTAGCCTTGTTGATTGCCTCGGGAACCTCACGGGCCTTGCCGTGGCCGAAACCCACGCGGCCCTTGCCGTCGCCCACGACCACCAGTGCCGCGAAGCCAAAGCGCTTACCACCCTTGACGGTCTTGGAAACGCGGTTGATGTGGACGAGCTTCTCGATGAGCTCCTCGCCTTCATCCTCGCGCTGACCGCGTCCGCCGCGGCGATCGTCCCGGCCACCACGACCACGACCACGACCACCACGGTCGCCGCGTTCACGGCGCCCGCGACCTTCGCGCTCCGCCGGCTGGGACGGATCGCCGCCTGCGGTCGACTGGTTGTCGGCCGCCTCGGTGCTCGCCATGGTCGGCGTCGGCGTCTGACCCGCGCTGTCGATCGGGGTCTCGTTGTTGTTTTCTTCTGCCATCATCAGAACTCCAGCCCGCCTTCGCGCGCAGCGTCGGCCAGCGCCTTGACGCGGCCATGGAACAGGAAGCCGCCACGGTCGAACACGACAGTCGTCACGCCCGCCTTCTTGGCGGCGGCTGCGATGTCCTTGCCGACCTGCGAAGCCGCATCGACATTCGCGCCCGAGGCCTTCGCACCCAACGTCGAAGCGGCAGCCACAGTGCGGCCTTCGCTGTCGTCGATGATCTGGGCGTAGATGTGCTTGCCGGTGCGGTGCACCGACAGGCGCGGACGACCGTTGCCACGAGCGCGCAGCGCGGTACGAACCCGGCGGCGGCGGCGTTCGAAAAGAGAAAGCTTGGCCATCTTACTTCTTCTTCCCTTCCTTGCGGAAGATATACTCGCCCTGGTACTTGATGCCCTTGCCCTTGTACGGCTCGGGCTTGCGCCAGCGGCGGATCTCTGCGGCGAACTGGCCAACGGCCTGCTTGTCGATGCCCGAGATGATGATGGTCGTCTGATCGGGCGTCTTCACGTCCAGACCTTCAGGGACATCAAGATCGACGTCATGGCTGAAGCCGAGCTGAAGCTTCAGCTTGCTGCCCTGCGACTGCGCGCGATAGCCGACGCCCTTGATCTCAAGCGTCTTCGAGTAGCCCTCGGTCACGCCATCGATCAAGTTCGACACCAGCGTACGCTGCATGCCCCAGAAAGAGCGCGACTTTTTGCTATCGTTCACCGGCTCGACGGCGATCTGACCGTCCTGCACTTCGTAGGTGACCTGATCGGTCAGCCCCATGGTTAGGGTGCCCTTCGGACCCTTCACGCTCAGGACGCCATCGGCGATCTTCGCCTCAACGCCACCGGGGATCGCGACCGGCTTCTTACCGATGCGGCTCATCAGAACACCTCCGCAAGCACTTCGCCGCCCACGTTCTCGGTGCGCGCTTCGGCGTCCGAGAGCACACCCTTGGGCGTGGAGACGATTGTGATGCCAAGACCGCCACGGACATTCGGAAGCTCCTTCGAGCCCGAATAGACCCGGCGACCGGGCTTGGAGACACGGGCGAGATACTTGATCGCGGGCTCGCCTTCGAAATACTTCAGTTCAATCCGCAGTGCGGGGTGCTTGCCCGAAGCGTCTTCGCTATAGCCACGGATGTAGCCTTCGCGCTGGAGCACTTCGAGGACATTCGCACGCAGCTTCGACGCCGGCGAAAGGACGGAATCCTTCTTCGCCTGCTGGCCGTTGCGGATACGGGTGAGCATATCACCCAGGGGATCGGTCATCGCCATAGGTTAATTCCTCACCAGCTCGACTTGGTCAGGCCCGGGATCAGGCCCTTGTTGCCCAGATCGCGAAGCTCGATACGGTTGAGACCGAACTTGCGGTAATAACCGCGCGGACGGCCGGTCGTGGTGCAACGGTTGCGCACGCGGGTCGGGTTGCCGTTACGGGGCACCTCGGCCAGCTTCAGACGGGCAAGCCAACGCTCGCCATCATCAAGCGATTCGTCGTCGGCAACCGCCTTCAGCTTCGCGATGCGGTTCGCGTACTTCTTCACAAGCTTCTTGCGACGCTCGTTCTTGTTCACGGAACTCAGTTTCGCCATGGACTTAAGCTCTCTTTCCGGGGCGGCTCACGCCGCTTCCTTTTCTTCCGACGCTTCGGCCGGGAACGGGAATCCGAACAGACGCAGAAGCTCGCGGGCTTCGTCGTCGCTCTTCGCGGTGGTGGTCACGATGATGTCCATGCCACGCACCTTCTCGATCTGGTCATAGCTGATCTCGGGGAAGATGATCTGCTCTTTCAGACCCATCGCGTAATTGCCGCGGCCATCGAACGACTTCGGGTTGAGACCACGGAAGTCGCGGATGCGGGGCATTGCGATGGTGACCAGGCGGTCGAGGAATTCGAACATGCGTTCGCGGCGCAGGGTGACCTTGCAACCGATCGGCATGCCTTCACGCAGCTTGAACTGCGCGATCGACTTCTTCGCCTTGGTGATCACAGGCTTCTGGCCGGCGATCAGTTCCATCTCGGCTGCAGCGGTCTGGACCTTCTTCTTGTCCTGGCTCGCCTCGCCAACGCCCATGTTGAGCGTGATCTTTTCCAGCTTCGGCACTTCGTAGCGGTTCGCATAACCGAACTTCTCGGTCATGGCCTTGACGATTTCCTCGTCATACTTGGTGCGAAGACGCGGGGTATAATTCTCAGCCATCGATCGTCTCTCCGGACTTGACGGCAACGCGCACCTTCTTGCCGTCCTTCGTTTCGAAACGGACGCGGGTGGGCTTGCCATCCTTCGGATCGGCAACGGCGACCTTGCTGATCGCCATCGGCGCAGGAGCGCGGTCAATGCCGCCCTGCGGGTTCGTCTGGGTGGGCTTGCGGTGGCGGGTGGTGACGTTCACGCCTTCCACCACGACCTTGCCGTCCTTGGGCATGACCTGAGCGACCGTGCCGGTCTTGCCCTTGTCCTTGCCCGACAGCACGACAACGCTGTCACCCTTCTTGATCTTTGCGGACGCCATTACAGCACCTCCGGAGCAAGCGAGATGATCTTCATGAAGCCCTTGCCGCGCAGTTCGCGCACGACGGGGCCGAAGATACGGGTGCCGATCGGTTCCTCGGACTTGTTCACGAGGACGGCGGCATTCGAGTCAAAGCGGATCACGCTACCATCGGGACGACGAACGTCCTTCCGGGTGCGGACGATCACGGCGCGGTGAACGTCGCCCTTCTTGACCTTGGCACGGGGCTGCGCCTCCTTGACGGAGACGACGATGACATCGCCAACGCTCGCGGTGCGGCGCTTCGATCCGCCCAGCACCTTGATGCACTGGACGCGCTTGGCGCCGCTGTTGTCAGCGACATCCAAGTTTGACTGCATCTGGATCATCGATCCGGTTCCTTCTTCTCGGCTTGCCGGGACATTCTGCCCGGCAGTTCCAAAACTCTAATGCGGGCTCAGTTACCCGCGGCTTCGACGTCGAGATCGGCTTCGAGCGCGCTATCGGCCTTGCCGCCGACGCGGTCGATGACCTTCCACGTCTTCAGCTTGGACATAGGCGCCGTTTCCTCGATCCGCACCCATTCGCCGGGACGATAGGCGTTGTCTTCGTCGTGCGCGTGATACTTCTTCGAACGACGGATGATCTTGCCGTAGAGCGGGTGCTTGACCTTACGCTCTACCTTCACGACCACCGTCTTGTCGGTCTTGTCGGAAACAACCGTCCCGATCAGGATACGCTTCGGCATCGGTTGGCTCCTTAATTCGCCGCGCGGGCGCGTTCGCCCTGCAGCGTCTTGATGCGCGCGATCTGGCGACGAACTTCCTGGATGCGAGCGGGACGCTCGATCTGGTTGGTCGCGGCCTGAAAGCGCAAGTTGAACGCCTCGCGCTTGAGATCCGTCAGGTCAGCCGTCAGCTGATCGTCGGTCTTGGCGCGCAGGTCTTCGATCTTGTTGGCCATCATTCGCCTCCCAGGTGAGAGGTGTCGCCAAGACGGGCAACAACCTTAGTCTTGATCGGCAGCTTCATCGCGGCGCGCTCGAACGCTTCGGCGGCCAGGGGACCGGCAACGCCATCGAGCTCGAACAGGATGCGACCCGGCTTCACGCGAGCGGCCCAGTATTCCACCGAACCCTTGCCCTTGCCCTGACGGACTTCGGCGGGCTTCTTAGAAACCGGCACGTCGGGGAACACGCGGATCCACAGACGGCCCTGGCGCTTGATGTGTCGCGTGATCGCGCGGCGAGCCGCCTCGATCTGGCGCGCAGTGATACGCTCGGGTTCCATTGCCTTCAGCCCGTACGAGCCGAAGTTCAGATCGGTGCCGCCCTTGGCATTGCCATGGATCTTGCCCTTGAACGCCTTGCGGAACTTGGTTTTTTTCGGTTGCAGCATTGCTCTTACCTCAGCCTGTCCTTAGCGCGCCGGTCGCACGCCGGAGGTCTGGGCGTCCATCATCAGGCGGTCTTGCGCCATCGGATCATGACCCAAAATCTCACCCTTGAAGATCCACACCTTGATGCCGATGATCCCATAGGCGGTCAGCGCCTCGGCTTCGGCATAGTCGATGTTGGCACGAAGCGTGTGCAGCGGCACACGACCTTCACGGTACTGCTCGACACGTGCGATCTCGGCGCCGCCGAGACGGCCACCGCACATGATCTTGATGCCATCGGCACCAAGTCGCATGGCCGACTGCATCGCCCGCTTCATCGCACGGCGGAAAGCCACGCGGCGGATGAGCTGGTCGGCAATGCCCTGCGCGACGAGCTTGGCGTCGATCTCGGGCTTGCGGATTTCGACGATGTTCAGCTTCACTTCGCTGTCCGTCATCGCGGCAAGCTTCGAGCGCAGCTTTTCGATGTCTGCGCCCTTCTTGCCGATGATCACACCGGGACGAGCCGCGTAGATCGAGATGCGGCACAGCTTAGCCGGACGCTCGATCACGATCTTCGAGATCGCCGCCTGCGGCAGCGAGTCGACGATGAACTTGCGGATCTCGATGTCTTCCTTGAGAAGACCGGCGTAATCACGCCCTTCGGCGTACCAGCGGCTTTCCCAAGTACGGTTGATCTGCAAACGCAGGCCGATCGGATTGCTCTTGTGACCCATGATCAGGCCTCCTCGACTTCGCGGACCACGATGCGCAGCCGGCTGAACGGCTTGAGGATGCGCGTGGACTTGCCACGACCCCGCGTGTGGAAACGCTTCATGGTAATCGCCTTGCCGACCGATGCTTCCGCAACGACCAGCGCATCGACGTCCAGGTTATGGTTGTTCTCTGCATTAGCGATCGCGCTGGCAAGAACCTTGCGAGCGTCGACAGCCATCGCCTTGTTCGAGAAAGCGAGGATGTTCAACGCTTCCTCGGCCTTCTTGCCGCGGATCAGGCCCGCAACGAGGTTCAGCTTCTGGGCCGAGCCACGGATCGTGGTCCCGACGGCCAGCGCCTCATTCTCGGCGACGCGACGCGGAGCTTTCTGCTTGCTCATCAGCGCTTGCCCTTCTTGTCTGCGGCGTGACCCGGGAAGTTGCGCGTGGGTGCGAACTCACCAAGCTTGTGGCCGACCATGTCCTCGTTAACCGACACGGGAATGAACTTCTGGCCATTATAGACGCTGAACGTCAGACCTACGAACTGCGGGAGAACCGTCGAGCGGCGCGACCAGGTCTTGATCGGCGCGTGGCTGTTCTTGTCCTGCGCTTCCTCTGCCTTCTTCAGCAGCGAAAGCTCGACGAACGGACCCTTGCGAAGCGAACGTGCCATGGGTCTTACCTCTTCTTCTTCGCGTGACGGGACCGGATGATCATCTTGTCCGTCTGCTTGTTATGACGCGTGCGGGCACCCTTGGTCGGCTTGCCCCATGGCGTAACCGGATGACGGCCACCCGAGGTGCGGCCTTCACCACCACCGTGCGGGTGATCGACCGGGTTCTTCGCAACACCGCGAGTCAGCGGACGCTTGCCCATCCAGCGACGACGACCGGCCTTCGCCAGCGTCTGGTTCGAGTTGTCGGGGTTCGAAACCGCGCCAACCGTACCCATGCAATCGCCGCGCAGGTAGCGCTGTTCGCCCGAATTCAGACGAACGATGACGAGACCGCGGTCACGACCGACGACCTGAGCATACGCACCGGCCGAACGGGCGATCTGGCCGCCCTTGCCCGGCTTCATCTCCAGGTTGTGGCAGATGGTGCCAACCGGCATCTGGCTCAGCAACATGGCGTTGCCGGGCTTCGTGTCGGTCTTCTCGCCGGCGACTACGCTGTCGCCAACGGCCAGGCGCTGCGGCGCCAGGATATAAGCCTGCTCGCCGTCCTCGTACTTCACCAGTGCGATGAAAGCCGTGCGGTTCGGGTCATACTCCATGCGCTCGACAGTCGCGGGCATGTCCCACTTCCGACGCTTGAAGTCGATGTAGCGGTACTTTTGCTTATGACCGCCGCCAATGCCGCGCGAGGTGACATGGCCCTTGTTGTTACGACCACCGGTCTTGCGCTTGCCCTCGGTCAGCGACTTGACGGGCTTACCCTTGTAGAGTCCCGACTTGTCGACCAGCACGAGGCCACGGCGGGCCGGGCTCGTTGGTTTGTAGTTCTTGAGTGCCATGGTTAGCCCCGTACGCCTTCGGTGACGTCGATCGACTGGCCTTCCGCCAGCGTCACAATCGCCTTTTTCACGTCGCTGCGCTTGTAGGGAGCACCCTTCCAGCGCTTGCTCTTGCCCTTCTGGACAATGGTGTTCACGCCCGCGACCTTCACACCGAACAGCGCCTCGACCGCAGCCTTGATCTGCGGCTTGGTGGCGTCGTTGGCGACCTTGAACACGACCGCATTATGCTCCGAGAGAAGCGTCGCTTTCTCGGTAATGTGCGGCGCGACGATCACGTCGTAATGCCGGATGTCGATTTCAGCCTTAGCCATTGAAACGCGCCTCCAGCTTTTCGACAGCGGCGCGGGTCAGCACCAGCGTGTCATGATTGAGGATGTCGTAGACATTGGCGCCCATCGCAGGCAGCACGTCGATACCGATCAAATTGCCGGCCGCCTTGCGGAAGCCGTCCTCGACCTGCTCGCCGTCGATGACCAGCACCTTCTTGCCAAAGCCAAGCTTCGCAAGATCGGCCGCCAACAGCTTAGTCTTGGCATCGGCCAGTTCCAGGGACTCCAGAACGAACAGATTGTCGTTCTTGGCCTTGCTGGAAAGAGCCATGCGCAGACCGAGTGCACGGACCTTCTTGTTTAGCGACATATCGAAGTCACGCTTGCGCGCACCGTGAGCCTTACCGCCACCGATGAAGATGGGCGCGGCGCGGTCACCGTGACGAGCCGTGCCGCCGCCCTTCTGGCGACCCCACTTCTTGCCGGTGCGAGCCACATCCGAACGCTCACGCGTAGGACGAGCGGTGGCGCGACGGTTCCACAACTGCCAGGTGACGACGCGGTGGAGGATATCCTCGCGCGGCTCGAGACCGAAGACGTCGTCGTTCAGCTCGATGTCACCCGACGCGTTGCCGTCGAGTTTCTGGACCTTCACCTTCACGGATCAGCCCTCCTTGTTCTCGCCGGCGTCGGGCACATCACCCTCGGCGGCGTCGTTCTTGTTCGCTTCGGTCACCGAATCGTCTGCACCCGCCTGCTGCTCCTTGAGCAACTCGGCCTGCTGTTCCGCATCGACCTGCTGGTGCACTTCGTGCTCAGCGGCGCTTTCGACCATGCCGGCCGGCGCTTCGTCATGCTCGGGAGCCGAATTCTTCTTGTCGAGAACGGCACCTGGGAACGGCGCGCCCTCGGGAAGCGGAAGCTTCACGGCATCGGAAACCAGCAGCCAGGCGTTCTTCGCGCCGGGCACGGACCCTTTGACGAAGATCAGGCCACGGTCGGCGTCGGTACGCACGACTTCCAAGTTCTGCTGGGTGCGCTGACGATCGCCCATGTGGCCTGCCATCTTCTTGTTCTTGAAGACCTTGCCTGGGTCCTGGCGGTTACCGGTCGAACCGTGCGAACGGTGCGAAAGCGACACGCCGTGCGTTGCGCGCAGACCACCGAAGCCCCAGCGCTTCATGGCGCCGGCAAAGCCCTTGCCCTGCGTATGGCCGGTGATGTCCACCTTCTGGCCAGCAATGAAATGCTCGGCCGAGATCGATGCGCCAACGGGGAGGAGGCCATCCTCGCCCTCAAGACGGAATTCGGCGACCTTCATCTTGAGCGACACTTCAGCCTTCGCGAAATGCTCGCGCTGCGGCTTGGCCACGTTCTTCTGCTTCGCCTCACCAGCGCCCAGCTGGACGGCAACATAGCCATCGCGGTCGAGCGTACGGTGCGAGACAACCTGACAATCTTCCAGCGCCAGAACGGTAACAGGCACGTGCCGACCGTCCTCCTGGAACAGGCGGGTCATCCCGACTTTCTTGGCGATCACGCCAGTGCGCATGATCAAAACTCCTAAACATGGGCATAGCGACCATCGCCATAGGCCCGGTGACAGAGGCACGTCGGAGACCATCTCCGGGTGCGTGAATAGCCGTGGAAGCCTATGCCCCCACGGCCGGTTTCAGCCCAATTATGTTAACGTCGCCCCGTCCGGGCTGAATGCCGCCATCGCCAGGATGGAAGCGAGACGGGGGACGCGGCCCGGAGAACATTGTCACTACAAGAGTGACGCTCCGGCGGTATCCCTTTGTCTTGCAGAAGCCGCGATACGGCTTCCCGCGAGACCTCCGGCCGATCAGGCCAGCTTGATCTCGACATTGACGCCCGCAGCAAGATCGAGCTTCATCAGAGCATCGACCGTCTGGGCGTTGGGCTGCACGATGTCGAGCAGCCGCTTGTAGGTACGAACCTCGAACTGCTCCCGCGACTTCTTGTCGATGTGCGGACCGCGGTTCACGGTGAACTTCTCGATACGCGTCGGCAGCGGAATGGGCCCCCGAATAAGCGCGCCCGTACGACGGGCAGTCTCTGCGATCTCACTCGTTGCCGTGTCGAGAACGCGATGATCAAACGCCTTCAGGCGAATGCGGATATTCTGAGCTTCCATGTCCAACTACCGATGCGAAAGAGCCAAAGCGAGACCAGCTCGCTCCAAAAAAGAAAGGCCCGCCCTGCTTCACCGGATGACCGGGAAGGGGCGGCCCCCTCTTAAAAAACCTGGTCGGCAGAGAATCAATCCCTGCCGACGAACAGGCCTATATTACTTCGTGATGGTGCTGACAACCCCCGAACCGACGGTCCGGCCACCTTCACGAATTGCGAAGCGAAGACCTTCGTCCATCGCGATCGGAGCGATCAGCTTCACGCCGATGGTGACGTTGTCACCAGGCATGACCATCTCGGTGCCCTCGGGGAGGATCACTTCGCCGGTCACGTCGGTCGTGCGGAAGTAGAACTGCGGGCGATAGTTGGCGAAGAACGGCGTGTGACGGCCACCTTCGTCCTTCGATAGCACGTAGACTTCGGCGCTGAACTCGGTGTGCGGGTTGACCGAACCGGGCTTGCAGAGAACCTGGCCACGCTCGACATCCTCACGGGCAACGCCGCGAACCAGAGCACCGATGTTGTCGCCAGCTTCACCCTGATCGAGCAGCTTGCGGAACATTTCGACGCCGGTGACGGTGGTCTTGCGAGTGTCCTTGAGGCCGACGATCTCGACTTCCTCACCAACCTTGACGATGCCGGTCTCGACGCGGCCGGTCACGACCGTACCACGACCCGAGATCGAGAACACATCCTCGACGGGCATCAGGAAGGGCTTGTCGACAGGACGAGCGGGCTGCGGAATGTAGTCGTCGACAGCCTTCATCAGCTCGAGGATCTTGTCCTTGCCGATTTCGTCGTCGCGGCCTTCCAGAGCGGCGAGAGCCGAACCCGAAACGATAGGAATATCGTCGCCCGGGAAGTCGTAGCTCGACAGCAGTTCACGGATTTCCAGTTCGACGAGTTCAAGCAGTTCCGCGTCGTCGACCTGATCGACCTTGTTCATAAACACGACCAGAGCGGGGACGCCGACCTGACGGGCAAGCAGGATGTGCTCGCGCGTCTGGGGCATCGGGCCGTCGGCAGCGTTCACCACCAGGATCGCGCCGTCCATCTGCGCCGCACCGGTGATCATGTTCTTCACATAGTCGGCGTGGCCGGGGCAGTCGACGTGCGCATAGTGGCGAGCGTCGGTTTCATATTCGACGTGCGCGGTCGAAATCGTGATGCCGCGCTCACGCTCTTCAGGAGCCTTGTCGATGTTCGCGAAGTCGACGGCGGTGCCGCCGTATGCCTCAGCGAGCACCTTGGTGATCGCTGCGGTCAGCGTCGTCTTGCCGTGGTCGACGTGACCGATGGTGCCGATGTTGCAGTGCGGCTTGTTCCGCTCAAACTTAGCTTTCGCCATTTTCAAAGACCTCTATTCGTCTGGATTTGCTGATCCGGTGTTATTCTTGGGCGGACTTGAGGCCGGCACCCGTGAATCAGGCGCCCGCCCCTAGACCGATGAAGCTGCTTACGCAAGCTTCTCCTTCACTTCGGCCGCGACATTCGCCGGGACCTCGTCATAGTGGCTGAACTGCATCGTGTACTGGGCGCGGCCCTGTGTGAACGAGCGCAGTTCGTTGACATAGCCGAACATGTTCGCAAGCGGCACGTTCGCTTCGACAGCCTGGGCGTTACCGCGAGAGTCGGTGCCCTGGATCTGGCCGCGCCGCGAGTTGATGTCGCCGATCACGTCGCCGAGGTAATCCTCGGGCGTCACGACCTCGACCTTCATGATCGGCTCGAGCAGCTTGATGCCCGACTTCTGCGCGATTTCGCGCATGGCGCCGCGACCCGCGATTTCAAACGCGATCGCGCTCGAGTCGACGTCGTGGTAGGCACCGTCATACAGCGTCACCGTAAAGTCGATGATCGGGAAGCCGACAAGGTAACCGCTCTCGGCCTGCTCGCGCAGACCCTTTTCGATCGCGGGGATGTATTCCTTGGGAATGTTGCCACCCTTGATCTCGTCCTTGAAGACGAAACCCTGTCCGCGCTCGCCCGGTTCGACCTTGACCTTGACGCGGCCGAACTGGCCCGAACCGCCCGACTGCTTCTTGTGGGTGTAGTCGACATCAACCGGCTTCGCGAGATATTCGCGATAGGCCACCTGCGGCGCACCCACATTGGCTTCAACCTTGAACTCGCGCTTCATGCGATCGACGAGAATGTCAAGGTGAAGCTCGCCCATGCCCTTAATGATCGTCTGACCGGATTCGTGGTCGGTCGACACGCGGAACGAAGGATCCTCGGCAGCGAGGCGATTGAGCGCAACACCCATCTTTTCCTGGTCGGCCTTGGTCTTGGGTTCCACCGACAGCTCGATAACGGGCTCAGGGAATTCCATACGCTCAAGGATGATCGGCTTCGACGGGTCGCACAGCGTATCGCCGGTCGTCGTATCCTTCATGCCCGCCAGCGCGACGATATCGCCCGCGAATGCCTCTTCGATGTCCTCGCGGTTGTTCGAGTGCATCAGCAGCATGCGGCCGACCTTTTCCTTCTTGTCCTTCACCGAGTTCAGAACCGAACCCTTGGTGAGCTTACCCGAATAGATGCGGGTGAAGGTCAGCGAGCCGACGAACGGATCGTTCATGATCTTGAACGCGAGCGCCGAGAACGGAGCCTCGTCCGCCGAAGGACGCGTATCCTTCTCGTCGCTGTCCGGCAGCACGCCTTCGATGGCGGGTACGTCGAGTGGCGAAGGCATGTAATCGACCACGGCGTCGAGCAGGGGCTGGACACCCTTGTTCTTGAATGCAGAGCCGCACAGGACAGGCACGAAATCGCGCGCCATGGTGCCCTTGCGGATCAGCTTCTTCAGCGTCGCCGCATCAGGAACCTCGCCTTCGAGATAGGCTTCCATGATGTCGTCGTCCTGCTCCACGGCAGTTTCGATCAGCTTCTCACGGTATTCGGCAGCCTTGTCGGCCATGTCCGCCGGGACATCGACATAGTTGAACGTCGCGCCGAGACCGTCGTTCTCCCAGACGATACCGCGGTTGTTCACGAGGTCGACGACACCCTGAAGGTCGCTTTCCGCGCCGATCGGGAGATACAGCACCAGCGGCTTCGCGCCGAGGCGGTCGACGATCGACTGCACGCAGTAGTAGAAATCGGCGCCGGTGCGATCCAGCTTGTTGATGAAGCACATGCGCGGCACGCCGTATTTGTCGGCCTGGCGCCACACGGTTTCGGACTGCGGTTCAACGCCGGCCACGCCGTCGAACACCGCCACCGCACCGTCGAGCACGCGCAGCGAGCGTTCGACTTCGATGGTGAAGTCGACGTGGCCGGGGGTGTCGATGATGTTGATGCGGTGCTTCGGGCCCTTGCCGTCTTCGGCGGCCCAGAAGGTCGTCGTTGCCGCGGACGTGATGGTGATCCCGCGTTCCTGCTCCTGCTCCATCCAGTCCATGGTGGCGGCGCCGTCGTGGACTTCGCCGATCTTGTAGGATTTGCCGGTGTAGTACAGGATCCGCTCTGTCGTCGTCGTCTTGCCGGCGTCGATATGCGCCATGATGCCGATATTGCGGTAGCGTTCCAGCGGATATTCGCGGGCCATGGAAAATTCCTCAGGAGTATGAAGCTTGCAGTCTGGCGGCGGCCATCTGGCTCACGCGCTTTGCTGCCGACTCTCTCGGAGCCGGATGGGCCCCATATAGTGATATTTGTGACCGGCGAAAGACGCCTCTTCCCGAAATCGGGGAAAGAGGCGTCTTCGCAGCAGTCTTACCAGCGGTAGTGGCTGAACGCGCGGTTGGCGTCGGCCATGCGGTGGGTGTCTTCGCGCTTCTTCACGGCGTTGCCGCGGTTGTTCGACGCATCCATCAGCTCGCCCGACAGGCGCGCGGCCATCGTCGTTTCGGGACGGTTGCGCGCCGCGGTGATCAGCCAGCGAATGGCCAGAGCCTGCGCACGTTCCGGGCGAACTTCCACGGGGACCTGGTAGGTCGCACCGCCGACGCGGCGGCTGCGGACCTCGATCTGCGGCATGATGTTCGCCAGCGCGTCGTGGAACAGCTGGACCGGATCGGCCTTGGCCTTGGTCTCGACGGTTTCCAGCGCGCCATAGACGATACGCTCGGCAGTCGACTTCTTGCCGTCGAGCATGAGGTTGTTCATGAACTTCGACAGGACCTGATCGCCAAACTTGGGATCGGGAAGGATGACCCGCTTTTCGGGACGACGACGACGTGACATTTTTCTAGACTCCTTCGGAGTGCGCCACGGACATCCGTCCGTGGCTTGCGGTGCCGGCCCGCTCCCCCTCCCGACCACCCAGAGTTTACCCCGTTGGGTGGTCGGGAGGGGGAGCGGGCCGTCCCCGCGTTGATCTTACTTCGGACGCTTGGCGCCGTACTTCGAACGGGACTGCTTGCGGTCCTTCACGCCCTGCGTGTCGAGAACGCCGCGCAGCACGTGGTAGCGCACGCCGGGAAGGTCGCGCACACGGCCGCCGCGGATCAGCACGACCGAGTGCTCCTGAAGGTTGTGGCCTTCGCCGGGGATGTAGCTGATGACTTCGCGGCCGTTGGTCAGGCGAACCTTGGCCACCTTGCGAAGCGCCGAGTTCGGCTTCTTCGGGGTGGTGGTGTACACGCGGGTGCAGACGCCGCGCTTCTGCGGGTTCTGCTCCATCGCGGGAACCTTGGACTTGGCCTTCTGCGGCTCGCGACCCTTGCGGACCAGCTGGTTGATCGTAGGCATTGTATTTCCCTTCTTGACCGGAGAGTGTCCTCGCCGGGTTGCGCCCTCCCCCGCGCAAATGCGGATGGGTTCGGGCCGAAACTTGTTTTCCGGACGGGAGAGTGTCCCGTTCGGGGGTCACCTCATCGGCACGTAAAAGTGGTCCCCACTTTTACTGATGAGGTTCCGCTCTGCCCCGCACCGTGTGGATGAGGTAAAGCGGCGAAAACTCGTCTTGCGAGCCGCCTGACGGATCAGCGATGGAGGAAGGACCGTGCGGGGAAACGCGAAAAGGGCATGCGGCCCTTAAGTAAGGCCCTGCCCCGGCGATCGCCGCACGAACCGAAACGCTCCACCCGGATCCAGCCGGGTTACTTTGACGGATAACGGCGCTGCCCTGTTCGGACGGGCCCCACTCACCGGCAATGTTCAGCTCTGTCCACCGGCAAAGGGTTAGCCCTGCTGGCGCTTGGCGCGGCCCTTAAGGGGATTCGGGGGTGGGGTCAAGGGGATCAACCTATTAGAAGTTTGTTCCGAATGGCCATGCCAGCCAAAAAAAATAAAATACCTGATAAAACGGTTTGAGCAGCCCCGACCACTCCGACGGCTACAGCACTCAATCCACCTCTTTCACCAACCAATTCGCCACCAAATAGCTTAGCTTCGTCGATTGAGACGCCAACAGGAAAGCTCTTATCCACTGTAAGCAACGCCACGTCGTTCAAGATGACCCAATTCACGGATCCACCCACAGGGCCAAGAGCATCAAACTTCAAGGCAGCTATTAGGGTTCGGACTCAATCAGCGGCTGTATCGATGACCGTCAGCGATGTGGACGCATAACGCAGGATATACGGTTTCTCGGTTGGTTTCCCTATCGGCTGCTTGTCGCCGAAGAAGGCTACATAGCAGTCGTGAGCGCCGATCTCGTCGTCGAACCAGCAGTGGACGATGGTCCCAAACTCGGGGCCACCTTCCTCAAGGCCGTCGTAACGGACCGCCGTGCCGGGTGGCAGGTATGGGCCAGATGTGTTTTGGTCGTCGTTCATGAACTGCTCTTTCCTCTCATTCCGTCATAACCAGAACGCGACAGCAGTAGCCAGCGCCATGGCAGACAGGAAGTTGGCGGCGAGCTTGTCGTAGCGAGTGGCGATCCGGCGGAAGTCCTTCATGCGACAGAAGGCGTTCTCGATGAGGTGGCGCCCTCTGTAACGCCGCTGATCATAGCGAATGGTGTGCTTGCGATTGCGCCTTCCGGGGATGACAGGACTGGTGCCGTTCTCGCGCAGTGTCTTGCGCAGGCTATTGGCATCGTATCCTTTGTCGCCAAGCAGGTAGCGCATACGGCCGGCGCGTTCGAGCAGCGCCGGCGCAGCCTTCACGTCGCTGACATTGCCGGCGGTCAGCATCAGGGCATAGGGTCGGCCCAGCACGTCGGTCAGGGCGTGGACCTTGGTTGTCCAGCCACCACGAGAACGGCCGATGGCCTGCTTCTGGCGCCCCCTTTTCCGCCAAACGCCGAGCGCTGGGCTTTGATGTAGGTGCTATCGATCGCGGTGCTCTTCGTGACCGCACCCGCCTCGGCCAAGGCATCGAGCAACTTCGTCCAGAAGCCCCGCCGTGACCAGCGATTGAAACGGTTGTAGATCGTCGTGGACGGCCCGTAGTCCGCAGGACAGTCGCACCATCGGCAGCCGGACTTCAGGACATGCAGGATGCCCGAGATTACCCGCCGATCATCGACGCGCCGAGCACCAGGCTGGTTCTTTGGCAAGTGTGGTTCGATCGCCTGCCAAGCAGCATCCGATAACCAGAACAACGAGCGCGACATCAAGCGGAGCCTCCATCCAGCTTAAAGCCCCCTTGAATCAACCTAAACGCGCTCTTTCAAGAGGCTGATTGGGTTTTGGCCCTAACAGATAGAGGGCTCCAAAAAAAACCAGCTCAAAACCAATCCAAGAAGCGGGCGCCACCAGCTAAATCCAAAATCGGAAAATTCACGATAAAACCAATTAATAAACTTTGTAGACGGCTCAGTGTGTTCAGAAGCGGTACGCGCCATCAATTCCATTCTTCGAAAACGCTTTTCTAAATCTTTTCGCCCATCTTGACGATTTCTTTCGCATATTATTTGACAGGCTCTTTCCAACGAATTCCGAAGAGATTCTGAATAAGCTGGCTCCTTCAGGCTCTGGAGCTGGGACAACTCCCTTGCAAAGCCAGCCTCAAGCGAACGGTCACGTAGATCAAGATCAATCGGTCCGCCGAGCTGGATGTCAGATAGACAGGAAAAGAAGACTTCAACGTTATCAAATATCAGTTTATCTGCAAATACAGCATGCCGAAATGATGAGTTTCTGGTTATATCGATCCCAAGACTGATATCGGTAAAAATCACCCTATTTTCGAAATAGCAGTTTTCGGCGTTCAAAATTATCGATGATTTTTCGCCCGTGAAAGTACCATGCTTGAAAGACGAGTTTGAAATATCAAAACTCTCGCAAATCAAGTCGTCAATAAATAAGTCGGAAAATTTCCCTGATATGTAAATGGTCGTGATTTCGCTTTCGCTAATTTCGAGCAGGGGCCTCCTTGCGTCCTTGTGACCACTAAAAACGAAATTTCTGATGTAGCATTCGTCTATTCTAACGTCCGCATCTTCAACCTTAGCATCGCCATCAACAACACAGTCTAAAATAAATTTAAATCCGGTAGCATAGTTATTGATAAAACATTTCGAAACTTGCGAATTATTTAGGTCGTGGGACGTCAAACCATCTTTAAAATAACTATGAGAAATATTTTTACTTTGGAAATGCGATAGAGACGGCCGATCAATACATAAGTACTTAAATTCGTATTCTGAAGAAAATCCTCCAGAATAATTGAATGTCTCAGAGAGAGCTTCATTAAGGAAATCCCATTCATCCTGGCTCCAATCGCTCTTTCCGGCTGTTCCATCGGGAAATATCCAAGGAATGTGTACTATATGGTAAAGACCCTTTCCTTCGATATTTTGTAGGAAGCTTTTCTCGATAAGTTCGCTATCGCTCAGCATACCTCGAAAACGCCAAAACCAACCCTCTTCTATTTGTCCATTCTTGCTTAGGCACTTTGCGCGATGGGACCAATTGGCCTCGTCAAGATTTATCTTTGCAAGCCACTTGTCATAAGCACCATGTCCTGAAGTCATCGAAGCCCCCGATAAGTTTTGATCTGCTTGCAGGATATGTTTTTATTTTCCTACACTCCCTCGCCCCAATATCCCCAAGCGCCCCTCACCCAGCAGGAGCGCGTCCATGTCCGGCACACGACCAACCCCCTTAGCCCCCACCCAATCGGCCCTGCCTGAAATCCGCTTTACGCCCGTGCCTCTCGCGCGGCGGCGGAAGCTGACTGCGCGGCGGCAGCGGCAGTTCATCGAGGCGCTGGCGCGGACGGGGCTTGTTTCGGAGGCGGCGGAGGAAGTGGGGGTCAGCGTCGCGGCGCTGGAGAAGCTGCGTTATTCCGAGGCCGGGCAGAGGGCGGTGCGGGGGCTGAGCTTTCGCGCGGCGTGGGATGCGGCGCGGGGGTGCGAGGCGGCTCGGAAAGCCCGGGCGGAGCGCAGGCGTGGGGGGCTCGGGCTGGCGGGGCTGGGGCTGGCGGGGCGAGATGCCGCGCGGCGGATGGCGGGGGATGAGCGGGCCGGTTCAAGGGACGATATGCGTGCCGGTTCTGGCGGGCCTGCGCATGGGACCTCGCATGGGGCCTCGCATGTTGGGCCGGGGGCGTTCCGGCTGTCGTGCGGCTCCGCCAATCCTTCGCAGCGGACCAGCCGTGCCGCCTTTACCGGGCCGGAGCCTTCGCCCGACGATCCGCTGCTGGGGTTCAGGCCGTTCCTCCACCCCTGCCCGCGGCGGAACTCGATCACGCCCGACCGGCAGCGCGCGTTCATCGCGGCGCTGGCCGCCAGCGGATCGGTGCGGCAGGCGGCGCGTGCCATCGGGGCCAGCATGGAGGCGCTGTACAATTTGCGCGCGCGCGGCGGGGCGGAGGAATTCGCCGCCGCTTGGGAGAAGGCCATCGACCTGGGCATCGCGAGGCTGGAGGACACGGCGCTGGCCCGCGCGATCGAGGGCGAGCTGCGCCCGATCGTCGCGCGCGGCGAGATCATCGGCGAATACCGGGTGCACAACGAGGCGCTGGTGATGTTCCTGCTGCGCCATCGCCGCGCCGCGCGATACGGCCCGCCTGCCGAGCGCGCTGCTCCGCCCGAACGCAGCGAGCGCGAGATCATCGACAGCATCAATGCCAAGCTGGACCGCGCGCGCGACCAGATGCGGCTGCGCGAGGCCCGGCGCGTGGATTGAGGCGGGTTCGCGGCGCGAGGGGGTGTTTTGGCGGGGTGCGGCGGGCGGGAAAGCTGGCGGGCTGGCGGGCGAAGGGTCAGTCCTGCGCCTTTTGCGCGGCGGTGAGGAAATCGACCAGCGCCTTCACCTTCTTCTGCCGCCATTGCGGGCGCGGGGCGACGAGCCAATAGGTAGCGCGCGTATCCTCGATCCCGGACAGGGCGACAAGCTGGCCGGTCTCGATCTCGTGCTCCACCAGTTGCAGCGGCAGCACGGCGCGGCCCATGCCGCCCAGCACCGCAGAAAGCGCCTGCCCCGTCGCGCCGACGCGCAGGCCCGGTTCGGCATCGTCGGGGGCCGGATCGCTGCGCGGGCCGCCGGGCCAGCTGATCCAGCTGTCGGGCGCGCCGGGGGCGGCCACCTCGACGCTGCGGCCGGGGGACAGGGGGACGCCCTCGAGCTCGCCCGGGCTGTCGACGAGGCGGACGGCGAAATCCAGGTTCGCCTCGGTAAAGTCGGTGTCGTGGCCGCCCGCCATGTGGAAGCGCGTGTCGGGATGCGCGTCGCGGAAGGCGGCGAGGCGGCGGGCGAACCAGGCGCCGAAGAAGTCGCGCGGGGCCGCGAAGGTGTATTTCTGGCTGGACTGGCCGGCCTGAATCGCGTGGACCGCTTCCTCGAACCGCAGGAAGCCGCTGCGCAGCGAATCGAGGCCGGCGCTGGCCTCGTCCGTCAGTTCCAGGCCCTTGGGCGTGCGGCGGAACAGGACGACGCCCAGCAGATCCTCAAGCGCGCGGATCTGCTGGCCGACGGCGGCGGGGGTGACCGCAAGCTCGTCCGCGGCGCGGGTGAAGGACAGGTGCCGGGCGGCGGCATCGAGCACGCGCAGGCCGTTCAGGGGGAGATGGGTACGCTTCATCGTGCGCACGCTGATAATGCGCGGCGGGCGATTGGGCAACGCGTTGCGGTAGGGGGCGGTCCGAAGGTGGGTGGCAGCACGACCAGCGCTGCGCGGTGGCGCGGGTTTACCGCTGCGCGGTGGCGCGGGTTTACCGCTGCGCGGTGGCAGGTGCCGACAGCGGGAAGAAGGGGATCGCGGCTTCGAACACGGTGCCGTCCTCGCGGCGGAAGCCATAGTAGCCTTCCATCGAGCCGTGCGGCGTTTCCAGCGGGCAGCCCGAGACATAGTCGTGGCTTTCGCCGGGATGCAGCAGGGGCTGTTCGCCCACCACGCCGTCGCCGTCGATCAGGCTGATGCGGCCAGCGGCATCGGTGATGCGCCAGTGGCGGGTCAGCAGGCGGGCGGGCTGGTCGCCGCCGTTCTCGATCCGGATGTGATAGGCCCAGAACCAGTGTCCTTCCGACACCTGCGACTGTTCCGGCAGGAAGCTTGCGCTGACCCGGACAGTGATGCCGTGCGATATCGCGGCATGATCGAATAGCTGCTCTATCATAAGCAGCATTCTAGGACGGAAGCACCGCAAGTTGCAAATCCGGCGCGGCGGATGTGAACAATCGTGGTGGAAAGCTAGGCGTGCCCGTCCCCGTCCCCGTCCTCGTTCCCGTCCTCGGCCGCGCCCGCTCCCACGCCGTCCGCGACCACGCTTTCGACCGGCGCGTCGAGCGACCAGCGCAGCCCCTCGGCCCGGTAGTCGAGCTGTACGTCCGCGCCCAGCGAGGCGGCGGGAATGTCGCGGATGACCGAGCTGCCGAAACCCTCGCGCTCGGGCGGGGTGACGGGCGGGCCGCCGCTTTCGGTCCAGCTGAGGCGGAAGCGGCCGTCCTCGACAGTCCAGGCGATCGCCACGCTGCCGATGCCGCCCTCGCCCCCATCTTCGCCCCCATCTTCGCCCTCATCCCCGCCCTCATCTGGCCCCCCGCCTTCCCCGCGGTCGTCGCCGCCGCGCGACAGGGCGCCGTATTTCAGCGCATTGGTCGCCAGCTCGTGCAGCGCGAGGCCCAGGGTCTCGGCGGCGCGGGCGGTGATCGCGACCGGCGGGCCGCTGTGGGTCAGCCCCGAACCGGCAAGGTCGATGGCGAATGCCAGCTGCGCCTTGACGAGGTCGGCCATCTCGACGCTGCCCCAGGCGCGCTTGACCAGCAGGTCCTGATTCGCGGCCAATGCCTGGATGCGGCGGGTGAAGCGCTTGAGGAACGCATCGTTGCCGGGTGCCGAACGCCGCGCCAGCGCCATGATCAGCGTCAGCATGTTCTTGGCGCGATGGTTCACCTCGCGCAGCAGGTTCTCGATCGCCTCGCTCTGCTCGCGCTGTTCGGTGACATCGGTATTGGTGCCGAACCAGAACGCGACCCGATCGGTGTCGTCGCGGATCGGACGGGCGCGCGACAGGAACCAGCGATAGCGGCCATCGGCGCCGCGCAGCGGAAACGTGTCTTCCCAAGGCTCGCCGCTGTTGATCGCGGACACGAAACGCTCGGTCACGCGCTCGAGGTGATCCTCGTGGTGAACCGCTTGCCAGCCCCAGCCCTTCATCTCGTCCAGCGTGGTGCCGGTATATTCGAACCAGCGCTTGTTGTACCAGATGATCGACCCGTCCGCGTCCGCGATCCAAGCGAGCTGCGAGATATTGTCGGCCATCATCTCGAAGCGGGCTTCGCTTTCGGCCAGCGCCTTGCGGGCAAGGTCGAGGTCGCCCAGTTCGCGAGCGATCTTGCTGGCGCCCACGATCCTGCCGCTGGCGTCATGCACCGGCGAGACCGTGACCGACACCTCGATCTCATGCCCGTCCTTGCGGCGGCGCATGGTGTGGAACGGCATCACCCGTTCGCCCCGCTGGATGCGGGAAATGATCGAATCCTCCTCGTGCTGGCGGTCGTCCGGGATCAGCACGCGGATCGAGCGGCCCAGGATCTCCTCGGCCGGATAGCCGAACAGACGCTCCGCCGCCGGGTTCCAGCTGGTGATCGCGCCGTCGAGCCGCTTGGAGACGATCGCATCCTCGCAGCTTTCGAAAATGGCGGCGAGCAGCCCCTCGGCGGGCGTGCCCTTGAGCGGGCCGACGTGCCCGGCGGCGGGGGAGCGTTCCTCCTCCGGCGTGGGATCGCCCTCTCTCACAGGCCGATGGCGGCCAGCGCGCGGTCGAGATCCTCGATCAGGTCGTCCGCGTCCTCCAGCCCGACATTGAAGCGCAGCATGCCTTCGTCGACGCCCATCTCGGCGCGTTTCTCGGCCCCGACAGAATGGTGGGTGGTCGATGCCGGGTGGCACATCAGGGAACGCGCGTCGCCGATATTGTTCGAGATGTCGATCAGCTGCAACTGGTCGAGCAGCGCGTGCGCCTGCTGCCGCCCGCCGTCGAGCACGAAGGAAAAGATGCAGCCGGGCATTGTCATCTGGCGCATCGCCATGTCGTGCCGCGGGTGGCTGGCAAGCCCCGGATGCTTGATGACCGGCACGCGGCCTTCCATGAACCGCCCGATCTTCAGCGCATTGTCGCACTGGCGGCGGGCGCGCAGTTCCAGCGTCTCCAGCCCTTTCAGCACCACCCAGGCGTTGAAGGGCGACAGGTTCGGCCCGGTGTTGCGCTGGAACGGCAGGAGCTTGTCGTTGATGAATTCCTCGGTCCCGCAGACCGCGCCCGCCAGCACGCGGCCCTGCCCGTCCATCAGCTTGGTCGCCGAATAGGCGATGACGTCCGCGCCGAATTCCATCGGGCGCTGCATCACAGGCGTGCAGAAGGCATTGTCGACCACGGTGGTGATGCCATGCGAGCGCGCCAGGCCGCAGACATGAGCCAGGTCGACGATGTCGAGCGTGGGATTGGCGGGGGTTTCGAAGAAGAACACCTTCGTATTGGGCCGGATCGCGGCCTCCCACGCGGCATTGTCGGTCGAATCGATGGTCGTCCCCTCGATCCCGAAGCGCGGCAGCAGTTCGTCGACCAGCCAGCGGCACGATCCGAAGGCGGCGCGCGCGGCGACGACATGATCGCCCGCCGACAGCTGGCACAATAGCGCCGCGGTCATCGCCGCCATGCCCGATGCCTGAGTGCGGCAGGCCTCTGCCCCTTCCATCACCGCGATGCGTTCTTCCAGCATCGCGACCGTGGGGTTCTGCAGCCGCGAATAGGTCATCCCCGCCTGATCCCCCGCGAAGCGCGCGGCGGGCGTGGCGGCATCGTCGTAGCTGTAGCCCGAGCTGAGGAACATCGCCTCGCTCGTCTCGCCCATCTCGCTGCGCCAGGTGCCGGCGCGGACGGCCTGCGTCGCGGGGCGCCAGTTGCGGGTGATCGAGCGGTCGGTTCCGGTAGTGCGTTTCATGCCGATGCGGTTAGCGGCGGCGCGGGCGCCTGACAATCCGTGTTCGGCCAGCGGGCGGGCGGCATGCGATCAGGGGCGGTAGATCCAGCGCCGCGTGGCGGGCAGCCATTGCAGCACCGTCGCCGCGGTGCTGACCGCGATGACCACCGTGCCGCGCACCGGAATCCACGGATCGCCGCGCAGGTCGCCGGGCACCAGCAACAGGGCGGCGATGCCGACCCCGACGCAGGCAAGGTGGAAGCCGGTCATCAGGAAGCGCAGCATGGCGCTTTGCATGAACACATAGGCGGCGGTCACCGCCAGATAGCAGAAGAGGAATACCGCCAGCCTGGCGCTGGGAGGATGGAAGTGGAGCAGCCAGAGCGCGAGGGCCGCGGCGACCGCGAGCAGCGCATGCGCCTGAACCGTCCACGGCGCCGCGGGGCGTTCACGCAGGGCGTGGATGCAGACGGCCATTACCGGACTGTTCCCCCGTCCATCGCAAGATCCGCCTCAATCGCGGCGCAGGACCCAGCGCCCGGTATCGGGGTGCCATAACAGGGCGGTGGTTACCAAAGTCGCACCGAAGATCAGCACCACGCGCAGCGGGAAGAGCGCGTCGGTGGTGCGCCCCGGCAGCAGGAACACCAGCCCATAGACCACCAGCCCCGATACGATGAAATGGGCCGCGCTGAAGCCGAAGCGGATCCAGTCGTTGTGGGTGAGCGCGAACAGCAGCGCGGTGCCGACATAGACCAGGCCGAACAGGGCCGCATGGACCAGATATTGCTGCTGGCTGACAGCCAGCGCGCAGGCGGCCACCAGCAGCGCCGCGCACAGGAACAGGCGGACGGTCCACGGCAGGGCGCGGTAACGCAGGCGTTCGATCAGAAACTGCAACAGCGCAAATCCTAGAGGCGGTCCAGCACCGCGTCGCCAATGGCCTTCGTGTCGGCATCGCCGCCAAGATCGGCGCCCAGGATCCCATCGGCCAGCGTGCGGGCGACGGCGGTTTCGACCCGTCGTGCCTGCTCTTCCTGACCCAGCGAATGGCGAAGCAGTTCGGCTGCGGACAGGATCGTGGCCAGCGGATTGGCGATGCCCTTGCCGGCGATGTCGGGAGCACTACCATGGATAGGTTCATAAAGTCCGAACGTGCCATGCGCGGTCCTGCGCTCGCCCAGCGAGGCGGATGCGAGTAGGCCGATCGAGCCGACGCACATCGAGGCCTGGTCCGACAATATGTCGCCGAACAGGTTGCCGGTGACGATCACGTCGAACTGTCCGGGACCCCGCACCAGCTGCATCGCCGCATTGTCGACATACATGTGCGACAGGGTGACGTCGGGATAGTCGGCGGCGACCTCGATCACCACGTCGCGCCACAGCTGCGAGGTTTCGAGCACGTTCGCCTTGTCGACCGAGCACAGCAGGCCGCGGCGCTTGCGGGCCGCTTCGAACCCGGCGACGGCGATGCGGCGAACCTCGCTTTCGTCATAGCTCATCACGTCATAGCCCTGGCGCAGGCCTTGCGGCGTGGTGCGCATGCCCTTCTCGCCGAAATAGACGTCGCCGTTCAGTTCGCGCACGATGAGCAGGTCGATGGTGGACGCAACCTCGGGCCGGAGGGCGGATGCGGTTTCGAGGCCGGGAAAGACCTTGGCGGGGCGCAGGTTGGCAAACAGGCCAAGCTCGCGGCGCAGGCCCAGGATCGCCTGTTCGGGGCGGAGATGGCGTTCCAGATTGTCGCAGGCGGGATCGCCGACCGCGCCGAACAGGATGGCATCCGCCTCGCGCGCGCAGACCAGCGTTTCCTGGGGTAGCGGGTGGCCGTGGTTCTTATAGGCGGTGCCGCCCACGTCGGATGCCAAGAAGGACAGCGGCAGCGGCAGGCGTTCGAGTACGCGCAGCGCCTGCTGCGTGACTTCCATGCCGATGCCGTCGCCGGCGAATACCGCGATCTTCATGTGCTAATCCCTGAACCTTGTTGTAATCTATGCAATGCGAGAGAGCCGATCGCGCAATATTGCGCGCGCGGAAACGAGCTCGCCCATAACAGGACCGGCGCGGTCTGCAAGCAGGCGCTTTTCCACATGGCGGCCGCTGATGTCGAAAACTTCCATGGTGCGCGCCCAGTCGGCCCCGGCCAGGTCGGGGCGGGCGCCGCCGAAGCCCAGCTCGCGCAGGAACAGCGCCTCGCACGCGATCAGCGCCGGGACCCAGCCCCGCGCCGAGGGTGCGTGGCAGATCGCGTCGAGCACCGCGTCGAGCGCCTGGTAGAGCGCGGGAAAGGGACTGCGTTCAGGCAGGACGGCGGCGGTGAGCGCGGTGATCCACACGATCGCTGCGGCGGGCAGCGGTTCGGACAGGAACGGCGCGCGGCTGGTGACGAGTTCGGCTTTCAGGAACGGCAGCTGGCTGGCCGAGCGAGAGGCGATGTCTGCCTCTACCCGGTTGCCGGGGATCAGCACGGGGCGCATCCGCCTGCCCCGCCCGCCCGCGACATAGCCCGCGACCAGGCCGTGATCCGCCGTCATCAGCCGCGCGATGGCGGCATTCTCGCCATGCGGGCGGGCGGAGCAGACGATGGCGGGGGCGCGGATGTGCATGGCGGTGCAAGCATTGGCGCGCGCGGGGGCGCGGCGCAAGCGGCAGCGCCGCCGCCTGCCCCATGGGGCTGGGCTGGGGGTTGGGGCAGCGGCGGCGGGACCGGTCCCTAGCTGTGTTCGGCTGCGACCTGATCCTCGGCGCAGGCGCAGGGTTCGGGCTGGTTCTTCAGCGCGAAATTTGGCTTTGCGGCAGCCTTGTCGGCGGCGATCGCCGGGTTGCGCTCGCGGCCCATCGTCCAGTTCTTGTCCATGCGGACCTGGGGGTTGGGGGCGCACCAGATCTCGCCCGTGTCGTCGATGGCGGTGACCCAGATGAGATTATGTTCCTGGCCGTAATCGATCATGCCAAACGCATAACCGTGCCCCTTGCCGAGCACATGGACGGGAATCGTCGGATTGAGCTGAGTGAACATTGGCGTGAAATCCCGAAATAAGGGGTTTCACTGGCAATGAACGGATCGAAGAACCTGTTCCCGGCGACTTGCCGCAAGTTAAGAAAGGCGGGCAAATAGCGCCCCGCCCTTTCTATCCGTCGGCGGGCTTCTCGGTCGGGCCCTTCTTGAGCGGTTCGGGCGAGGTGGTAGCGGCGGCGGCACCTGCGTGCCTGGCTTCCAGCGCGGCGATGCGGGCCGAGAGCGCCTCGTTCTCTTCGCGCGCCTTGGCGGCCATCGCCTTGACCGCGTCGAATTCCTCGCGGCTGACGAAGTCGAGCCCGCCCAGCGCTTCGCGGAAGCGTTCGCGCGCGGCCTCGCTCGCTTCGCGGCCCATGCCGGCGAAGGTGCCGGCAGCGGCGGTGAACAGGCGGGTGAGGTCCGAGATACGGGGATTGTCGCTTTGCATGGATATTAGATGCGATGCGCGCGGCCACAGTTCAAGAGAAAACCCCGCCATGCGCGCGGCACGGCGGGGCTCTCGATAGGGTCGGGACCTACTTGCGCTTCAGGTCGAAGCGGTCGAGTTCCATCACCTTGACCCAGGCCTTGACGAAATCAGCGATGAATTTCGATTCCATCCCGTTCTCGGCATAGACCTCGGACAGGGCGCGCAATTGCGAGTTTGCGCCGAAGGCGAGGTCGGTACGGGTCGCGGACCACATCTCCTCATCCGTGTCGCGGTCGGTGCCGATGAACTTCTCGTCGCTGTCCTCCTCGACCTGTTTCCACGCGGTACGCATGTCGAGCAGGTTCACGAAGAAGTCGTTCGACAGCACGCCCGGCCGGTCGGTGAGCACGCCTTCCCTGCTGCCGCCATAATTGGCGCCCAGCACGCGCAGCCCGCCGACCAGCACGGTCATTTCCGGCCCGGTCAGCCGCAGCAATTGCGCGCGGTCGACCAGCAATTCCTCGGTCGGGACGCTGTGGCGTGTCTTGAGGTAGTTGCGGAAACCGTCGGCGCGCGGTTCGAGCCAGCCGAAATTCTCCACATCGGTCTGGTCCTGCGTGGCATCGACGCGGCCCGGGGTGAACGGCACCTCGACCTGCTGGCCGCCGTCTTTCGCCGCCTTTTCGATGGCCGCGCCGCCCGCAAGGACGACGAGGTCGGCGAAGGAGATCTTTTTCCCGCCGCTGGCCGAGCCGTTGAAGTCCGACCGGATGGACTCGAGCTTTTCGATCACCCTGGCCAGCTTCTGCGGTTCGTTGACTTCCCAGTCCTTTTGCGGAGCGAGCCGGATGCGCCCGCCATTCGCACCGCCGCGATGGTCCGACCCGCGATAGGTGCTGGCCGCCGCCCATGCGGTGGAGACGAGTTCGCTGACCGACAGGCCGCTATCGAGGATCTTTTCCTTCAGCGAGCCGATGTCGCTTGCATCGACGAGCGGGTGGTCCAGCCTGGGCAGGGGATCCTGCCAGATCAGGTCTTCCTCGGGCACCTCGGGTCCGTGATAGCGCGACCGGGGGCCCATGTCGCGGTGGCACAATTTGAACCAGGCGCGGGCGAACTGGTCGGCGAAATAGTCCGGATCGGCGCGGAACTTCTCCATGATCCTGCGATATTCGGGGTCGACCTTCATCGCCATGTCGGCGGTGGTCATGATCGTGGGCTGCTTCTTCGACGGATCATGCGCCTGCGGGGCCAAAGTCTCGGGCGGAGCGCCCACGGGGGTCCATTGCTTGGCACCGGCGGGGCTGCGGACCAGTTCGTATTCATGGTCGAGCAGCATGTCGAAATAGCTCATGTCCCACTGCGTCGGAGTGGGGGTCCATGCGCCTTCCAGACCGCTGGTGATGGTGTGGTCGCCCACGCCGCTTTCATGGCCCGACGTCCAGCCAAGGCCCTGCATCGCGATATCCGCGCCCTCAGGCTCTGCGCCCACGAGGCTGGCATCGCCCGCGCCGTGGCACTTGCCGAAGGTGTGGCCGCCCACGGTCAGCGCCGCAGTCTCAACATCGTTCATCCCCATGTTGCCGAAGGTCTTGCGGATGTCGCGCGCGCTGCCCATCGGGTCTGGATCGCCGCCGGGACCTTCGGGGTTCACATAGATCAGCCCCATCTGGATCGCGGCGAGCGGGTCTTCCAGATCCAGCTCCTTGTCGGGCTGGATGCGGGTCTCGTTGTTCTCGTGCCCGACCCAGTATTCCTCGGTCCCCCAATAGACGTCGGTCTCGGGCTCGAACGTGTCGGCGCGGCCTCCGCCAAAGCCGAACACGGGCGCGCCCATGGATTCGAACGCGACATTGCCCGCCATGATCATCAGGTCGGCCCAGCTGAGGTTCTTGCCGTATTTCTGCTTGATCGGCCACAACAGGCGGCGCGCCTTGTCGAGATTGGCGTTGTCGGGCCACGAGTTGAGCGGGGCAAAGCGCTGCTGGCCGGAGCCTGCGCCGCCGCGGCCGTCCTGGATGCGATAGGTGCCCGCGCTGTGCCATGCCATGCGGATGAAGAACGGACCGTAATGGCCATAGTCGGCGGGCCACCACGGCTGGCTGTCGGTCATCAGCGCATGCAGGTCGCGCTTCACCGCGTCGTAATCGAGCGCGTTGAACGCCTCGGCATAGTCGAAATCGGGGTCGAAGGGGCTGGGATTGGTGTAGCCCTGGTGCAGGATGTCGAGCGAGAGGTGGTTGGGCCACCAGTCGCGGTTCGTCCTGCCGGTCAGCGACTTGCGCGCTTGGTGCTGCACCGGGCAGCCGCCCTTCAGGGGGTCTGTGGTCTTGGCGTCCATTTCATCCGTCTCCTGCTGGATCGTCCTGTCCTTGAATGGAAAGGAGCATACAACCGGAGGGGGGTGCGCCCAAGCGCGAAACCTCGCTTGGATTGATCGACTAAATCGATGATAAGGTTCATCTTGACGCGGTTGACCGCTTATTCGCGGGCGCTGTCAATCGGTGAAGCTGTATGACGAAACCGAACGATCGCCATGAAAAAGGCCGGGAAACGCGCGATGCGGTTCCCGGCCGTTCGTCAAGCCTTCAGGCGATCTTGCGCAAGGTTCAGTCCGGGCGCCTGACGCGGGCGTAGTCCATCCGCGACGCCGCGCCGTCGTTGTGATAGATCACTTCGCGGTTGCGTATTTCCAGGTTGCTGGCAGCGACCATGCGCCCGTCGTCGAGCCTGACGGCGGCGACGTGCTCCTTGGTCTTGTCGACCAGCAGGTCCTTGATGGTGCCATAGGACTTGCCCGTCTGGTCCATCACCGGGAAGCCCCGAATGTCCTGTTCGTGATTCACCAGCTGCCAGTGACCCAGGTCTTCCAGTTCGTCGAAACGATCGTGGGTGTCGGTCATGTCTGTGTTCCTTCCTGAGGCGCTCAGGCGCTCTCGAGTATTTCGATATTGCTTTCGTCGACCATGATGAACGCGGCCTGGTCCTGAAGGACCGCACGCGTGTCGTCATCGAGCGGAACGCCTTCCACGTCGCCGACGTCGCCGCCTTCACGGATCATGCCGCCGTTGATCTGCAGGCGCTGGCCCGCATTGATATCGAGCGGCACTTCGCGCGGTTCGTCGATGATGATCGCGAACATGCGGGCGCCGTCATTCTCTACCCAGAAGCCGCGGTCGGTCAGCGGACCGCTGACGCCAACTTCGCCGCTGAATTCCTGTCCGATATAGGCCTGCGGCTGCGCAAGGATCGCGGCAAGCGTCATTTCGCCCGCCATCGGGGCGGGTTCGACAGCCTCGACCGATTCGACCGGAGCGGTGTCGACGACGACCGGTTCGACATCATCGTCGGCTGCAGAGAGCCACCAGATGATCAGGACGACCAGCAGCGCTGCCAGCAGCAGCCATAGCCATGTCTTCGACGATGATTTCTTTTCTACCGGTATTTCGGCCATGCCTTCTCTCCTCCTGATCGCGATGATTATTCGATTAGCGCGCGGGAAAGACTATTGTTCCAAACTTCCTGCCTTATCGCCGGAAACTGTTTCGGACCCGCCCGCCCCCTTGCAGGCGCCGCAAGCTCGACGCGGCGTCAGGGAACCCCCCAGGGGGCGGGGCGGGAAATGCCTCCTGCAATGCCGGGTGGCCCCTCAGGGCTGGTAGAAGAACCACATCACCACCGCGGCCAGCATCAATGCCGCCATGCCCGCGGCGACATGGCCCCAATCTATATGGGGTGCAGGGACATGCCAGTGGGCGTGGTGGTCGGCGGAATTGTCGGCAGCGTGGATGGTCGATCCGATCCGGTGGCCGAACGGTGCATGAGGGAGACGCATGATCTCCTCCTTCGCTTGCTACGCTTTGCAGCGCGGCTCCAACAACTGGAGTCGTTGATGGCGAAGATATACGCCTTATCCGAGGCTGTGGGTAGCGAAAGTGAAGTGGCCGGACCCACCACGCAGGTGCGACAATGCTATGCGATGGCGCAGCGCGCGGCAGAGCTGGTCACGACGGCCAGCGCCTCGGGGTCGTTCCATTCGCGCACATGGCCGATCAGGCTGCCGACGGTCAGCGTGCGGTCATCCTCGCGCACCGCATCGGCAAAGCGCGAGATTTCGCGGATCTGGTCCACGGACAGATCGTCCGCCCAGATTTCCGCCATGCAGGACGCCATGGCGGCGGGCAGGCCCGCTTCCGCGAGCCCGGCCTCCACCCTCTGCTCGACTACGGCGGAGCACCCCGACGCCAGCGGTGTCAGCACGGCGCATCCCAGCATGGCGGCGTGAGCGAATGGGCGCATGTCATGTCCTTTTCGGTTGTCGATGCAGAGGCGATCGATACAGAGGCAACTCGCCGGGGCGGCGATAGTTCTGTCCGCTGCGTAAAACTTGCGAAAAGATGCCCTGCCTAGTTCGCGCCGGGCTTCATCAGCGTAAGGGCCGACTGCGCCAGCACAGTCGCGCCGGTTTCGACAACGGCATCGGCGTCCGGCGCCCAGAACGGGCTGTGGAGCGAGGGCAGCGTCATCTCGCCCGCTTCGGATTTCGCCCAGTTCTCGGCGCTGACCCCGCCGACCCAGAAGATCACCGACTGGACATGGTCGGGATCCGCGCGGCGATAGCGGCTGAAATCCTCGCCCCCCATCACGGCGGGGGTCTCGATCACCCGCGCCTCGCCGATGGCGGATTGCATGACGGGGACCAGCCGCTCGACCAGTTCGGGGTTGTTGTAGGTGGCGGGCGTGAAGGCCGGGTCCACGGTGACGACCGGCATCTTGTCGTCGGGCATGCCGGCCGCGATCGCCTCTCCGCGCGCGATGCGTTCGATGCCCTTCAGCAGGCCGTCGCGCGATTCGTCGGAATAGCTGCGCACGGTCAGCTGCAGCTTCACCTCGTCGGGGATGATGTTGTGCTTGGCCCCGCCGTGGATGGCGCCGACGGTGACGACCGCGGGCTCCTGCGGGTTCTGCTCGCGGCTGACCAGCGTCTGGAGCCGCGTCACGATCGCGCTGGCCAGCACGACCGGGTCCTTGGTGGTGTGGGGATAGGCGCCGTGGCCGCCGACGCCGGGAATGGTGACATCGACCGAATCGACATTGGCCAGCGCATAGCCCGAGGCATAGCCGACCACGCCCGCCGGGATCTGCGCGGCGTCGTGGAAGGCGATGGCGTAATCGGGCTTGGGAAACCGGTCGTACAGGCCGTCCTCGAGCATGGCGGCGGCGCCCTCGCCCACTTCCTCGCCCGGCTGGCCGATCACGACCAGCGTGCCGCTCCATTCGTCCTTGCGCTGGGCCAGCTGTTTCGCCGCGCCGATCAGGCCGGCCATGTGGGTGTCGTGGCCGCAGGCGTGCATCACGCCGCTGACGACGCCCGAACGCGCGGTGGCAGTGACTTCGGAGGCATAGGGCAGCCCCGTCTGCTCGGTCACCGGCAGCGCGTCCATGTCGGCGCGCAGCAACACGGTGGGGCCTGCACCGTTTTCCATCACCGCGACGACGCCGGTCTGGCCCACGCCTTCGGTCACTTCATAGCCCATGCCGCGCAGCAGCCCCGCGAGCCGCGCGGCGGTCTGCGTCTCCTGCATCGAAAGCTCGGGATTGGCGTGCAGCTCGCGGTAGAGTTCCATCAGCTCGGGCATGTCACGCTCGATGCTGTCGGTCAGGCTTTGCGCGGCGGCGGGATTGGCGAAGGCCAGCGTGGAAGCGGCGGCGGCCAGCGTGGCTGCGATGGTTTTGATGTGCATGGCGAGGACGATAGCGCGGCGGCGGCCGGTTGCAAGCCCGCGGAGCACGGCGATGTGCGTTACGCGGGCACTGGCGCGAAGCGGATCGGTTCGTCGCCTTCGGTCCATGGCTGGTGGCGGACCATGATCGCCTTGAACAGCGGCGATTCGAGATGGCCCGACAGCCATTTGCGCAGGTGCGGCATGGGCAGCCCGGCGAACCAGTCGCGGTCGACCGCGGCGAACTGGCGCACGAAGGGAAATATCGCGGCGTCCGCCATGCCGCGAACGGGTCCGCACAGCTGGCCCCGGGCGGCGATCCGCGCGTCCAGTTCGCCCAGGAAGCCCAGCGCGCTTTCGCGGTGCGCCAGCGAATCCGAACCGTGGCGGTCGGGGTATTTGTAGCGGTCGAGGTCGTGCTTGAAGGTGCCGTCGTTGGCCGCGATCAGATAGCGATCGTCGCGGTCCAGCCAGCCTTCGGGATCGCGGCGCGACAGCGACCAGCGCATGATGTCGATGCTTTCGTCGATCGGCCCTGCGCCCGGCGGGACCAGCACCGGCACCGTGCCCTTGGGCGAGGCTGCCAGCAAGGCGTTGGGCTTGTTCGACAGCTTCACCTCGCGCATTTCGCAGGCCGTGCCGCTGATCGCCAGCGCCGACCGCGCGCGCATCGCATAGGGGCAGCGGCGGAAGCTGTAGAGGACGGGGTCAGCCATCCTCCTTCTCCAGGGCGTCTTTTTCCAGAACCGCGCCGACATGCGCCATGCCGCGTGCCGCAGCCAGCGTCTCCTGCCGGTGGCGTTCGCGATAGGCGGCGCGCTGGTCGTCGCTACGTGTCGCGTGGCAGGCGGGGCAGCTGACGCCTTCCTCGTACAGCGGCGAGGCCATGTCTTCGTCGCCGACCGGGCGGCGGCAGGCGTGGCACAGGCCGTAGCTGCCCCGTTCCAGCCCATGGCGCACGGTGACGCGCTGGTCGAAGACGAAACATTCGCCGCGCCACAGGCTTTCCTCTTCGGGCACGGTTTCGAGATATCTGAGGATGCCGCCCTTCAGGTGGAACACCTCGTCCACGCCCTCCTGCTTGAGGAAGGCGGTCGATTTCTCGCAGCGGATGCCGCCGGTGCAGAACATGGCGACCCTGCGTGCCTTTCCTTCCCCCAGCAGGCGTTCGCGTTCGGCGCGGAACCAGGCGGGGAAATCACGGAAGCTGGCGGTTTTGGGGTCGATGGCGCGGTCGAAGGTGCCGACCGCGACCTCGTAATCGTTGCGCGTGTCGATCACGATGGTGTCCGGATCGGCGATCAGCGCGTTCCAGTCCTGCGGCTCGACATAGGTGCCCACGCTTCGGTTGGGGTCGATGCCGGGCTGGCCCATGGTCACGATCTCGCGCTTCAGCCGCACCTTCATGCGGTGGAACGGCATGGACGCGGCGGCGGAGAACTTGACGTCGAGCGCGGCGCAGCCGGGGAGCGCGCGGACATGGTCGAGCACCGCGGCAATGGCGGGTTCGGTTCCGGCGATGGTGCCATTGATCCCCTCGCCCGCCAGCAGCAGCGTGCCGCGCACGCCGTGGCGGCGGCACACGCCCTCAAGCGGAGCGCGCAGCGCGGCGGGATCGGCGAAGCGCGTGAATCGATAAAGCGCCGCCACGGTGAGCGGCCGGGGGGAAGCGCGGGACGGCGTCGTCGTGCCAGTGTCGGTCATGGCGGCCCCATAGCGGACCGAAGGCCGCGCGTCAGCCTGCCGATGCCTGCCGGGGCGGATTGGCTGAGGCTTGTCCGGATGCCGCCGCCTCGCCTTCGCGTTCGAGGACGATCCGGCGGGGCGCGTCGGGGATGGTCAACTCGATCTCGCACAGCAGCCCCTCGCGCCGGTAATCGAGCGAAGCATGGCCGTCGTGCTGGGTGACGAAGCCGTGTTCGATCAGCCTGGTGCCAAAGCCGGTGCGTTCGGGCTTTTCGACCGGGGGACCGCCGGTCTCGCGCCAGCAGATCGTGAGCCGCTGGTCATCGCCGCGCGGTTCGACCGACCAGTCGACCAGCACGCGCCCGTCATCGGACGCCAGCGCGCCATATTTGATCGCATTGGTGCATAATTCGTGGATCGTCATCGCCAGCGCTACGCCGATCTGCGGCTTCAGCGTGACGGCGGGGCCGGTGAGATCGAAGCGCGCGATATCGTCCCCCGTGGCCGCCGAAATCGCCGAGGTCAGCGTGTCGCGCAGCAGCGCCGATTCCCAGTTTTCGCGGGTCAGCAGATCGTGCGCGGATGCCAGCGCGTGCAGCCGCTGCGCGAAGATGCGCCGCGCCTCGCCATCGGTGTCGATCTTGCGGAAAGACTGGCTGGCCAGCCCCTGCACCACCGCCAGCGTGTTCTTGACGCGGTGGTTCAGCTCGCTGATCAGCAGTTCCTGCCGGTGCTGGGCGCGCACCATCTCGGTAACGTCATTTCCCTGCACGAATATGCCCGACGCCGCCCCATCCTGTTCCAGGATCGGCTGGAAGATGAAGTCGAGGAACGATTGCTCTCGGCGGCCCTCGATCTCGAGGAAGATTTCCACTCCGCGGCCGGCATGGGGTTTACCGCTGGCGATCACCTCGTCGAGCAGGCGCACGAAGCCCTGTTCGACCACTTCGGGCAGCGCTTCGGCCACCGGCTTGCCGTTGAGGTGGTCGCGCCCCACCAGCTGGCGATAGGCGATATTGGCCATCCGGAACCTGTGGTCCGGCCCCTCCAGCACGGCAATGAAGCCGGGCGCCTGCTCGAACATGCGGCGCAGCCGTTCGGTCTGCGCCTCGAGGTCGGAATTGCGCGCCTGCACCGCGCTGGCGCGCTGGACCAGCCCCATCTGGTCGCGCATCCGGCGCAGCCCGTGCAGTTCGGTGACGTCGACCGTGTGCTGCAGTATGAACGCCGTCTTCCCGTCCTTGCAGACCGGGGTATGGGTCGCGCTCCAGTACCGCTCGGCCATGGTGCCGTCGGGACCCGCGATGTCGTAGCGGATCAGCGCGATCTCGTCCGCCTCGCCCGTGCTGGCCACATGGGTCAGGGAATCGAGCAGCAGGTCGTGGCTTTCGGTGCCCGGCTCGCTTGGAAAGGCATCGAACATCTTCCGGCCCGTAATCGCATCGCGCGACGACATGGTGACGCGCAGATAGGCGTCGTTCATCCAGACGATCCGCAGATCGGTGTCGAGCACGACATAGGGATTGGGCGAGAGCGAGAATAGTGCTTCGAAATTCATGCGGTCGGCATTCCCGGGAAATGGCGTGGAACGCTGCGCCTCGCCGCGTGGTCGTCCCCCTTTGGCGCCGCATCGGCGACAGGATGCCCTTGGTGGGACGGATGCGGCCGAAAAACAAGCCCATTGCCCCACGCCTCATATGGTTCTGTCTTGAAAGGCTTGGTGCTGGCGCGGCGAGGGCGTAGGACGCTGCGATGGATTTCGACGAACAATTGCGCCGTTATTTCGGAACGTCCGACATGGCCGCCGTGCCGCCCGCCGCGCGCGAGGCGGGGATCGAGCACATGCGGGTGGACCTGGGCCTTGCGGCCCAGCCGGCGCAGCGCTTCGTGCTGTGGGCGCTGCTTCATACGCTGGGGTCGGCGCCCGACCTGGATGTCGCGTTCAAGGACGAGAGCGAGCGCGAGGCGGCACGCAACCTGATGGACCTGCTGGGCGCGGCCGATCGGGAGGAGTGATGCAGGACTAGGAGCCAGGCCCGCCGCGCAGCATGTCGAGCGCGCGCTTGACCGACAGGATCGGGCGGGCGCAGCCGTCATGATACAGGCCGTTCAGCATCCGCAGCCGCTCGTCTCCCTCGTCGAAGCGCACCTCGGCGGTGCGCTCGCCCGGCGAGATCGTCTGCTGGCAGCTGTGGCAATGCGGCTTCGACGGTTCCCCGCCGGGGCCGGGATAGGTCAGGTCCATGAACATCGAGCGCCGTTCTCCTTGTCCCGGCAGGCTTCGCGCGACCGGACCAAGAGATGTTACGCCTCGGCGTCTGAGTTTCTGCTTAACAAATGCTATTGCCCGCGTTCAGCCTTGGCGACGGCGCCGCGCTGGTCGGCCATGCCCATCGCGGCGAGCAGGCCGGTGGCGTCCTGCTCCCGCCGGAAATCGCCGCGCCCGCGCATCTGCCGCCAATCCGCCACGATCAGCGATTGCGCCACCGCCCCGCCCAGAGTGGTGCCGGGGCCGAGGATGATGAACAGTTCGGGCGCGAATTCGCGCGCGGCGACGGTGACGGCGCGGGTGAAATCATATGGCTGCGTGACCTGCGCGCCCAGCGTGTAGTCGTAGAGCGCCTGAGGGTCGCTGGCGCCGGGCCACCAGATGCGGCCATTGCCGTCGACCAGAGGGGTTTCGGGCTGTCCGAACAGGTCGGAGCCCAGAGCTTCGCGTCCGCGCGCGGCGACCGGTTCCTGCATCGGCGTGTGGAACGCTGCGTGATTGGGAAGCCGCATCGGAAAGCGCTGCTGCGCGGGTTCGACCGACTGTTCGAACGCCTGCAGCCCGGCGCTGTCGCCTGCCAGCACCAGCATGCCGCCAAGGTCGATGGAGAGGTGAAGCTGGCAGTCCGGCTTTGCCCCGATACGGGCGGTCAGGTCTAGGAGGTCGCGCTTGCGGGCGAGATCGGGCACCCAGTCCTCGCCCATCCATGGATGGATCAGTTGGCCGCCGATCAGCGCCTGCTGCATCAGCGTGCCCATGGTGTTGGCGACGCGGAAACCGTCCTGCGGCGACAGCGCGCCGCCGCAGGCCAGCGCGCTGTACCAGCCCATCGAATTGCCGGTGACGGCGACGATCTCGACCCTTTCGCGGTCGATGGAAAGATAGTCACCATAGGACGCCGCGAAGATCAGGCCCGAGGCATTGTCGCCGCGCGTGTGCCTTGCGGGCGAGAACCGGTCCGCCGTGTCGAGCGCGGTCAGCGTGTCCTGCCCTGCCGCGGTGCGCTGCGCGTCGAATTCGGTCAGCAGGCGCGGATCCGGGAAATGGCGCGCAAGATAGCCGAGTTCGCCCGCGTTATAGGTGCCGCGGCCCGGGCAGATGACGACGGCGGTTTTCATGGGGCGGTTCTCATGGGACGGTTTTCATCGCGCGCGCTCCATCAGCGCCGTGGCGGCTTCGACGATGGAGTGGCGCGAGGGCATGGTCGCGGCATAGGCGGGTCCGGTCGGGATGAAGCTGTCCTGCGCGGTGAGGCGCGATTTCGGCAGGTCGGTGTGCTCGTCCAGCAGCGCCATCAACGCCTCGGCCACGCCGCCGGTGCGGCGCGTTTCGTCGACGATCAACGCGGCGCGGCAGTCGCGGGCGGCCTGCGCGATGGCCTCGGCCGGGAGGGGGGAGAGCCAGCGTATGTCGATGATGCGCGCGTCTATGCCCTTTTCCGCCAGCAGGGGCAGCGCCTGACGGGCGAGAAAGGCGCCATTGGCGAAGGTCACGATGGCCAGATCGCGGCCCTCCCCCCCATTTTCTGCGCCGTGGACGCCGACCTCGCCCAGCGCGATGGCTTCGTCGGCGTCGGGATAGTGCGTCAGCCAGCCGCCGTCGCCAGCCTCGTGCAAGTCGCGCGTCGCATAGAGCGCGATGGGTTCGAGGAACACGACCAGCCGCTGTTCCTCGCGCGCCAGCCTTACGCATTCGCGCAGCATCAGCGCGGCGTCGCGCCCGTTCGACGGCGCGCAGAGGATCAACCCTGGAATGTCGCGCAGCACCGCCACCGAATTGTCGTTGTGGAAATGCCCGCCGAAGCCGCGCTGGTATCCGAAGCCCGAGATGCGCACGACCATCGGATTGGTGAACTGCCCGTCCGAGAAGAACGGCAGGGTCGCCGCCTCGCCCCGCAGCTGGTCCTCGGCATTGTGGAGATAGGCGAGGAACTGGATTTCGGGGATCGGCAGGAAACCGTTCTGCGCCACGCCGATGGCGAGGCCGAGGATCGCCTGTTCGTCGAGCAGCGTGTCGATCACGCGGTCCTTGCCGAAGCGCGCCGACAGCCTTTGCGTGATGCCGTAATTGCCGCCCTTCCTCGCGATATCCTCGCCCATCATCACGATGTCGGAGTGCGAGAGCATCAGGTCGGTCAGCGCCAGATTGATCATCTTGCCCATCGGCTGCGGCTTTTGCAGCGCGGCCATGTCGCTGCCGAAGACGCCTTCGCGCAAGGCCGGATCGGGCGCGGGCAGCGGGCGGCAGTCGCGTCCGGGCGGGATCAGGCTTTGCATCACCTGGGTGGCGGTCTGCAGGCGCGGGCGTTGCACCACCTGTGTGGCGATGCGGGCGACGCGCGCGGCGGTGTCGGTGTAGATCGCCAGCGCTTCGGCGGGCTCCATGATCTCGGCCTCGGCCAGCTGGCGGACCATGTGGAGCAGCGGGTCGTTCGCTTCCTCGGCCTCGACCTCTTCGCGCGACAGATAGGCCATCGCCATGTCCGCGCCGGCGTGACCATAGAGGCGGATCGTGCGCATGTGGAGGAAAGCGGGCTTGCGGCGGTTGCGGACGTAGGCCGCGGCCTCACGCGCGGCGGCATAGGTCTGGAACATGTCCAGCCCGTCGCAGGCGAAAAAACGGATACCGGGGCGGTTTTCGAAATTGGCGCGGATCCAGCCGCCGGGCGTCTTGGTCGAGATGCCGATGCCGTTATCCTCGCACACGAACAGCAGCGGCAGCGGGATCGACTGGTAGCTGGTCCACGCCGCCGTGTTGAACGCCCCTTGCGCGGTGGAATGGTTGACCGAGGCATCGCCGAACGAGCACACCGCGATCGACCCGTCCGCCATCGCGCGGAATTCGGGCGGGCGGCGGCGGGCGAGGCCCAGCGAATAGGCCGCGCCGACCGCCTTGGGCAGATGGCTGGCGATGGTCGAGGTCTGCGGCGGGATATTCAGCGCCTTCGATCCCAGCACCTTGTGCCGCCCGCCCGAGATCGGATCCTCGCCGCTGCAGGCATAGGACAGCAGCATGTCCCATGCCGTGGTCTGGCCGCCAAGCTGCTCGGCGCGCTGGATCTGGAATGCGGCGTCGCGGTAATGGAGGAAAGCGGTGTCGGCCGGATCCAGCGCGGCGGCCAGCGCGCCCATGCCTTCGTGGCCCGACGGGCCGATGGTGTAGTAACCCTGCCCTGCCGCCTGCATCCTGCGGCTCTCGCGGTCGAGCGCGCGGGTCAGGCAGGCGCTGCGGTAGACCTGGACGGCGGTGATGTCGTCCAGCGGACCCGAGGGCGGCGAACCTTGCGGGAAATCGCCCGCCGCGACGCGCCGCAGGAAATTTTCATGGACGACGGCGACGCGGTCGTTGGGATTGGCCATGGGGCGGCGACCTTTTAGAAGAACGCTTGGATGCCCGTCTGCGCGCGGCCCAGGATCAGCGCATGGACGTCATGCGTGCCCTCGTATGTGTTGACCGTTTCCAGGTTCACCATGTGGCGGATCACCTGGTACTCGCCCGAAATGCCGTTGCCGCCGTGCATGTCGCGGGCCGTGCGCGCGATGTCGAGCGCCTTGCCGCAATTGTTGCGCTTGGCGAGCGAGATCATCTCGGGCGCGGCCTTGCCTTCGTCCATCAGCCGCCCGATGCGCAGCGAGGCCTGCAGGCCCAGCGCGATCTCGGTCTGCATGTTGGCGAGTTTCAACTGGAACAATTGCGTGCCCGCCAGCGGTTTGTCGAACTGCTTGCGTTCGAGGCCGTATTCGCGCGCCGCGTGCCAGCAGAATTCCGCCGCGCCCATCACGCCCCACGAAATGCCATAGCGCGCGCGGTTGAGGCAGCCGAACGGGCCCTTCAGCCCCTCGACATTCGGCAGCAGCGCGTCTTCGCCCACTTCGACATCGTCCATCGCGATCTGGCCGGTGATCGAGGCGCGCAGCGACAGCTTGCCCTCGATCCTGGGGGCCGACAGACCCTTCATCCCCTTTTCCAGCACGAAGCCGCGGATCTTGCCGCCATGCGCCTCGGACTTGGCCCAGACGACGAAGACGTCGGCGATGGGGGAGTTGGAGATCCAGGTCTTGGTGCCGTTCAGCACATAGCCGCCGCCCGTCTTGCGCGCGGTGGTGCGCATGCCCGCAGGATCGGAGCCCGCATCGGGTTCGGTGAGGCCAAAGCAGCCGATCAGTTCGCCGCTGGCAAGGCCGGGGAGATATTTGCGGTGCTGCTCGGGCGATCCGTAGGCGTGTATCGGATACATCACCAGGCTGGACTGCACGCTCATCATCGAGCGGTAGCCCGAATCGACCCGCTCGACCTCGCGCGCGATCAGGCCATAGGTGACATAGCCTGCGCCCAGGCCCCCGAATTCCTCGGGGATGGTTGCGCCCAGCAGGCCCGCCGCGCCCATTTCAGGGAAGATCGCGGGATCGGTATGTTCGTTCTGGAACGCCTCGATCACGCGGGGCTGCAGCTTGCTCTGCGCGAACTCATGCGCGGCATCGCGCAGCATGCGCTCGTCCTCGGTAAGCTGGTCTTCCAGCAGGAACGGATCCGCCCAGTCGAAAGCGGCGAGCGAGGGGCCGTGGCCCGTGGCGTGTCCGTCGGACATGTGCGTGTTCTCTCCAATTGTCCGGGCCAATTGCCCAGCTGCGCGCGTCTGCCGGCTCGCCTCCTGCATGCCAAAGCGCAAACGGGCTTTGGTTGCAAGTGTAACCGGGGTTGCAAGTGTAACCGGCGCGGCGGCGTTTCGCCAACCGAGATGGGCGCTAGATCGCCTCGCCGCAAGCGTAGCCGCTGGCCCACGCCCACTGGAAGTTATAGCCGCCGAGCCAGCCGGTGACGTCCACCGCCTCGCCGATGGCATAGAGGCCGGGGCGCTTTTTGGATTCCATGGTCTGCGAGGACAATTCGGCGGTGGCGATGCCGCCGATTGTGACCTCGGCCTTGGCAAAGCCTTCGCTGCCGCTGGGGGTGAAGGGCCAGCGCGCAAGGCGTTCCTGCGCGGCGCGCAGACGCTTGTCGGCCAGTTCCTGCAGCGGGCCGTCGAGTTCGAGCTTCTCCGCAAGGACGGCGGCGAGCCGTTCGGGCAGCGCCTCGGCCAGCAGGTTGCGGAACATGCGGCGCGGCTGTTCGCGCTTGGCGGTGAGGAGCCAGTCGGCGGGGCGATCGGGGAAGAAGTCGATGGCGATGCTCTCACCCGGCCGCCAGTAGCTGGAGATCTGCAGGATCGCGGGGCCGGACAGGCCGCGGTGGGTGAATAGCGCCGCCTCGCGGAACCGCGTCTTGCCCGCGATGGCGGTGACGTCGCTGGATACGCCCGACAGTTCGCGGAACAGCAGGTCCTCGCCCTTCAGCGTCAGCGGGACCAGCGCGGGGCGCGGTTCGACGACTTTCAGGCCGAACTGGCGAGCAAGGTCATAGGCGAAGCCGGTCGCGCCCATCTTGGGGATCGACGGCCCGCCGGTGGCGATCACCAGCTTTGGCGCGGTGAAAATGCCGTCCTGCGTTTGGGCCGCGTAGTTTTCGCCGTCGTGGCTGATGGACGCGATGTCCTGCCCCAGCGCGAATGTGCCGCCTGCGCGCTCGACCTCGTCCACCAGCATGTCGACGATCTGGCGCGCCGAGCCGTCGCAGAACAGCTGGCCCAGCGTCTTTTCGTGCCATTCGATGCCATGCGCCTCGACAAGGCTGAGGAAGTCGCGCGCCGTGTAGCGGCTGAGCGCCGATTTCACGAAATGCGGATTGGCCGAGAGGAAGCGGTCGGGCGCGGTGTGGATATTGGTGAAATTGCACCGACCGCCGCCCGAGATCAGGATCTTGGCGCCGGGTTTCGCGGTCTTTTCGATCACCAGCACGCGCTTTCCGCGCTGGCCCGCGCGCATGGCGCACATCATGCCCGCCGCGCCTGCGCCCATTATCATGGCGTCATACCGGTCGGTCATGGCGTGATCGTCCTGCCGACAGGCTCGATAGCCGACATGCTGGGTGGGAAAAAGGAGCCGAGCGACCCGCAGCAATCCGTTGTGGCTGCTTCCTTCCGGACCTGACCAGGTTGGCGAACGCGAACGTCCGCCCGACTCCCGGTGGGCCATATGGCGGGGGTCGGCGCGGAAAGCAAGGGGCTGCTTGTGCGGCCCCCTCTACGCCTGTGGAACCTAGCGGAAATTGTCGGCGTAGGCCTGGATCTTCAGCCGCTTGGGCGGGGTGGCGATGACATGCGCGTCGATGCCGTATTTCTCGGCATAGGCGACCGCCGCGTCCTTGTCGGGGAACGACAGCTGCACCTGCTGCTGCGTGTCGCCCGACCCGGCCCAGCCCATCAGCGGGTCCGGGCGCTTCGCCTCTGCCGGTACGAAATCGAGCACCCAGTCGGAGGTGCGGGCCTTGCCCGATTGCATGGCGTTCTTGGGGCGCTGATAGATACGTGCTGGCATGGCGTTTCGTTGGCTCAAGCGGGCGCGAAAATCAAGCGGGATCGCATCGATCAGCGTCCCCGCTCGAACGCGTTCTTCGTCTTGAGGCTGGGGGCTTCCTCCCACGGGCGGTCGGGCCAGCGGTGCCTGGGATAGCGGCCCTTCATGTCCTTGGCGACGTCGGCCCAGCTGCCGCGCCAGAAACCGGGCAGGTCGCGCGTCGCCTGAAGCGGGCGGCCCGCGGGGCTGGTCAGGTGGAGCAGCAGCGGCGTGTCCTGCCCCTTCGGCCCGATCATCGGATGGCGGTCGAGGCCGAACAGCGCCTGCACGCGCACCTCGACCTGCGGCGCTCCGTCGCTTTCGTAATCGATGGCATGATGCGTGCCCGCAGGCGTCACGAATTCGCGCGGGGCCAGCCGGTCGAGCGCCTGCCGCTGGTCCCAGTCGAGCAGGTTCAGCAGCGCATCGGTCAGCGCGCCTTTCGGCAGTTTCAGGTCGCGCCTTTTGCCCAGCAGCGGGCGCGCCCAGAGTTCGGCGGATCCGGCCAGCGCTTCGGGCGCGAACGCATCGATCCCCGCATGGCGCGCGCGGGCGAGCAGCGCCTGCGGAAGATGTTTTGCCGGATCCTCCAACAGCTTTTCCACAAGGAGGTCCACAATCGCCTCGGCATCGGGGTCGGGGTCGGGCCCGGTCGCCAGCGTGATCGCGCCCAGCCTGCGTTCCTGCCGCGCCTCGACCCGCTGTTCGCCCGCGTTCCAGCGGAGAAGATGGCGGCGTTCGATCTGGCGGCCCAATGCCTGCTCGACCTCGGCTTCCTCCAGCGGCCATGCTGCCGTGATGCGCGCGCCTTTCGCCTGGCCCTGTGCGTCGCCGATCGCCAGCCACTCGCCGCGCGCCAGGGGCGACGTGGGATCGAGGATGAAGCCGCGCCCGCCCGCGCTGATCCAGTTCTCGCCGCTGGCGTCGCGGCGCCGGGCCACATGGCCGGGCATGGCGAGCGCGAGATGGAGGCCGGGGTGACCGCCCGGGGCGTGTCGGCAGCGTTCCACGATAGTGGCGGCGCGCCTGGCCCAGCCTGCGGCCAGCTTGCGTGCCTGCTCCGGCTTGCCCCCGCCCTGCCCGTCCCAGCGCATCAGGCGCTGGTGAAGATCCTCGCCCCGTCCGCCAAGCGCGCGTTCCTGCAGCAGAAGGGCCAGCCGTGCCGCCGCTTCGGCTTCGCCCGCGCGTGCGCCATGGAGGACCAGCGCGCCATGCACAGGGTCCATCGGCAGGCTGGCCAAAGCCTCGCCGAACGGGGTGACGCGGTTATCGGCATCCAGCGCGCCCAGGGCCCGCAATCGTTCGCGCGCGCCCGACACCAAAGCGGCGGGCGGTCCGTCGAGCCAGCGCAGCGCGGCGGGATCACGCTCTCCGATACGCGCCAGGGTCAGCACCAGCGGGGCGAGATCGGCAGTGGTGATCTCGGGCGGGTCGTAGGCGGGGCGGCCCGCGTGGGCGGCCTCTTCCCACAGGCGATAGGCGGTGCCTGCCTGCTGGCGCGCGGCGCGGCCTGCGCACTGGTCGGACGCGGCGCGGCTGGACTGGCGGGTGACGAGATGGCTGGTGCCCGCCGCCACGTCGAAAGTCGCGTGGCGGGACAGGCCCGAATCGACCACCACCGATACGCCGTCCAATGTCAGCGAGGTTTCCGCGATGGCAGTGGCCAGCACGATGCGGCGGCGGCCCTGCGCGTCCTTGCGGATCGCCTCGCGCTGGGCGGCGGGTTCGCACTGGCCGTGGAGCGGCAGGATCGGCGTGCCGGCCAGCCGTTCCTCGAGCCGTTCGCGCACACGCTCGATCTCGCCCACGCCGGGGAGGAAGGCGAGGATGTCGCCGCCGGGTTCATTGGCTGTTTCGCGCCATGCGGTCAGCAGCGCGCTTGCCATGCGGTCCTCGATCCGGCGGGCGGGGTCGCTGCCCAGCCAGCGCAGTTCCAGCGGCCAGGCTTTTCCTGCGCTTTCCAGCACCGGGGTATCGGGGCCCATCAGCGCCGCGAAGCGCGCGCCGTCGATGGTGGCGCTCATCACCAGCAGGCGCAGATCCTCGCGCAGCACCTCCTGCGTCTGCAGCGCCAGCGCGAGGCCGAGGTCGGAATCGAGATGGCGTTCATGCGCCTCGTCGAACAGCACGGCGGAGACGCCCGCCAGTTCGGGGTCCTGCGCGATAGCGTTGACGAAGATCGCCTCGGTCATGACGACCACGCGGGTTTTCGCGCCGGTCTTGCTGTCCATGCGGGTGCGATAGCCGATGGTCTCGCCCGGCTTTTCGTTCAGCATCTGCGCCATGCGTTCGGCGGCGGCACGGGCGGCGACGCGCCGGGGGGACAGGACCCAGACCTGTCCCGAACACCACGGCTGGTCGATCAGCGCGGGTGGAACCGCGGTGGTCTTGCCCGCGCCGGGCGGCGCGACCAGCACCGCGTTCGGGCCGGCACGCAGCGCGGCCAGCAGGTCGGGCAGGATTTCTTGAACAGGCAGGCTCATCAGCGCCCGCCTAAAAGCATCAGAAGCGGCGCGCCACCGCGAATTGCACCGCCTCTATCATCGCGGCGCGGGCCGGATTGGCGGGAAAGCCCGAGATCGCGTCGATCGCGCGATTGGCGAAATGCTTGGCCCGTTCGCGCGTGTCGTTCACCGCGTCGTGCCTGGCGATCAGCGAGATCGCATGGGCAAGGTCTTCGTCCGACGTGCGCTTGCCGCTCATCGCCTCGCGCCAGAACGCGCGCTCGTCCTCGGACCCGCGGGCATAGGCCAGGATCACGGGCAGCGTCATCTTGCCGTCGCGGAAATCGTCGCCCTTGTCCTTGCCGCTTTCGGCGACTTCGGAATCGTAGTCGATCGCGTCGTCGACCAGCTGGAACGCGATGCCGAGGTTGCGGCCGTAATCGTCGAGCGCCTGCTCGATCTTGGCATCGCGTTCGGCGACCACCGCGGCAATGCGGCAGGCGGCGGCGAACAGCGCGGCGGTCTTCGCGCCCACGATCTGGAGATAGCGCTCCTCGCTCGTCTCCAATTGTCTTTGGGCCGTCAGCTGGTCGACCTCGCCCTCGGCGATGATCGCGCTGGCGCCCGACAGGATCTTGAGCACGCGCAGGCTGCCATCCTCGGTCATCAGCTCGAAACTGCGCGAGAACAGGAAGTCGCCGACCAGCACGGCGGCGGGATTGCCGAACACGACATTGGCGGCCTGCTTGCCGCGGCGCATGTCGGATCCGTCGACGACGTCGTCATGCAGCAGCGTGGCGGTGTGGATGAACTCGACCACGGCGGCCAGCTTGTAATGGCGCGCGCCTTCGTATTCCAGCAGCGCGGCGCTGGCGAGGGTGAGCATCGGACGCATCCGCTTGCCCCCGCCCGCGATCAGATGGCCTGCAAGCGCCGGAATAAGCGGGATTTTCGACTGCATCCGATCGAGGATGATCGCATTGACATGGTTCATGCCATCGGCCGTCAGGGCAAGGATGGGCGCGAGGGAAGCGTCGCTTCGCGGGAGGGTATGGACAGTCGCAGTCACGCGGTCTCCCTAGTGGCCCGGGGTGCCCGATGGCAAGCACCAAGTTCGCACTTGCGGCGATGGGAAAGCCGGCCGAAAGCTGCGCGCAGGCGGCCGATCGCGCAAAGAATTTGCGTGAAAGGCCCCCTGCATTATAGGGCGCGCATCATGACCGACGAACGCACCATGGACGAAGCCGCGCCCGATGCGGTGCTGGCCGCCTTTCGCAAGAGCATCGACAATATCGATGCGGCGCTGATCCACATCCTGGCCGAACGCTTTCGGATCACGCAGGCGGTGGGCGAATACAAGGCGAAGGCCGCCCTGCCCCCCGCCGACCCGACCCGCGAGCAGCGCCAGATCGAACGCCTGCGCGCTTTGGCGGCGGAAGCGGACCTGGATCCGGAATTTTCGGAGAAGTTCCTGCGCTTCGTGATCGACGAGGTGATCCGGCATCATGAGCGGGCCGCGGCGGCGAAGGGTTGATTGCTGAGGCGGCGGCTTTTGCGGGTTTCTGGCCGAGAGCGGACTTTCCGGTAACGACCGATTGCTGACTCGCAGGTGAGCCGTCAAACTAAGCCAATGATCGAACGCGATGAAATGTTTGCACCGATGCTTGAGGCTGACCCGTCGTTCAGTGGCCAGTGGCAAGCGTTCCTAGCTGACTACTCAGACGAGCCACAGTTGCCGCGATACATCGCGTTGGGCGACCTTGCGAGGCACCTGATCGACCGAATGCGTCGAGGGGACATTTCGAACTTCGACAAAGTCTTTGAAGTCGTCGAGCTTTGGCACATCGAGGGGGACGAATATGTGCAGGAGGCTGCGACAATCGGGTTCTTGGAGAGCATACAAAATCATCTAGGCGGCAACGACCGATTTAGAGGTGATGGCGGCGTTCATGCATCGGACTTCGATCCCTACCTTGGCCCGGAAACCCGCAAATGGTGGGACAAGCTTTATCGATTTTGGGAAGGCGACTCTTCGGCGTTGAGGTTCGATATTTAGCGGCAGCTATCCACCCCGTTCCGGTCATCCGATCAACTTTACCCAAGCACCTGAAACCTGCCGCAGCAGCGCGGCGCTAAACCCCCGCGCCTTCGCGCAATACCGCCCTGCCAGCTTCGCGCTGGGCCTTCAGGTCGCGTTTCAGGGCTGCCGGGCTGCGCGCGATGACGAAGCCGAAGCTGACGCCGCCTTCCTTCGACTGCGTGGCGTGGTGGAGGTGGTGGGCCTGGACCAGCCGTTTCAGATAACCGCCGCGCGGGACGTAGCGGAACCAGCGCTGATGGACGAGGCCGTCGTGCACCAGCGTGTAGATCACGCCGTACAGCAATATGCCCATGCCGATCCATGTCGCGGGCTCCCACGCCGACGCGCCCATGACCAGCGGGCTGCCCAGCGCGAACATCGCGATGCTCATGGCTGCGCCGACCAGGGCGTAGAGATCGTTCTTTTCGAGAAAATTGTCGTGCCGTTCGTGGTGGTCGCGGTGCCAGCCCCAGCCCCAGCCGTGCATGATGTACTTGTGGCTGGCCCAGGCGACGCCTTCCATCGCGGCGCAGGCGGCAAGCGTGATTGCTATCTTGGCAAGGATCGACATGTCGGCCCCGCTCTACTCTCACCGGGCCGCGGAGGCAATTGCACACGGCTGCGGGCTTGCAATGTTACCGATGGCAGAGCAAATGCGCGTGCATCATGACCGACACGCCCCGCACCCTGTACGAAAAGATCTTCGACGCCCATGTGGTGGAGCGCCGCGACGACGGCACCTGCCTTGTCTATATCGACCGCCACCTCGTCCACGAGGTGACGAGCCCGCAGGCGTTCGAGGCGCTGCGCATGGCGGGCCGCACGGTGCGCCGCCCCGATCTGACGCTGGCGGTGCCCGACCACAACCTGCCGACCACCGCGCGGCGCAACGATGCGGGCCAGCGCATCCCCATCGCCGATCCCGCCAGCGCGCAGCAGCTGGCCGCGCTGGAGGGCAATGCGCCTTCGTTCGGGATTCGCTATATTGGCGACGCGGACAAGGAACAGGGCATCGTGCATGTCGTGGGGCCGGAGCAGGGATTCTCTCTACCGGGCGCGACCATCGTGTGCGGCGATTCGCATACGGCCAGCCACGGCGGGCTGGGCGCGCTGGCGTTCGGGATCGGCACCAGCGAGGTCGAGCATGTGCTGGCGACGCAGACGCTGCTGCTGAAGCGGTCGAAGACCATGGAAGTGCGCGTGGAGGGCGAGCTGGCCCCCGGCGTGACCGCCAAGGATGTCGTCATGCATATCATCGGCGTGACAGGCACGGCGGGCGGCACCGGCCATGTCGTCGAATATCGCGGCAAGGTGTTCGAGGGCATGAGCATCGAGAGCCGCCTGACCGTGTGCAACATGGCGATCGAGGGCGGCGCGCGCGCGGGGCTTATCGCCCCGGACGAGACGACCTTTGCCTATCTGAAGGGCCGCCCGATGGCGCCCAAGGGTGCCGACTGGGACAAGGCGCTGGCATGGTGGAAGACGCTGCCCACTGACCAGGGTGCGGTGTTCGACAAGACCGTGGTGATCGACGCCGCCGACATCCAGCCAACCGTCACCTGGGGCACCAGCCCCGAGGATACCGTCGCGATCACCGGCAGCGTGCCCGATCCCGCCAGCTTTGCCGATCCGTCGAAGCAGGCCGCGGCGCAGGCCGGCCTCGACTACATGGGGCTGGAGCCGGGCATGAAGATGACCGATATCGAGGTGCAGAACGTCTTCATCGGCAGCTGCACCAACAGCCGGATCGAGGATCTGCGCGCCGCCGCCGCCGTGCTGAAGGGGCGCAAGAAGGCCGCCAATGTGACATGGGCCATCGTGGTGCCCGGATCGGGACTGGTCAAGCTGCAGGCCGAGGCCGAGGGGCTGGACAAGATCTTCACCGACGCAGGCCTCGAATGGCGCGAGCCGGGCTGTTCGGCCTGTCTTGGCATGAACCCCGACAAGGTGCCCGCGGGCGAGCGCTGCGCCTCGACCTCGAACCGCAATTTCGTGGGTCGTCAGGGTCCGGGGTCTCGCACCCATCTGGTCAGCCCCGCGATGGCGGCGGCGGCGGCGGTGACGGGCCGGCTGACCGATGTGCGCATGCTGGGCGCGGCGGAGACGGAACCGGCGTGATCGCATGGTGAGCCAAGACGCAGCCGCCCTTCGCAAGACCGGTTTCGCGCCGGTCGTGAATGCCGATACGCGGCTGCTGATCTGCGGCAGCCTGCCGGGAGACCGCTCGCTGGCCGAGGCGCGCTATTACGCGCATCCGCAGAACCGGTTCTGGCATCTGCTTGGCGGCGCGGCAGACATCCCCGACCTGCCTGCCCTGCCCTATGACGAACGGCTGGCCGCGCTGCTTTCGCGCGGCATCGGGCTTTGGGACGTGGCGGCGAGCGGGCGGCGCGAGGGGAGCCTCGACACCGCGCTGCGCGACGTGGAGCGGACCGATCTGCGCGGGCTGGCGGGCATCCTGCCCGACCTGCGCGCGGTCGCCTTCAACGGCAGCGCCGCCGCGCGGATCGGGCGGCGGGCAATGGCGGGAGCAGGCGGCATCGCGCTGGTCGATTTGCCTTCCTCCAGCCCGGCCTATTGCGCGATCACGCCGGCGGAAAAGCAGCAGCGCTGGATGGTGCTGGCGCGCCATCTGGACCAGGGGCGGGAGCGGTGAATAAAATCGCCCTGCGCCCTTGCGTTTCACCCCGTGCAGGGGAGATAGGGCGCTGGCGGGCGAGAGGCCCGAAACGGACACAGAAAGACGGATAACGTCATGAGCGAAGACAACAGCTGGACTTCCAAGGCCGCCATGGCAGGTGCCGCGATCGGATCGGCCGCATTGGCGGCGGCGGTCATGTACGCCTCGCGCCGGATGGAGCGCGCGAAGAAGAAGGACAGGCCCGCCGCTTCGGTCCCCTCGGGCGAGAATCCCGAGACCGATTGATCGCAGCCGATCGCACCGGCACGCAGGCGCGCGCATTCGGACGTTGAGCCGCGTGCGGCTTCGCCATATAGGCTGAATCCATGGACAAGATTGACCGGATCGAAGGGCGGGCCATCCCGTTCGGAGCGAAGAACGTCGATACCGACGTCATCATCCCCGCGCGCTGGCTGAAGACCATCACCCGCGAGGGGCTGGGCGAAGGCGCGTTCGAGACGGTGCGCGCGAAGGACGGCAATGTCTTCGACGATCCGCGCTTCGAAGGCGCGCCGATCCTGATCGCGGGCGACAATTTCGGCTGCGGTTCCAGCCGCGAGCATGCCGCCTGGGCGCTGCTCGACATGGGGATCACGGCGGTGATCGCGCCCAGCTTTTCCGACATATTCGCGGGCAATGCGTTCAAGAACGGGATCCTGACCGTCGCGCTGCCGCAGGAGCAGGTCGACCGCCTTCTGGACGTGGCGGCGAGCGACGAGATCGCCATCGACCTTGAACATTGCACCGTCACCACGCCGTTCCAGGACCGCTTCACGTTCGAGATCGATCCGTTCCGCCGCCACTGCCTGCTGGAAGGACTGGACGAGGTCGGGCTGACCATGGCGCGCCAGGACGCGATTTCCGCCTATGAGGCGAAGGCCGCGGGCGATCTTTCGTTTCTTTCCGGTCCGCGCGACAAGGCGGCCTGACGACACCGTTTTTCGAAGAGGACTGACCACAATGACCGATTTCAACGACCGCCGCCGCGCCGAGGAAGCCAAGGCCGCGATGGACGAGGAAATGCTGTTCCGCGTGACCGCGCGCCGCAACCGGCTGGTGGGCGAATGGGCCGCCGGGCTGATGGGCCTGTCTGATGTCGAGACCGAGGCCTATCGCAAGGCAGTGGTCCAGGCCGATTTCGAGGAAGCGGGCGACGAGGACGTGATCCGCAAGGTGCTGGGCGACCTGACCAGCGCGGGCGTCGATACCGACGACGCGATGGTGCGCGCCGCGCTGGACGAGAAGATGATCGAGGCGCGCCGCCAGCTGATGAGCGAGAGCTGATCATGGCGATGCAGGCAGACGAGATCGAGCGCCTTATCCGCGATGCCATTCCCGATGCGGACGTCACCATCCGCGATCTGGCGGGCGACGGCGATCATTATGCGGCGCATGTGGTGTCGCCCTCTTTCGCCGGGATGACGCGCGTGAAGCAGCACAAGGCGGTCTATGATGCACTGGGCGGGCGCATGGGCGGGGAACTCCACGCCTTGCAACTGACCACCGCGGTTCCCAATTGACGATCACGACAATCTATTTTTGAAAATACCGGGAACCCAAATGTCCGACACCAATGACCGCATCAAGGATATCGTCAGCAAAGACGATGTCGTCCTGTTCATGAAAGGCACGCCGCTGTTCCCCCAGTGCGGGTTTTCCAGCCGCGCGGTCGCCATCCTCGAGCATTGCGGCGTGGCCTATGGATCGGTCGACGTGCTGCAGGACATGGAAATCCGGCAGGGCATCAAGGCCTATTCCGAATGGCCGACCATTCCGCAGCTTTATGTCAAAGGCGAATTCGTCGGCGGCAGCGACATCATGATGGAGATGTTCGAGGCCGGCGAACTGCAGACGCTGATGAACGAGCAGGGCTGCGCCAAGGCCGAATAGAGGAAGGCCGCGCGTCCGATGGAGCTTGATGACAGGCCCGATCTGGCGCAGCGGCTGAAGGATGCGATCCCAGCAGCGACGCTGATCGCGATGCGTCCTTCCGCCTCTGGCGGGCCGGACGAGATCCTTGTGGTCGAACGATCGTCCCGCCTGGCCTTTGCCGGCGGGATGATTGCATTTCCGGGCGGGCGCGTCGAAGCGGCGGACGGCGTGCTGGCGCAAAGGCTGGCGCCCGGACTGCCGCCGGCCGAAGCCTCCGCCCGCGTGGCGGCGCTGCGCGAAACCTTCGAGGAAACCGGCCTGCTGTGCGGGCTGCGCGGCGATGCCGACTTTTCCGAACTTGCGCGGGCGCGCGCCGAATTGCTGGCGGGTGCGGAGTTCGCAGCGCTGCTGGCGGATCGCGGCTGGGCGCTGGACCCGGCCGCGCTGATGCCCTTCGCGCGCTGGTGCCCGCCTGCCGAAATCGTGCTGGCGCGCCGTTTCGATGCGCGCTTCTATCTCGTGCAGGCACCCGCGGGTGCGCCCGTCTCTCCCGACCGGACCGAGAATGCGGCCAGCTTCTGGGCCAGCGCAGGCGCGCTGATCGAGGATGCGGAAGGAGGCAGGCTGAAGATCCTGGGCCCTACGCGCGCGACGCTGATGCGGCTTGCCATGGGCCGGGGGTTTGCCGACGCCAGGGCGAGCGCGCTTGAATTTCCGGTGCGCGAGATCCTGCCCGTCGTTCGCAGCGAAGGCGACGAGCGCTGGGCGGGCGTGCCCCCCGGCCATGGCTATCCCGACGTGGACTTCCGCCTGCGTTGAGGCCCCGGGACGACCCGCGCGATGATCCGCCGCTCGGGCCGCGAATATCATGCCCATGCGGCAATGCGGAAATATTGCTGCCTGTAACGCCATTGAAACGCAACTGTCGCGTGTCCGTCGCAAACACCCCCTAGCCGCTGCGCCAAGGGGGGCTTGGCATCCCCTGTCAGACACAAGGCTTCAGGGGGTCACATGAACCGCACATTCCGCACCGCGCTTGTCATCGGCAGCGCGCTTTCCGCCATCATCGCCGCGCCGCAGGCCATGGCCGCGGGCACGCTGGACGGGTCGGTCGTCGACGCGACCGGCACCCGCGCGCTGCAGGCCGCGCAGGTCACCATACTGGAACTGGGCCGCACCACCTCGACCGAGCGTGACGGGTCGTTCCGCTTTCCCGAAGTACCCGCCGGTACCTATACGCTGGAAGTCCGCTATGTCGGCGCGCCGACCGAGACGATCACCGTCACCGTTCCCGAAACCGGCACCGTGCAGCAGACCGTTGCGCTGGGCAGCGCGGACGATTCCATCCTGGTCGTCGGCCAGCTGGCGAACCAGGCCAGCGCGCTTTCCCGCAAGAAGGCGGCCGATACCGTGTCCGACGTACTGACCCGCGACGCGATTGGCCAGTTTCCCGACCAGAACGTGGCCGAATCGCTGCGCCGCCTGCCCGGCATCAACGTGCTGAACGACCAGGGCGAAGGCCGCTTCGTGGCGGTGCGCGGGCTCGATCCCAATCTGAACGCCACCTCGCTCAACGGCGTGCGGCTGCCTGCGCCCGAAAGCGACGTGCGCCAGGTCGCGCTCGACGTGATCAGCAGCGACATCATCGAATCGATCACGGTCAAGAAGTCGCTGACCCCCGACATGGATGCCGACACCATCGGCGCCTCGATCGAGATCGAGACCACCAGCGCCTTCGACCGCGAGGAAGCGCTCTATACCGCGCGGGTCGAGGGCAGCTATAACGAGCTGTCGAACGAGCTGACCCCCAAGGGCAGCTTCGATTTCGCGACGCGCGTGACCGAGGATTTCGGCGTGTCGGGCGGCATCAGCTATTACCGCCGCTTCTTCGAGACCGACAATGTCGAGGCGGACGACTGGACCGACAATGACAGCGCGATCTATCCCGAAGAGATCCAGTACCGCGACTATGACGTCGAGCGTACCCGCATCTCGGGCACGCTGGGCGCGGATTTCCGCGTCGGCGAGACCACCGAGCTGTATGCGCGCGGCGTGTGGAGCCAGTTCGACGACCAGGAATATCGCCGGCGCCTGATCCTGAAGGTCGAGGATGCGCTGGCCGTGGGCAATGGATCGACTGTCAGCTTATACGACGGTCCGCAGGCCCAGGGCGACGACGGCGAATACGAGCTGGGCGTCGAGCGCGACGGCAAGGACCGCTTTGAACGCCAGCGCATCTGGAACGTGGTCGTGGGCGGCAAGACCCAGCTCGACAGCGGATGGTTCGCCGAATATTCGGCCAGCTATGCCCGATCGAGCGAGAAGGAGGACGGGTCGATCGACCCCGCCGTGTTCGCGCGCGACTTTTCGGGCGACAGCCAGCGCATCGACATCGATTTCGCCGGGCGCGTGCCCACGCTGGACATCGCGGGCAACGGCCGGACATTCCGCGATCCGTCGGGCTACGAGCTGGACGAGATCGAATATACCGCGCTCTCCGATTCCGTGGATGACGAATATGCGGTGACGTTCGACGGTGGCAAGGACTTCTTCCTGGATGCCGGCACGCTGACGCTGCAGGGCGGCTTCAAGGGGCGCTGGCGCGAGAAGAGGTATGATTTCGACGTCGAGTTCTGGGAAACCGACGGGTTTACCCTTGCCGACGTACTGGGGGTCAGCACCTATCGCCTGGCCGCCATCGATCCGGTCCCCAATTACGACGGTGTCCGCCGTTTCTTCGATGCCAACCGCGACGCGTTCGAGCTGAACGAATTCGACAGCGGCGTCGACAGCGCGCTGGAGGATTATACCGCGTCGGAGGACATACTGGCAGGCTATGGCCTTGCCCGGTTCGAAAACAGCGCGCTGACCGTCATCGGGGGCGTGCGATACGAGCATACGTCGAACGATCTGGCAGGCAATCTGGTCACCATTACCGAGACCGAGGACGACGAGTTCTTCACCGTCACGCCGCAGACCGCCGAGAAGGATTACGGGTTCTGGCTGCCAAGCGTGAATGTCCGCTATGAAGCCGCGCCCGATCTGATCCTGCGCGCGGCGGGCTATCGATCGCTGGTGCGGCCGGGCCTGTTCCAGCTCGCCCCGCATGTCGAGCTGAACGAGGATGACGAGGCCGCCTTCGGCAATCCCGATCTTGAGCCCTACGAGGCATGGAACGGCGATCTGACCGCCGAATATTACATGTCGAGCAATGGCGCGATCACCGCGGCGGTGTTCTACAAGGACGTCAGCAATTACATCGCCGAGGTCGACGTGGACGAGCCGGGCGTGTTCCTGGGCACCGCGTTCGAGGAAGCGACCATCCCGATCAACGGCGAGAGCGCCGAGATCTTCGGCGTGGAACTGGGTGTCAGCCAGGCGCTGGACTTCCTGCCGGGCCTGCTGTCGGGCTTCCTGGTGCAGGCGAACTATACCTATACCGATGCGACCGGCCGCGTGCCCGATGGCGACGTCACCGACTTGTCGTCGGTCACCGACTACCGCGAGATCACCCTGCCCGCGACGTCGAAGCACACGCTGAACGGCGTGCTGGGGTATGAAAAGGGTCCGGTCAGCATCCGCCTGTCGGGCACCTATCGCGACCGCTATCTCGACGAGCTGGGCGGCGATCCGGAAGAGGACCGCTATGTCGACGATCACTTCCAGCTCGACCTCAGCGCGCGGCTGCGGCTGAACGAACAGGTCCAGCTCTATTACGAATGGGTCAACATCAACGACGCCAAATATTTCGCGTACAACAACTATGGCGGCCAGCGGAACCTGCTGCAGTACGAGGAATATAGCTGGACCATGAAGTTCGGCGCACGGCTGAATTTCTGATGCGGCGGGGACGGAACGGGAGCATGTCCATGAGCAATACGATCAGGGCCGGGGCCGCCATCGCCCCGGCGATCCTGCTGGCCGCCTGCGCGGGGGAAACGGTGTGGCCGCCCTCGCCCTGGCCGACGGGCAGCGTCACGGCGGCGGCGGAAACGGTGCCGGTGGGCACGGCCAATGCCGATGCCGCCGACGATCCGGCGATCTGGCGCAACCCGGCGGACCCGGCGAAGAGCGTGCTGCTGGGCACCGACAAGAAGGCGGGACTGTACAGCTATCGGCTGGACGGGACGGTCATCGATTTCGTGCCCGCGGGGCTGCTCAACAATGTCGACCTGGTCTCGCTGGCGGGTGGCACCGTGCTGGTGGCGGCCAGCGACCGGACCGACGCGGCCACGCCCGCCATCGCGTTCTTCACACTGGCGAGCGACGGGCAGCTGACGCAGGGCCCGCGTCTGGAGGTGGGTAGCGGCGGCAGCGGCGAGGCCTATGGCTTCTGCATGGCCGAGGCCGATGCGGCGGGCCAGCTGGCGCGGGCCTATGTCGTGACCAAGCAGGGTCCGGTGATCGAGGCGGTCATCGGCGGCACGGCGCAGGCTCCGACGATCCTGTCGACCCGCCGCTTCGCCATTCCCAGCCAGAGCGAGGGCTGCGTCGTCGATGGGCGCACCGACATGCTTTACGTGGGCGAGGAGACGGTGGGGATCCACCGCTTCGACCTGTCGCAAGCCTCTCCGGCGGGCGAGCTGGTCTCGCGCGCCGACGGCACCGCGCTGGTGCCCGATGTCGAGGGGCTGGCGATTGCGCCGGTCGGCAGCGACGGCGGCTATCTGATCGCATCGAGCCAGGGCGACAATGCCTATGCGGCTTTCGCGCTGCCCACGATGGCCTATGCCGGGCGGGTGCGGATCGTGGATGGCGGCGGGATCGACGGGACGGTGGAAACCGACGGCATCGAATTCGCGGCCGGCAGTTTCGGGCCCGGCTTTCCCGATGGCATCTTCGTTGCGCAGGACGGGGACAACGGGCCCGATGCGGATGGCAATGCCACGCAGAACTTCAAGCTGGTGCGCGGCGATGCGTTGCTGGCGGCCTTGCGGGGCGAATAGGGGGCGCCCTGCCCCGCCCCGGTTCCGGGACCAAATGTTAACGTGAAAACGGCCAGCGCTCCTTTGGGAGGCTGGCCGTTAAGCATTCGGTACTCTACGCTGCGGCGACGATGGATGCAAAGATCCTGCCATCAGACGGCGTTCAGCTGGCGCGGAACAGCTTCTGCCACAGGGTCGGTTCGTGCATCGGCTGCACGGCGCCGAACTTCATAAAGCGCTGAGAAGCATCGGAATAGGGACGCGGGAGAGTCCAGCGGTCGGGCGAACTGGTGCGGTAGCTTGGCGTATACATGGCTCGGGTTACCTCATGCAGATTGTGTCTTGTCGCTAGAAACCCTTAAGGTCACAAGTCGGTTCCCATGTCGAACCGGTTAACCATCCCTTTAAAGACGGAACGCAGGCGGCTGCCATCTGGCAAAGCGGCCTGGCTGGCCGTGCATCACGGTTAATCCGCGCGTTAATCATTTCGCGAGAAAAATTTGCGATTCGGCGCGGGACAGGCCGAAAATGATGGTTAATGGACTGCTTGGCCGCGAATCGCCCCATTTCGGCCATTCGGTGCCGGTCCGCATGGAATTTGCCCCTGCGGTGCCGGTTTCGCGGGGGCCAGCCATGGACATGCGCTGCCGATCCTGTATCGACAGCACCGTCGCGCCCGCGTCGGCGCATCGCCGGGTCGCCTGCCGACCTGTCCCAGAGGCCTGAAGTTCGATAGCCGGAGTTCCCGTTGGACTTGCTGCTCATTTCCGCCCTGCCTTTCCTTGGCGCGATCGCCATCGGTCTGGCGGCCCGGGCACCGCGCAATATCCATGCCGTCATCGCGGGCCTGTTCACGCTGGCCGCCTTCGTGCTGGTCATGCTGAAGGCGCCCGCGGTGCTGGCCGGCGAAATTGCGGTCACGCGCATCGCCTGGGTGCCCGCGATCGGGCTGAACGCGCATTACTTCATGGACCCGCTGGGGCTGATGTTCGCGGGGCTGATCCTGGGGATCGGTTTCCTGATCGTTGTCTATGCCAACAGCTATCTTTCCGCCGCCGACAGTTCGGCGCGTTTCCTGACCTTCCTGATGCTGTTCCAGGGCGCGATGCTGGGCATCGTGCTGTCGGACAATATCCTGCTGCTGCTGGTCTTCTGGGAGATGACCAGCCTGTCGTCGTTCCTGCTGATCGGGTTCTGGGGCCATCTGCCCGACGGGCGGCAGGGCGCGCGCATGGCGCTTGCCGTCACCGGCGGCGGGGGGCTGGCGCTGATCGCGGGGCTGGTGCTGCTGGGGCGGATCGCGGGATCGTACGATCTGACGCAGATCCTGCTGGCGAAGGACGCGATCCAGGCATCGCCGCTGTACCCGGTCGCGCTGGTGCTGATCCTGCTGGGCTGCTTCACCAAGTCGGCGCAGTTCCCGTTCCATTTTTGGCTGCCCCACGCGATGGCCGCGCCCACGCCGGTCAGCGCCTATCTGCACAGCGCCACCATGGTGAAGGCGGGCGTGTTCCTGATGGCGCGGCTGTGGCCGGTGCTGGCGGGGACGGATCTGTGGTTCTATCTGGTCGCGACGACCGGGCTGGTGACCATGCTGATCGGCGCGTTCATCGCACTGTTCAAGAACGACCTGAAGGGCCTGCTCGCCTATTCCACCGTCAGCCATCTGGGGCTGCTTACCATGCTGTTCGGTTTCGGCACGCGCATGGCGGCGGTGGCGGGCGTGTTCCACATCATCAACCATGCCACGTTCAAGGCAGCGCTGTTCATGAACGCGGGCATCGTCGACCACGAGGTCGGCACACGCGACGCGCGGCGGCTGGGCGGGCTGGCCGCGCTGATGCCGGTCACCGCGACGCTGGGCACCATCGCGGCGCTGTCGATGGCGGGGGTCCCGCCCTTCAACGGCTTCCTGTCCAAGGAGATGATGCTGGAGGAAGCGGCGCATACCGGCTGGGCGGGGATCGGCTGGCTGGTGCCGGCGGCGGCGACCATCGCCGCGCTGCTGTCGGCGGCCTATTCGTTCCGCTTCATCGCGCATGTCTTCTTCGGATCCAGGCGCGACGATTATCCGAAACCCCCGCATGATCCCGGTATCGGCTTGTGGGGCCCGCCCGCGGTGCTGGTGGTGCTGGTGGTGCTGATCGGCCTGCTGCCCGGGCTGGTGGCCGAACCGTTCGTGAAATCCGTTTCGGCAGCGGTGATCGGCGGCGAGCCGCCCTATTTCTACCTGTCGCTGTGGCACGGGCTGACCCCGGCCCTGCTGATGAGCGCGATCGCGGTGGCGGGCGGCCTTGTGATGCTGTGGCGCCATGGCGCGTTCGACCGGCTGTGGCAGGCCCTGCCGGTCCCCGTCGCAAAGCGCATATTCGACCGCGGCATCTTCGGCCTGGTCTATGCCAGCCGTGTTCTGTCCTATGGCTTCCACAACGGATCGCTGCAGCGCATGCTGTTCGTGCTGTTCGCCTTCGTCATCGTGCTGGGGGTCGAGGGGATGGTCCTGGGATCGCGGCTGTCGGGCGGCTTCGCCGCGGGCGGGCGCGAGACGATCCCTGCCCCGCCGGTCGCCATACTGGCATGGCTGGGACTGGTGGCGGGTACGGTCGCGGTGGTGCTGTCGCACCGGCAGCGCTTCCTCTCGCTGGTCTATATCAGCGTGATCGGGCTGGTGGTGTCGCTTGGCTTCGTATTCCTGTCCGCGCCCGACCTGGCGCTGACGCAGATCTCGGTCGAGACGGTGACGATCCTGCTGCTGCTGCTGGCGCTGCACCTGCTGCCGCGCAGTCCGCCGAGCAGCAGTTCGACCCTGCGCCATGTGCGCGACGCGGTGCTGGGCGTGATCGGTGGCGCGGGCGTGGGCTGGGCCGCGTGGGCGGTGATGACGCGGCCGCAGGGGGACACGATCTCGGCCTTCCACTGGCTGCAGGCGAAGCCGGGCGGCGGCGGGACCAATGTGGTGAACGTCATCCTGGTCGATTTCCGCGGCTTCGACACTTTTGGCGAGATAATCGTGCTGGGCATCGCGGCGCTGGCCATATTCGCACTGCTGCAACCGGCGGGGCGCGGCATTTCCGGCCGCCGCCTGCTGGCGCTGATGGACGGCATCATCCGATCGCCCGAACGGCATCCGATGATGCTGGTCGTCGCCGGACGCCTGATCCTGCCGATGGCGATGGTGGTGGGCCTGTATATATTCCTGCGCGGCCACAACATGCCGGGCGGCGGGTTCATCGCGGGTCTGGTATTCTCTATCGCGATGCTGATCCAGTACATGGCATCGGGCTTCGAATGGGCCGAAGAACGCCGCCGGATCGAGCGGCACGCACTGATCGCGGCGGGCGTGCTGACCGCGGCGGCGACCGGCGCGGGATCGCTGGCCTTCGGCAAGCCGTTCCTGACCAGTTCCTATGGCTATTTCCACATCCCGCTGGTGGGCGAGATCGAGCTGGCGACCGCGCTGCTGTTCGACATCGGCGTCGCGCTGACCGTGGTGGGCGCGGTGATGCTGGCGCTGGCGCAGCTGGCCAACGCCACCCAGCGCGCCGAGCAGGCGGGCGGGTCGCAGCACCCGATGGACATCGATCCCAGCCGCGAGGATGCGCGCGAGAAAGCCGCACGCGCAAAGGATGCGCCCGGACAGGGTGCAGGGGCGGAGGCACCGCAATGAGCGTCGAATTCCTGGTTGCCAGCGCCATCGGCGTGCTGACCGCGGGGGGCATCTATCTGACCTTGCGGGGGCGCACCTTTCCGGTGGTGCTGGGCATCGCCATGCTGTCCTATGCGATCAACGCGTTCCTGTTCTCGATGGGCAGGCTGGTGGTGGACAAGCCGCCGATCTACGCCAAGGGCGCGGAATACACCGATCCGCTGCCGCAGGCGCTGGTGCTGACGGCCATCGTGATCTCGTTCGGCATGACCGCGCTGGTGGTGGTGCTGGCGCTGCGCAGCTTTCTTGAAAGCGGGACCGACCATGTCGACGGAACGGTCGAGGATGTCGACCTGACCGATGGCGAGGCCAATCACTGATGCTGACCATCGTCCCGATCCTGCTGCCGGCGGTGGTCGCAGCCATCACGCTGATCCGCATGGTCCGCACCACGCGGCTGGGCGCGATCTTCTCGCTGGCGTCCAGCGCCGCGCTGGTCGCGGTCGCCATCGCCCTGTTCGCCGAGGCGTCGGACGGGGTGATCCGTGTCTACCGCCTGGGCGACTGGCCCGCGCCCTTCGGCATCGTGCTGGTGCTGGACCGGCTGTCGACGATGATGGTGCTGCTGACCAATGTGCTGGCGCTGTGCGTGCTGGTCCACTCGGTCGTCACGCAGCTTGACCGGCGGGGCTGGCATTTCCACCCGATGTTCCAGTTCCAGCTGCTGGGGCTGAACGGCGCGTTCCTGACGGGCGACCTGTTCAACCTGTTCGTGTTCTTCGAAGTGCTGCTGATCGCCAGCTATGGGCTGATCTTGCATGGACAGGGCGCGGCGCGGCTGCAGGCGGGCGTGCAATATGTGGTGGTCAACCTGGTCGGATCGACGCTGTTCCTGATCGCGCTGGGTATCCTGTACGGCACCACGGGCACGCTCAACATGGCCGACATGGCGCTGCGGGTCGCCGCCGCGCCTGCAGGCGACCAGCCGCTGATCCGCATCGGCGCGCAGGTGCTGATCGTGGTCTTCGCGCTCAAGGCCGCGCTGCTGCCGCTGCAGCTGTGGCTGCCGCGCGCCTATTCCAGCACCTCCGCCCCGGTGGCGGCGCTGTTCGCGATCCTGACCAAGGTGGGCGTCTATTCGATCCTGCGCACCACCGTGCTGATCTTCGGGGCAGACGCGGGCGCGGCGGCGTGGGCACCAGCGGCCTGGATGCTGCCCGCGTCGCTGCTGACCATCGTGGCGGGCTTCGTCGGGGTGCTGGCGGCCAAGGACATGCGGCTGATGGCGGCGTTCGGCATCATCGGATCGACCGGCACGCTGCTGTCGGCCATCGCGCTGTTCCAGCCCGACACGGTCGCGGCGGGGCTGTATTACCTGCCGCATTCGGTGCTGGCGGGCGCGCTGATGTTCCTGGTCGCCGATCTGGTGGCGCGTGCGCGGGGCGACACCGACGACGCGCTGACCCCCGACGGGCCGTTCGCGCGCATGGGGCAATATGGCGCGCTGTTCATGCTGGCGGCGATCGCGCTGGCCGGCCTGCCGCCGCTGTCGGGCTTCATCGGCAAGCTGCTGATCCTGGCGGCCAGTGCGGACGCGCCGTTCGCCGCGTGGATCTGGGCCGCGATCCTGGGCGGGACCTTCCTGGCGATCCTGGGGCTGGCTCGGGCGGGCAGCATATTGTTCTGGAAATCGCGCGACGGGGGAGAGCTGACCGCTTCGCGCATTTCCGCGTGGGCCAGCGCGCCAGCCTGGGTGCTGTGCGCGCTGCTGGCGGCGCTGACCCTGTTCGCGGGCCCCGTCACCCGCAATGCCGAGGCGACGTCGGCGCAGATCTTCGCTGTCGGCGGCTATGTCAATGCGGTACTGGTCGACCAGCCCGCGTTCGAGATGGAGGCCAAGTGATGATGCGGCGCCTGTTCCCCCACCCCGCCCTGGCCGGATTGCTGGTGCTGGTCTGGCTCCTGCTGGCCAACAGCCTGGGCGTCGGGACCATCCTGATGGCGCTGCTGGTCGGTTTCCTGGTGCCGCTGTTCACCGCGCCCTATTGGCGGGACAAGCCGCTGATCAACCTGGGCATGCCGCTTGTGGGCTATATCGGGCTGGTCATGTGGGACATACTGATCGCCAATTTCCAGGTGGCCTGGCTGATCCTGTTCCGCCGCAACCGCGATCTCAACAGCTGCTGGCTGGTGATCCCGCTGGACATCAGACGGCCCGAGGCGATCACCACGCTGGCCGGCACGATCAGCCTGACGCCCGGCACCGTGTCGGCGGACGTGTCCGCCGATGGCCACGCGCTGCTGGTCCACGCGCTGGACGCCAGCGATCCGCAGGCCGAAGTGGCCCGGATCAAGTCCCGATACGAAGCCCGCCTGAAAAGGATATTCCGATGATCAGCCCCATCCTGGCACTGGCCATAACGCTGGGCTTCGTCATGATCGGCCTGGCCATCTTGCTCAACGTCTGGCGCCTGTTCGCGGGGCCGACGCGCGGGGACCGGATCCTGGCACTGGACACGATGGTCATCAATTCGATCGCGCTGATCGTGTTGTTCGGCATCAACGAGGGCACGACGATGTATTTCGAATCCGCCCTGCTGTTCGCCATGGTCGGCTTCGTCGGAACGGTCGCCTATGCCAAGTTCCTGCTGCGCGGCGATATCGTGGAGTGACGGATATGACGGTCATCGCCGACATCCTGGTCGCAGCGCTGATCCTGCTGGGCGGCGCGTTCGCGCTGATCGGGTCGTGGGGGCTGGTGCGGCTGCCGTCGCTGATGACGCGGCTGCACGGGCCGACCAAGGCGACCACGCTGGGGGTGGGCGGCGTGCTGGTCGCCTCGATGATCTATTTCCCGGTCCATCACGGGCTCTATACCGCGCACGAGCTGCTGATCACGCTGTTCCTGTTCATCTCGGCCCCGATCACCGCCAACATGATCGCCAAGGCGCATCTGCACCGCCAGGGCACGCGGATCGATCCCAACCCCGCCGACAATATCCAGGAAGGCCTGCCGGAAAGCGAGATCTGGGCCACCTTCCATGTCGAGACGGCGAACGGGACCGAGGATGCCGGTTCCGACCTGGTCAAAGACCTGGAACGACGCTGAGCCGGGTGATGGTGTCCCATCCGGTCGAGTCGGTAAGCGTGGTCTTCGCCTCGTCCAGCACCAGCGTCACATGCTCGCAAAAGGCCAGCGTGTCGGTGATGTCCCTGCTGAAATCGGTGTCGAGGAACACGGCCAGGCGGTTTTCTGCGGTTCCGTCGGTAAAGCGCGTCTGGCGCGTGGCCGGCCCGCCCGATGCTTCCCGGTCTATGGCGTCGGTGTCCACGATCTGATAGCCCGCCTCGACCACTTCGGTGAAGCGGCGCCCGATGCCCTGGAACGGATTGCGCGCATAGGCCAGCGAGCCGAAGGCGAAGACCGGCGAATCGCGAAAGTCGCGCCGCGCGCGATAGGCGCCGTTCAGCGGTACCTCGGTCCGTTCGCCATCGACCTCGCGCAGGTTGAAATCGGCCGAGAAGCGATGTTCCCACAGATTGTTCCTGCGGGTCAGCTCGGCCCCCGCATAGGCGCCCCACTCCCAGGTATTGCCGGTCTCGAGGCTGGCGCCGAACGAGCCTTCGTCCTCCCAGCTCTTCAGGAAGCCCGCGACGTCGGCGGGATAGAGGCGCTTGGCGATATCCTCGATGGTGTCGCGCTCCGACGCATTGGCCTCGCGGTAGATGATGGCAAGCTGGTCGGGAAGGCCCTGTGCCGGCGTCTGGGCTTGCGCCTGCCGGGCGGAAAGGACAAGCACGAGGACAAGGACGAGGGCTGGAGGCGCGGGGCTTGCCGACAGGGCGGTTCCGATCCTGTCCCTCGCCCTTGATCGCATCGCATGTTCGCCCCTGTAGCCGTCCGCCCCATCCGGACGCGGGCGGCGGGCCGCGGCCATCGGGCATTGTCCTCAGTATGGGCCGGGGCATCTGGGTGTATCTTCAGGGGTATCGTGGGGCTGTCTTCGCGCTTCAGGACCCGGTGGCAGCCTCGTCCCGATGCGCGTCGCCCCTGATCTTCACCGGAATGCGCAGGAACTGGACGCCGTTCTCCTCCGCCTGCGGGAAGCGCCCTGCCCTGATATTGACCTGGATCGATGGCAGCAGCAGGCGCGGCGCGGACAGCGTGGCGTCGCGCGCCTCGCGCATCGTGACGAACTCGTCCTCGGTCACGCCGTCGTGGACGTGGACGCTGTGCTGGCGCTGCTCCCCTACGGTCGTTTCCCAGCGATAGTCGTCGCGGCCTGGCGCCTTGTAGTCGTGGCACATGAACAGGCGCGTATCGTCCGGCAGGGCGAGCAGCCGGCGCATCGAGCGATAGAGCTGCCGCGCGTCGCCGCCGGGGAAATCGGCGCGGGCCGTGCCGTAATCGGGCATGAACAGTGTATCGCCGACGAACACCGCATCGCCGATCCGATAGGCGACATCGGCGGGAGTATGGCCGGGGGTGTGGATGACCTCCACCTCCAGATCGCCGATGGGAAACCGCTCGCCATCGGCGAACAGGCGGTCGAAGTCCGATCCGTCGGTCTTCATCTCGTCAAAGGCGAACATCGGTCGGAAGATCTTCTGCACGTCGCGGATATGCTCGCCAATGCCGATCAACGCGCCGGTCTTCGCCTTGATGAAGGGCGCGGCGGACAGGTGATCGGCGTGGGCATGGGTTTCGAGCACCATGGCGACGGTCCAGCCCTGCGCCTGTGCCCGCGAAAGGATGCGGCGGGCCGAGGCGACATCGACCTCTCCGCTGGCAAGGTCGAAATCGAGCACGGGGTCGATCACGGCGGCGGTCTTCGTCGCCGGATCGACGACCAGATAGCTGATCGTGTTGGTGGGCCGATCGAAGAAAGCCTCGATGACGGGTTCGGCGGATGTGGGTTCAGTCATGGAAAAACCTCTCGTTTCTGTCCTTGACTATATATATTAGCATGTTCTATATTAGCAGTACATAATATGAAAGAACGCACAATGCTCAAACTCCCGATGGATCTCGCCGCCTTCGAACGAAAGGCAGGTGGCGTGGCGCAGCTGCTGAAGGCGATCGGCAATGGCCGCCGCCTGATGGTGCTGTGCAAGCTGGTCGAACATGGCGAGCGGACGGTGAACGACCTTTCGGCCGATGTCGGCCTGTCGCAGTCCGCCCTGTCGCAGCACCTTGCGAAGATGCGCGACGAAGGCCTCGTCGCGTTCCGGCGGGAGAGCCAGACGCTGTGGTACCGGATCGCCGATCCGCGGACCGAGACGCTGCTGGCGGTGCTCTACCAACTCTATTGTCAGGAGGACTGATCCCATGACCATGACCCCCATCTCGCCGCGCGAAGCCAAAAGGCTGATCGAAAGCGGCGCGGCGCTTGTCGACATTCGCGGACCCGACGAATTCGCCCGCGAAAGCATCCCCGGTGCGCGCAACGTGCCGGTGACTGACATCGACCGCATGGAAAGGACCGGCGCGCCGGTGGTGTATCACTGCCGCTCGGGCGCGAGGACGCAGGCCAATGCGGCGCGCCTGTCGGCTGCCGCCGGTGCGGATTGTTACATGATCGAAGGCGGGCTCGACGCGTGGCGGCAGGCCGGTTTCGACGTGGCGAAGGACACCGGCCAGCCGCTCGAGCTGATGCGGCAGGTGCAGATCGCGGCGGGTTCGCTGGCGCTGCTGGGCGTGGTGCTGGGCTTTCTGGTCGGCCCCGGCTTCTTCGGCCTGTCGGCTTTCGTCGGCGCGGGGCTGATGGTCGCGGGGATCACCGGATGGTGCGGCATGGCGACCATGCTGCGGCACATGCCGTGGAACCGGCGCATGGCGGGCTGATGCAGGATGACCGCCATCCAGATCGCGTTGGCGCTGCTGTCGGGCGGGGTGATCGGCACCGTGCTGGGGCTGGTTGGCGGCGGCGGATCGATCCTGGCGGTGCCGCTGCTGGTCTATGTGGTCGGCATCGGCTCCACCCATGCGGCGATCGGCACGGCGGCGGTAGCGGTCACGGCCAATGCGCTGGCCAGCCTTGCCGGTCATGCGAAAGGCGGGATGGTCAAATGGCCCTGCGCCATCGTGTTCGCGGCGGCCGGGATCATCGGCGCAGCCATCGGGGCCGAGATCGGCAAGTCGGTCGACGGCACGCGCCTGCTGATGCTGTTCGGCCTGCTGATGATCGGGGTCGGCCTCTCGATGCTGCGCGGGCGCAGGCGCGCCGACGATCCCGATGTGCGGCTGTCGCGCGGCACCGCACGCGTATTGTTGCCGCGCCTCGTGCCGCTGGGGCTGGGAGTCGGTCTGGCGGCGGGGTTCTTCGGGATCGGCGGCGGCTTCCTGATCGTGCCCGCGCTGATCGCGGCGACCGCCATGCCGTTCGCCTACGCCGTCGGCACTTCGCTGGTGGTGGTGACGGCGCTGGGACTGACCACGGCGACATCCTATGCGCTGTCGGGTTATGTCGACTGGCCGACGACCGCGCTGCTGGTGGCGGGCGGGATCGGCGGGGCCGTTGTGGGGATCGTTGCCGGCCAAAGGCTTTCGGGACACAAGACGCTGATGGAAAGGGCTTTTGCGGTGCTGGTGATCGCGGTCGGCCTCTATATCGCCGCGGGCGCGATCTGAACCGTCAGAGCGAGGCGTCGGTGACGAGATTGGCATCGCCGCCCATCACGAACAGCCAGACGACCAGTGCGCCTATCCATCCGGCGTTGAACACGATGATCGCTGTCCATACCGCGCCATCGCTTGCCCGCCTCTTGCCCGGCCCGCGCGTAAGCTCGCTCGAAGAATGCCTGGCGAACACCGCCGCCACGTCGCGCGGATGCAGCAGCAGCCAGATCCCCGCGAGCAGGCTGGCGGCGGCGAGGATGCCGACCAGAGCGGGAAAGAACCAGAGTGGCATGGAAACTCCTTTGCTTGCGGGCCGGGTCAGACCGCCGAACTGAACCGCCGCGGCGAGTGCTGGCGATAGGGATCGAGCAGCGCGGCGATGGTCCGCGCATAGGGCAGTCCGTCCGCCATGATCTCGAGCTGCTCGCCCGACAGCAACACCAGCCCGCGTTCCAGGAACGGTTCGAGCGCGTGGCAGATCGCGGGCGACATCAGCGGGCGGATCCGCGCACGGCCCGAACACAGCAGCCTCTCGATCACATCGCCGCGCAGGCGGTCTCCGGCGCTGCGGTGGATGCCGCGTTCGGTAGCCAGATGGCCCGCCCCGGCGCGCATGCGATAGCGGCCGCTGTTCTTCTGATTCTGCGCCAGCAGATGCGGGAAGGAGCTGATCGCCGATGCGCCCAGCCCGATCAGATTGGGCGCGTCGTCGTCGGTGAAGCCCTGGAAATTGCGGTGCAGCGTCCCCTCGATCGCCGCGCGCGCCAGCGGATCGCCGCCCGCGCGCGCGAAATGGTCGAAGCCGACCGGCATGTAGCCATGCGTCACCAGATAGGCAAAGCCCAGGCTGGCCATGGCGAAACGCTCGGCCTGATCGGGCATGTCGCTGTCGTCGATGGCGCGCTGGCGCGGGATCACGTGCGGCACATGGGCATAGCCGAACAGCGCGATCCGGTCCGCGCCCAGCACCCGGGTGCGCTGAAGGCTGTCGAGCAGATCGTCGCGGTCCTGCCCCGGCAGCCCGTACATCAGGTCGAAGTTCAGCGAGGAGACCCCCGCATCGCGCAGCATGTCGGTGGTGCGCAGGATCATGTCCTCTGACTGGACACGGCCGATCCGCTGCTGGCAATGCGCGGCGAATGTCTGCACGCCCAGGCTGGCGCGCTGGATGCCGACGCGTTCGATCACCGTCCCCCATTCCCGCGACATGGTGCGCGGGTCGAGTTCGATTGACCAGATGGGGTCCGACAGGCCGAAGCGGATCGTCAGCGCATCGACCAGCCGGACGAAATCGGTCGGCGCGATGGCATTGGGACTGCCGCCGCCGAAGGACACGCGCCGCACCCGCGTGCCGGGGGGCAGCAGCGCCGAAACCGTCTCGATCTCGCGGTGCAAGGCGTCGAGATAGCTTTCCAGCCGGTGCCGCCGCCCCGCCGCGCCGGTGTTGCACCCGCAATAGAAGCAGATCTTCTCGCAGAACGGGATATGGACATAGAGAGAGACGTCGCCCTCCACCGTCTGCAGCGCATGGCGATAGGCGCCCGGCTCGATCTCCGCGAACTCGGCGGCGGTCGGGAAGCTGGTGTAGCGCGGGACAGGTGCCGCGAGCAGGTCGGGATGATAAGGCCACATGCCAGCCTGTTTCGCGCGGCCCGCCCCTGTCGTCATTGCGATGGATCAAATTGCTTGCGGTTGCATCCGGCATGGCACGCCTTGGCGGGGCACGGCGGCGGCATGGCGGGATCCTTGCCGGGGATCGGGATCTCGACCGTGCGGCTCTGCGCGCCGGAACAGATGGTGACGTGCATGGTCGCGGCCGATGGAGGCGGGCTGCCGATGGCCAGCGGCAGCAGGGCGACCAAGGCAAAGGCGGGCGCGATCATGCGTCCTCACCTTCCTCGTCGTCGATCAGGATGCGATTGGCCGCGCCGTCCAGATCCTCGAACTGGCCGTCGCGCATCGCCCAGAAGAACAGCGCCAGCCCCGCCCCGCCCATGCCCAGCGCGACCGGGATGAGATAGACGAGCACGCTCATGGCCGGTGGTCCCGTGCCGCGCGCGCCAGTCGCAGCGAGTTGCCCACGACGACCAGCGAGCTGAGCGACATCGCGACCGCTGCGATAAGCGGCGTGACCATGCCCGCCAGCGCCAGCGGAACCGCAAGGATGTTGTAGCCGATCGCGAAGCCGAAGTTCTGCCGCACGATGGCCATGGTGCGCCGGGCGACCTGCACCGCCAGCGCGGCGGGCATCAGCCTTTCGCCGATGAAGACCGCGTCGGCCGCCTGCTGGCTGGCGTCGCTGGCGGTGCCCGGCGCGATCGAGGCATGCGCGGCGGCAAGCGCCGGACCGTCGTTCAGCCCGTCGCCGACCATCAGCGGGCGATGACCGGCGGCCTTGAGGGTTGCGAGCGCTTCCAGCTTGCCCGTGGGCGAGATGCCGCCTTCGCCGGGAATGCCGAGATCCGCCGACATGCGCGCCACGGCGGCGGCGCTGTCGCCGGACACGATGCTGGCATCGACGCCGAGGCTCCGGAGCCGGGCCAGCACAGCGGGCGCATCGGGGCGCAGCCGGTCCGCGAAGCGGACGAGGGCCGCATCATCGCCGATCCGCAATTGCACCCGAGGGCCCTCGCCCCCCGCCTGCGGGCGTTCGAGCGCCACGTCACGCATGCCGATCCTGCCCGAAATACCGACGCCTTCCACCTCGCGAATGTCGGTCACTTCGGTAGGCACGATCCCTTCCGCCATCAGCGATTTCGCGAGGCCGATGCTGAGCGGATGGCGGCTTGCCTGTGCCAGCGCCAGGGCGGCGGCCTTCTGCTCGGCTGACAGACCGCCGGTGTCGGCGCGCATCTCGCCCAGGGTCAGCGTGCCGGTTTTGTCGAACAGGGCGATGTCGACCTCGGCCAGCCGTTCCAATGCGCTGCCGTCCTTGACCAGCAGGCCCTGCCGGATCAGCGCGCCCGAAGCGACCACTTGCGCGGCGGGCACCGCCAGCCCCATCGCGCAGGGACAGGTGATGATCAGCACCGCGATCGCGATCACCAGCGACTGGTGCCAGCCCGCCCCCGCGATCATCCAGCCGATGAACGCCAGCGCCGCCAGCGAATGCACCGCCGGCGCATAGAGGCGCGAGGCGCGGTCGGCGATGCGGACATAAAAATTGCGCGACTGCCCCGCCTCGTCCATCAGCCGCGCGATCTCGGCAAGCGCGGTATCGCTGCCGGTGCGGGTGACGCGCACGCGGATCGGGTGCATCAGGTTGATCGCGCCTGCATGGACCGCTGATCCCTCCGCGACCTGTTCGGGCGTGCTTTCGCCGGTCAGCATCGCGTTGTCGATGGTGGCCCCGCCGCCTTCCAGTCCGCCACCTTCCAGCACGCCGTCGGCGGCCAGCGCCTCGCCCGCCGCGACCAGCATCAGCATGCCTGGCTCCAGCGCGTCGGCCGTTACCCGGCGAACCGATCCGTCGGGCTGGACCACGCCCGCGCTGCGTCCCATCCGCCCCAGCAGCGCGCCGATGCCCGCGCGGGTGCGTCCGCGCATCGCCGCATCCAGCGCGCGGCCCGCCAGCAGGAAGAACAGCAGCATCACCGCGCCGTCGAAATAGGCATGCTCTCCGCCCGTGACGGTTTCATAGAGGCTGAGGCCTGTCGCCAGCAGCACGCCGATGGAGATCGGCACGTCCATGTTGGTCCGGCGATAACGCAGCGCCATGGCGGCGGAGGCAAAGAAGGGCCGTCCCGCAAAAGCGACGACCGGCAGGGCGATGATCGCTGACAGCCAGTGGAACAGGTCGCGCGTCACCCCGCCCGCGCCCGACCAGACGCTGACCGACAGCAGCATGATGTTCATCATGCCGAACCCCGCCACCGCCAGCGCGCGCAGCAGCGCGCGGGTTTCGCGCTCGTCCCGGACCAGCGGATCGGCGGCGGCGGCCTGCCCCTCGAAGCCCAGATGGCGCAGCGCCTTTACCAGATCGTCCTCGTCCAGCGAGGGGCCGTGCCGCACCGCCACGCGTTTCGCGGAGAAATTGACGCGCGCCTGCTCGACGCCCTCCAGCGCGTTCAGCCCGCGCTCGATCTTGGCGATGCAGCCCGCGCAGCGCATGCCGGGCACGGTGAGGCGCGTGTCCAACAGCGGCGCGGCGGCGGCGCGGTCGATAACGGCGGGCGCGTTCATTCGATGTGGACCTCCCTGGCCCAGCGGTCGCCGCCCCCCTCGATGGCGATGCGCGCGATCCAGCGGCCTGCCGCGACGGGGGTTGTCGAGACGAGCGTGCCCGGCGCTGAGGCGTCGAAGGCGAGTTCGGTCGTCTCGGGCTCGCCCAGCGGGCGGCGAATTTGTGCAGTGACGTCTGCGCCATCGGGCACGCCGTGCGGGGCCAGCGCGATGGTGCCGTCCCGCTGCCGCTTTACATCGACGCTCCAGCCCAGCGCTTGCTGCTTGCGCGCCTGATCCAGCCAGCCGTTGTATTTCTGGCTGGCGACATAGGAATTCTCGACCACCACGCCGCCGAAGCCGCGCGTCGCCAGCGTCGCCATCGACAGGTTGACTGCGATGACGATGCCAAAGCCGCCGACCAGCACGGCGGTCATGTGGCGTCCGGTGAATTCGCTTTTCATTGGCTGTCTCGCGGTTGGCCGGCTTCGGGTGCGGAGAACCGGGTTTCGACGGAATCGGTTTCGCGCTGTTCGTCCTGCGATGTGATACGAAAGGCGAAGTCACGCTCGCCCGTCCCGGCAGGGGCCATGACATAGGCGCGCATGGTGCGCGTCTGGTCGGCGGGCACGGTCATCACCTGGGCCGGGGCGGCATCGTCGCGGCCGATCGTGTCGGACCACATCACGCCGCCGGGCAATCCCTCCAGCGCGATCGCCATGTCGCGGGGGCGGCTTTCCATGTTGCGCAGCTTCAGCGTGAAGGAATTGCGGATCGACCCGTCGCTCATCAGCATGAAGGGCGGGTTGCGGTCGGGCGAGACGGTGAGGCCCGTGTGGCTGCGCACGCCCAGCGCGAACAGCAGCGCAAGGCCGATGCTGCCCCAGATCAGCGAATAGGCGATGGTGCGCGGCCGCAGCAGCGTGCGCCATGGCGAGCGCGGGGTTTCCCCCCTCGCCTCGCGCTCGCAATCCTCCAGCGTGGCATAGTCGATCAGCCCGCGTGGGCGCCCGACCTCGGCCATCACGCGGTCGCAGGCGTCGATGCACAGCGCGCAGGTGATACAGCCGATCTGCGGTCCTTCGCGTATGTCGATGCCGGTCGGGCAGACCGCGACGCACAGGTTGCAGTCGATGCAGTCGCCGAACTCGCCGGGATGCTTTCGCGCCTTCTTGACGCTGCCGCGCGGTTCGCCGCGCCAGTCCTTGTAGGTGACGATCAGCGATTTCTCGTCCAGCATGGCGCTCTGGATGCGGGGCCAGGGGCACATGTAGATGCACACCTGCTCGCGCATGAAGCCGCCCAGCACCACCGTGGTCAGAGTCAGCACCGCCACGGTGATATAGGCGACGGGGGCCGCATCGCCCGCGAAGAAGTCGCGGAACAGGGTCGGCGCATCGGCGAAATACAGGATCCACGCGCCGCCGGTGGCAAAGCCGATCACGGCATAGATCGTCCACTTGAACGCGCGGCGCAGAACCTTGCCCCATGTCCACGGCGCGGCGTCGAGGCGCATTCGCGCGTTGCGGTCGCCGTCGACGAAGCGGTCGACATGCTGGAACAGGTCGGTCCACACCGTCTGCGGACAGGCATAGCCGCACCATGCACGCCCCACCGCGCTGGTGACGAGGAACAGGCCGATCCCCGCCATGATCAAAAGCCCTGCGACAAAATAGAATTCGTGGGGCCAGATCTCTATCCCGAACATGTAGAAGCGGCGGTTCGCCAGGTCGACCAGCACCGCCTGGTCGGGTGCATAGGGGCCGCGGTCCCAGCGGATCCACGGGGTCACGTAATAGATCGCCAGCGTGACGATCATCATCGCCCATTTGAACCGGCGGAACGGCCCGTCGATGCGCTTGTTGTGCACCGCCTGGCGCTTTTCATAGAGCTTTTCGGGCAGGTGCGCGCGCTCGGGCTCGTGCGGTTCGTGGCGGTGCGTGGCCGCGCCGGGATCGGCGACGGCGCTGCTGACCGGGCGGTTCGTCCTGGCGACGCCGTCCTCGACCGCGACATCGGTGTCGCGGTCGTTCTTTCCGGCTGGGCCGTCAGGGCTGTTCATCGACCTCGACCGCCGGATCCGCGGCGACCTCCACGAAATCCTCGCCGCCGCCAAGCGAGTGGACATAGGCGGCCAGCATCTTGATCGTCACCGGGTCGAGCCGCCCCTCCCATTTTGGCATCATGCCCAGCCGCGGATTGAGCACCTGCCTGCGAATGTCCTCGCGCGTGCTGCCGCGCAGCCAGATCGCATCGTTCAGGCTGGGCGCGCCGAATTCGCGGCTGCCCTCGCCGCGCGCGCCATGGCAGACCGCGCAATTGTCGGCGAAAGTCTGAGCGCCCAGCGCGCTGCCCTCGGCCTTGCCGCTCAGCGACAGGACATGGCTTACCACCGCTTCCACCTGCGCGGGTTCCAGCATGCCCTCGAAGGCGGGCATGATGCTCATCCGGGTCTCGTCATGGCCGGCCTGCCGGATGCCATGGGTCAGCGTGTATTCGATGGCGCGCAGATCGCCGCCCCACAGCCAGTCGTCGTCGTTGAGGTTGGGATAGCCCAGGTTCTGGCTGCCCGCCGCGCCCGATCCGTGGCACTGCACGCAATTGACCTTGAACGCGGCATTGCCGCCCGCGACCGCCTGCGCCATCAGCGCGCTGTCCTCGGGCAGGCGCTCGATCGGAATGCGGGCGAGCCGGTCGCGCACGCCCTGCCTGGCGAGATCGGCGGCGCTGATCTCTTTCGCCAGCTGTCCGCGGCTGGACCAGCCGAGCACGCCTTCGGTGGCCTTGTCCACCATCGGCCAGGCGGGAAAGGCGATGACATAGAAGATGGCGAAGACGATCGTGAGATAGAAGGTCCACAGCCACCAGCGCGGCATGGGGGTGTCGAGCTCCTCGATACCGTCCCATTCGTGGCCGACGGTCTCGGTGCCCGTCGGCTCGTCGATACGCTTACCGGTGGGGCGCTTATTCGCCATCGTTCTCGTCCTTGAAGATTAGGTTCGCGGCGGCGCGGTTGTGCTGCTTCGCGCCCGGGCGGAAAGGCCAGGCGCACAGCGTTACGAAGATCGCCAGCATTACCACCAGCCCATAGCTGTCGGCGAAATGGCGCAGGGTTTCATAGACGCTCATCGGCCCGTCTCCTCCGCAAGCTCTTCCTGCGCGGCGGCGCTGCCGAAATCGACCAGCGTACCCAGCATCTGAAGATAGGCGACCAGCGCATCCATCTCGGTCAGCTGCTGCGGCTGCCCGTCGAAATCACGCACCTGAGCCCTGGGGTAGCGGGCCAGGAATTCATCGACATCGCCGCCCGCTTCGGGATTGGCCTGCAGGATCATGTCCTGGCGCGCCTGCGCGATGTCGCGGTCCGAATAGGGCACGCCGACGCGGCGCAGCGCGACCAGGTTCGCCGCCGGATCGTGCACCTCAAGCTCGCTTTCCAGCAGGAAGCCGTATTGGGGCATCACGCTTTCGGGCACCACGCTCTGCGGGTTTTCAAGGTGCTGGACGTGCCATTCGTCGGAATAGCGGCCGCCCACGCGCGCCAGGTCCGGCCCGGTGCGCTTCGATCCCCACTGGAACGGGTGGTCGTACATGCTTTCCGCGGCCAGGCTGTAATGGCCATAGCGCTCCACCTCGTCGCGGAAGGGGCGGACCATCTGGCTGTGGCAGGAATAGCAGCCCTCGCGGATATAGATGTCGCGCCCGGCCTGCTCCAGCGGGGTATAGGGGCGCATCCCCTCGACCTCCTCGATCGTGTTGTCGATCCAGAACAGCGGGGCGATTTCCACCAGCCCGCCGATGGCGACGGCCACGAAGGTGGCCACGGACAGCAGCGTGATGTTGCGCTCGAGCTTCTTGTGGCGTTCGGTCATGCTCATGGTCGGCGTTCCTTATTCGGCCGGAACGGCAATTGGGTCGGAATGGACGATCGGGCGGTCGGCCCGCGGATCGTAGGACGCGTCGGTCATCGGCGCCTCCTCGCGCAGCCTGCCGGCCAGCGTCATCCAGACATTGAAGCTCATGATCGCGGCGCCGGAGAGATAGAGCAGCCCGCCGAACGCGCGCATCAGATACATCGGGTGCAGCGCGGCAACCGTATCGGCAAAGCTGTTCACCAGATAACCATCGGGCCCGTATTCGCGCCACATCAGCCCCTGGGTCACGCCCGCCACCCACATGCTGGCGGCGTAGAAGACGATGCCGATGGTCGCGAGCCAGAAGTGCCAGTTGATCATGCGCAGCGAGTACATCCGCTCGCGCTTCCACAGCCGAGGGACGAGGTAGTACATGCAGGCGAAGGTGATCATGCCGTTCCAGCCCAGCGCGCCGGAATGGACGTGGCCGATGGTCCAGTCGGTATAGTGCGACAGGCTGTTGACGCTCTTGATCGACAGCATCGGCCCCTCGAAGGTGCTCATGCCGTAGAATGCGAGCGCCATGACCATCATGCGGATGATCGGGTCGGTGCGCACCTTGTCCCATGCGCCGTTCAGCGTCATCAGACCGTTGATCATGCCGCCCCAGCTGGGCATCCACAGCATGACCGAGAACACCATCCCCAGCGTCTGCGCCCAGTCGGGCAGCGCGGTATAGTGGAGGTGGTGCGGACCCGCCCAGATGTAGAGGAAGATCAGCGACCAGAAGTGGATGATCGACAGGCGGTAGCTATAGACCGGACGCTCTGCCTGCTTGGGCACGAAATAATACATCATCGCGAGGAAGCCGGCAGTCAGGAAGAAGCCGACCGCGTTATGGCCGTACCACCACTGGGTCAGTGCATCCTGCACCCCGGAAAAGGCGCTGTAGCTGCGCGATCCGACGAGACTGACCGGAATCGCCAGATTGTTGACCACATGCAGCATCGCGATGGTCACGATGAAGGCCAGATAGAACCAGTTCGCGACATAGATATGCGGTTCGTGGCGGCGGATGATGGTGCCGATGAACACCGCGCCATAGGCGATCCACACGATGGTCAGCCACAGGTCGACGTACCATTCGGGCTCGGCATATTCCTTGGACTGGGTGACGCCAAGGAGATAGCCGGTCGCCGCCAGCACGATGAACATCTGGTAGCCCCAAAACACGAAGCGCGCGAGGCCGGGGAACGCCAGCTGCGTGCGGCAGGTGCGCTGCACGACGTAAAAGCTGGTCGCGATCAGCGCGTTGCCGCCGAACGCGAAGATCACCGCGCTGGTGTGGAGCGGGCGCACGCGGCCGAAGTTCAGGTAAGGCTCGAAATTCAGCTGCGGAAAGGCCAGCTGCGAGGCGATGAACACGCCGGCCAGCAGGCCCGCCATGCCCCAGAACATCGTCGCGATGACGCCCCAGCGAATGACATCGTCGTCATAGCGCGACGGGCCCTCGGGCATCTTGAAGAACCCCTGCGCCTTGCCGAGCGGGTCGAAGCGCGCCGCGCTCATCGCCATCAGCGCAAAGGCGGTGATGCCGACGATCACCGCATGGGCGGCAAAGCCGCTGTCCGCCGCCGTCATGAAGACCAGTATCGATATGATCAGGACCGCGAACCAAAGTCCGGTGCGGCCGATTGCAGCTTCCGCGTGCATGGAAATCTCCGTCCGTTTGGATGCGGCCTAGGGAGCGCGGGCGGGCGTTTCGTTGATGCAGGTCAAATTGACGATTTTGTCAGCGCGCCCGCCGACAGATGGCCCGCCGACAGATGGCCCGCCGGCAGATGGCCCGCGCGCGCCGCAAGCCCCGGCAGGTCGAGCAGGCGGATCCGCGAGCGTCCCGACGTCGCGAGCAGCCCTGCGTCGCGCAATTCGCCCAGCTGGCGGCTGATCGTCTCGATCGTCAGGCCCAGGCTGTCGGCGATGTCACGGCGCGTCATGGGCAGGTCGAGCAGGCAGCCCTCATCGTCCGGCACGCCGATGCGCTCCGCCATGCCGACAAGGAAGCTCGCCACCCGTTCCTGCGCGGTCTTGCGGCCCAGTGCGATGGTCTTTTCGCGCGAGCGGGCCAGCGCGCGCAGCGTGCGGGTCAGCAATTCGTGGCCGAGCGCCGCATCGCTTCGCGCCAGTTCGAACAGCGGGTCGGCGGCGAAGGCCACCATCTCGCACGCACCCAGCGCGTAGAGCGTGTAGCCATGCGCCGCGCGCGCAGGGACGAGCACCAGATCGCCCGCGAAATGGAACGAGAGCACCTGGTCGCGCTGTTCCGAAGCATGCGCGACCAGCCTGACCGATCCGTGCGCGATATGGACGATGCGGCTTCGGGTGCATGGGGAAAAGACCGCCTCGCCGCCGATGGCGCTGACGGGCTGGGCGAGTTCACGCAGCCGAAGCCGCGCCACCTCAGAGACTTCGGACGGCAGGACATCCGCCACGAAGCGGTCGATGGGTTGCTCGCAAATCGCTGGCGGAGCGCTTCGAAGGGTCTGCATCCTTTTCACGCTGTTCGCAAAGGCGCGTCGCATCATTGATGTGGGTCAATGAATGCGCGGAGCTGCGCGGGCATCTGGCCTCCAGCGACGCAACAATCCTGGGCCGCACGGGGCGGTCACTGCGCCGCCGGGAATATTCGATGAAACTGCCCGTTACGATTGGTGCCCTTACTCTCGCCGCGCTGGCCGCGCCGCTATCTGCCCAAGCGCAGGACCGCGCCGGTCAAGGAAGTGGGGGCCATGTGCAGGTGAAGGCGTTCGTCACCGGCGTATTGCCCGACGGCAAGATCAGCGATGTCGAAACGGATATCGTCGGCCTGCCCGCCGATACGCAGACCAAGGCCAACGACAATGTCGTGCCGACGATTGCCATCGAATATTTCTTTACCGATGCGATCTCGGTGGAGACGATCTGCTGCCTCACCCAGCACGACGTCGACGGCACGACAGGCCTGCCGGGGGCGGAACTAGTGTCCGATGCCAAGCTGGTGCCCGCGACGGTCACGCTGAAATATCACGCCGATCTGGGCGCGGTGAAGCCCTATGTCGGCGCGGGTCCGGCCTATTTCATCTGGATCGACGAACAGCCGGGCGCGGCGACGCTGCCGCTGGGCGTGACCGATTTCCGGATGTCGGACGAATTGGGCGTCGCGCTGCAGGCGGGCGTCGACATTCCGCTGAACGACAGCGGCCTTGCGGTCAGCATCGATGCCAAGCGCTATTTCATCGACACCACGGCGCGCTGGTATGCGGGCGATACGCTGGCGATCCAGACCGAGCACAAGCTCGACCCCTGGGTGATCGGCGCAGGGCTTGCCTATCGCTTCTGAATCGGGGGATGCCCGGAAGCGAGAGGCAGCACCGGGGCGCCGCTTCACGACCGGCGGCGTCCCGGTGCATTCCTATTCGGCGCGGTCCGCCAGCGCCTGCCAGTCGAGGATGGTGATGTCGCGGCGGCCCGATATGCCGATCAGCCCGTCCTTCTTCATGCGCGTGAACTGGCGGCTGACGGTCTCGATGGTCAGCCCCAGCACATCGGCGATCTGCTGGCGCGAGAGGGGCAGTTCGATCCGGCGCGGCGCCCCGCCCGGCACGAAGCCGCAGGACGCGGGCGCAAGCCTCTCCGCCGTTTCCAGCAGGAAGCTGGCCAGTTTCTGCTCGGCATTCATGCGGCCCAGCAGCAGCATCCAGCGCCGCGTGCGGTCGAGTTCGGACAGGGTGCGTTCCAGCAGGCGGTGCTCAAGCTTCGGGTGTTCCCGCGCGAAGCGGTCGAAATCGGCGCGGTAGAACACGCAGATCTCGGTCGGGACCAGCGCCTCGACGCCGTAGCTGTTGGTCTCGCCGAACGGCCGCCCCAGAAAGTCGGAGGGATAGGCAAGACCCAGGATCTGCTCCTTGCCGGCCGCAGTCTCCGAAGAGAGCTTCAGCACACCCTCGATCACATTGGCGACGAGGACGGCGTCGTCGCCTTCCCACAGCAATTGCTCGCCCGCGTCGATCCTGCGGCGGCGGCCGATGCTGTTGAGCAGGCCGATTTCCGTGTCGTCGAGGTCGGCGCAGATCGCGCGATTGCGCACCGCGCAGGCCTGGCAGAAATTCACCGGGCGATTGCTGTCCTGGCTGTCCATGGATGTGCCATAGAGCAATGACGGCTGCGTTCAACTCGCAATGGCCGTCACTGCCTGTGGTGGCCGCCCGCGTCAGGCCTCTGCGAAGGGCACCGCGTTGACGATATGCGCCTGCGTATATTCCTTCAGCCCGTCGTCGCCCAGTTCGGTCCCAAGGCCCGATTGCTTGGATCCGCGGAACGGGATGCGCGGATCGATGGCAAGATATTGGTTCACCCAGACCGTGCCGGTGTCGATCTTCTTCGCCACCTCGGTCGCGCGGTCCAGATCCTTGCCCCAGACCGTGCCGCCAAGGCCGTATTCCGACGCATTGGCGCGCGCGATCACCTCGTCGATGTCGTCATATTTCAGGATCGGCAGGACGGGTCCGAACTGCTCCTCGCGCACCAGTCGCGCATCGTCGGGCAGGTCGCGCACGATGGTCGGCGGCATGAAATAGCCGTCGCGGTCCAGCGGTTCGCCGCCCGCGATCACCTTGCCGTGCAGCTTGGCATCCTCGACCAGTTCCTTGACCCGGTCGAACTGCTGGCGGTTCTGGATCGGGCCGATCGTGGTGCCCTGCTTGGATCCGTCGTCGACGATCGCCTCTTCCGCAAGCCGGGCGACTTCCTCGCAAAAGGCGTCGTACATGTTGGCGGGCACATAGGCGCGCTTGACCGCGACGCAGATCTGGCCCGCATTGGCCATCGCGCCTTCATAGACCTTTCTGGCGACGGCCTTGGGGTCGAGATCGTCGAGCACGATCGCGGCATCGTTGCCGCCCAGTTCCAGCGTGACGCGCTTCACCATGGCGGCGGCCGAGGCCATCACCTTCTTGCCCGTGGCGGTGGAACCGGTGAAGGCGATCTTGGCGACATCGGGATGCCCGGTCAGCTTCGCGCCAAGCTCGTTCTCGTCGCAGATCACGTTGAACACGCCTGCAGGCAGGATCTCACTGGCAAGCTCGGCGAACAGCAGGCTGGTCAGCGGGGTGGTCGGCGCGGGTTTCAGCACCATGGTGTTGCCGGTGACCAGCGCCGGGGCCAGCTTCTGCATCAGCAGGATCATCGGGAAGTTCCACGGCGTGATCGCCGCGACCACGCCAAGCGGGGTGCGGTGTTCGGTGACGGTGTTGCCGTTCTTGTCGCGCAGCGTGACCGGATCGGCCCGTTTGTCCATGAAGGCGCGAAGCACGAACAGGCAGCCGATCATCTCGCCCATCGCCTGCCTTGTCGGCTTGCCCTGCTCCATCGTCAGCAGCGAGGCGAATTCCGCCGTCCGCGCCTCGAGCGCGTCGGCCAGCCTGCCCAGCAGCGCGCCGCGTTCGTCCGCATCGGTCGCAGCCCATGCGGGAAACGCCGCCTTCGCCGCGGCAACCGCTTCGTCCAGCTGCGCCTCGCTGGCCTTGGGGCACTGCGCGAAGGCCTTGCCCGTGGCGGGGTTCACCACGTCGAAACTGCCCGCGCCGCCGTCCACCAGCGATCCGCCGACAAGAAGCTTCATTTGCTTGTCCATGTTCGTATCCTCTTCAAACTTTGTCGGTCAGTTCCGGCACCGCCTTGTAGAGGTCGGCGACGAGACCGATGTCGGCGACCTGGAAGATGGGTGCGTCCTCGTCCTTGTTGATGGCGATGATGGTCTTCGAATCCTTCATGCCCGCCAGGTGCTGGATCGCGCCAGATATGCCGATGGCGATGTAGACTTCGGGCGCGACGATCTTGCCGGTCTGGCCGACCTGGTAGTCGTTGGGGACATAGCCTGCGTCGACCGCGGCGCGCGATGCGCCCACGCCCGCACCCAGTCTGTCGGCGAGCGGCATGATGATCTGCTCGAACGTCTCGCCGTCCTTCAGCGCGCGGCCGCCCGAGACGATGATCTTGGCAGATGTCAGCTCGGGCCGCTCGCTCTCGGCCAGTTCGGCGGACACGAAGCTGGACTTTCCGGTGTCGCCCGTGCTGGCAACGGCTTCGATTTCGGCGCTCCCGCCCTCGGCCTCGGCCTTGTCGAAGGCGGTGCCGCGCACGGTGATGACGAGCTTCGCGTCCGTGCTCTCGACCGTGGCAATGGCGTTGCCCGCATAGATCGGGCGGGTGAATGTCTTCTCGCCCTCGACCGACAGGATGTCGCTGATCTGCATCACGTCCATCAGCGCCGCCACGCGCGGCGCGATGTTCTTGCCGGTGGTGGTGGCGGGGAACAGCACCGCGTCGTGCCCATGCTCACCTGCACCCATGATCGACACGATCAGCGGCGCGACATTCTCGGCCAGCTGGTGTTCGTAGGCCGCGTCATCCGCGACATGGACCTTGCCCACGCCCGCGATCTTGCTTGCGGCGTCTGCGACTGCGCTACAGCCCGCGCCCGCGACCAGCAGGTGAACCTCGCCCAGCTTCGATGCCGCGGTGATCGTGGCCAGCGTCGCATCGCCCAGATGCGCATTGTCGTGATCGACATAAACAAGCGTCTTCATGATCTCTTTCCTTACCGGCTCCGCCTTTAGGCGACTCCCATGCTCTTGAGTTTGGCGACGAGTTCATCGACATCGGCGACCTTCACGCCCGCCTGCCGCACCGGCGGTTCGGACACCTTCAGCGTCTTCAGGCGAGGCGCGATGTCGACGCCGTAATCGGCGGGCGTCTTCGTCTCCAAGGGCTTCTTCTTCGCCTTCATGATGTTGGGCAGCGACGCATAGCGCGGCTCGTTCAGGCGCAGATCCGTGGTGATGATCGCGGGCGTCGACAGCCGCACGGTCTCGAGCCCGCCGTCGACTTCGCGCGTCACCTTCACGTGGTCGCCGTCCATCTCGATCTTCGATGCGAACGTGCCCTGCGGCAGCTCCATCAGCGCGGCCAGCATCTGGCCCGTCTGGTTGCTGTCGTCGTCGATCGCCTGCTTGCCCAGGATGATCAGACCCGGCTCGACCTCGGCCGCGACGGCCTTCAGGATCTTGGCGACCGCCAAGGGCTCGACCTCCTCATCGGTCTCGACCAGCACCGCGCTGTCCGCGCCCATCGCCAGCGCCGTGCGCAATGTCTCCTGCGCCTTGGCTGGCCCGATGCTCACCGCCACGATCTCGCTGACCGCGCCCGCTTCCTTCAATCGGATCGCTTCTTCCACCGCGATCTCGTCGAACGGGTTCATGCTCATCTTCACATTCGCAAGATCGACACCAGAACCATCCGCCTTCACGCGAGGCTTCACATTGTAATCGATCACCCGCTTTACCGGGACCAGGGCTTTCATGGGGCAATTCCTCAGATGAATTCGGGTTCGTCGCTGTCGGGATAGAAATCGGGCATGTCGCTCGACACACGGTCCGGATATTGCGCGGGGCGCTTTTCCATGAAGGATGCGATGCCCTCGCGCGCGTCATTGCTCTTGCCGCGCGACTGGATGGCGCGGCTGTCGATGCGGTGGACATGCATCGGGTGCGGCGCGCCCAGCGATTGCCACATCATGCGGCGGGACAGCGCCACCGATACCGGCGCCGAATCGTCCGTCATCCGGTGCGCCAGCGCGACCGCGGCATCCAGCAGTTCTTCCGGCTGGTGCAGCGACTGGACCAGCCCCGCCTCCAAAGCTTCCTCGGCCCCGAAGACGCGTCCGCTATAGACCCATTCCAGCGCGCGCGGCATACCGACAAGGCGCGGCAGGAACCAGCTGGAACATGCCTCGGGCGTGATGCCGCGCCGCGCGAAGACAAAACCGAAGCGCGCATCGACCGAGGCCAGCCGCGCATCCATCGGCAACTGCATGGTCGCGCCGACGCCCACCGCCGCACCGTTCACCGCGGCGATCACCGGTTTCAGGCTGCGGAAGATGCGCAAGGTGACCCGCCCGCCGCCATCGCGGCGCACGCCGTTCACGTCGACATCGCCCCCGCGCCCGCCGGGCTTGTAGTCGAAGGTCTTTTCCCCGCCGCCAAGGTCCGCGCCTGCGCAGAATGCGCGGCCGGATCCGGTCAGGACGACCGCGCGCACATCGTCGTCACCATCGGTGCGGTCGAACAGTGCGATCAGATCCTGCGTCATCGCCACGTTGAAGGGGTTCATCTTGTCGGGGCGATTGAAGGTCGCGATCGCGATCCCGTCCTCGACCCGGTAATCCAGCGTGTTGAAATCAGCCATCGGCAGCATCTCCGTAAAGGGCCGATCGATCGGCCTCGTAATCCGCATAGGACGGTTTCAAAGTCGCGGTGTTGAGCAGCATGACCGCCAAGGGGCTGTTGTCACCTGTCACAAAGACGCGGCTGAGCACCCACATGGATTCGGTCTTGCGGCTGCCCGACAGGGCGACGATCTCGCGCTCGATCTCGTATGGCTGGCCGACCTTCAGCGGGCCGCGCCGCATGCGGATTTCCTGGTCGGCGAACAGGCCTACGCTGGGCCCGCGCACCGGGAACGGCTGTTCGCGCGCGATGGAATTGACCAGCACGCTGACCATCTCGAACGGGATGATCTCGCGGTAGATCTCCGACGGTTCGGTCATCCGCTCCAGCTTGTCGGCGAGCGAGAACGGATAGAGGTCGCCCATGTGCTGGTCCAGATCCATGCGGACGGGGATGCGGCCCGTCTTCGCGCCAACCGCCGCGTCCGCCATCAGCACCGGCTGGTCCAAGGGGGCAAGGGTCGTGATGCGTTCGTCGAGCGCGGTCGGCGGGTGGTCTGGGCCGATGGAGACCGTGCCCTTCAGCACCTCGGTCCCGTCGCGCTTTTCCATGTTGATCGCGGCGCGCCGGTCGGATTGGCGCGTCAGGATCGCGCGCACCTCCTCGCCCTCGAACACCGGGCTGCGGTAATGGGCCGAGATGCAGCCATGGGCGAACCATTCGTCGCCCCAGATCGCGTGGCAGAGCGGGTCGAACTGGCTGAAATGGGTCGGCCCCTCGATCGTGCCGCCCTTGAAGCCAAGCCCCTGCGCCGTGCTGTCGTCGTGGATCGAGGCATGGCCGTCATAGGCCTGCGCCATCAGCATCTGGCGCGGCATGCGCCACGGGCCGGTCAGCGTGTCGCCTTCGCGCTCGATGGGTGCGTCGAAGATGGCCATCAGGCGCTGACCGTTTCACGGAGCAGCGCAGGCAGGCGCTCGCCCACGATGGCGCGCGCGTCGGTCATGATGCGGTTCACCAGTTCGGCGACGGTCGGTACATCGTGGATCAGCCCCTGCGCCATACTGGCCCAGTAGAGGCCATTGTCGAGATCGCCTTGCTCCATCACCTCGCGCCCTTTCGCGCCCGCGACCAGATGGGCGACATCGGCGAATTCCGCCTCGGGCCGCTTCAGGATCTCGACCACCTCGTCGGACACCTTGTTGCGGCCCACGCGCGCGGTGTTCTTCAGGCTGCGGAATATCAGCCTGGTGTCGCGCTCGCTCGCCTCGACGATGCGCTGCTTGACGTTGTCGTGGATCGCGCATTCCTGCGTGGCCAGGAAGCGCGTGCCCATGTTCGCCCCCTCTGCGCCCAGAGCCATGGCGGCGACGAGCCCGCGCCCGTCGGCGATCCCGCCGCTGGCAATGACGGGGATCGACAGCCGGTCGGCCGCCGCGGGGATCAGCACCAGCCCGCCGATATCGTCCTCGCCCGGATGCCCCGCGCATTCGAACCCGTCGATCGAGATGCAGTCGACGCCCATCTTCTCGGCCGAGATGGCGTGGCGCACGGCGGTGCACTTGTGGATGATCCTGACGCCGTTCGCCTTCAGGTCCTCGACATGCTCCTGCGGGCGGTGGCCGGCGGTCTCGACGATGGTGACGCCGCTCTCGATGATCGCGCGGCGATATTCGGCATAGGGCGGCGGCTTCATCGTTGGCAGGATGGTGAGGTTGACGCCGAACGGCTTGTCGGTCCGCTCGCGCACCCGGGAGATCTCTCGCGCCAGTTCCTCGGGACTGGGCTGGGTCAGCGCGGTCAGGAAGCCCAGGGCCCCCGCCTCGGCCACGGCGGCGACCAGCGGCGCGCGGCCCACCCATTGCATGCCGCCCATCACCAGCGGATGCTGCACACCGAACAGTCGCGTAAAACGGTTTTCCAGCAAATGACCTCTCCCGTTTATGGGCGCGACGGCAATTCCCGATCTTCTAATGAAAACGAAACGCCGCCTGATACCTGTTGCGAATGTCCATAATCGACATACCCATAGATTGAAACCCTGTTTGAATGATCAGGTTCGGCCGCATGTCCACACGGCGGCGAATTCCCGCGTCGGCTTCGCGAATCCGTGGGTTTTGCAAGGTTGCCAGCTTGCCACCAGCGCGTCGCTGGCGCAGGCTGTGAGCATGAACGGCAACCGACCCGATCCTCGAAACGGCTCGACCGGCGAATCGCCCGCTGCCGCCAGGGCACGGCCCCGCGTACGCCCGCGCACGCGCAAGTCGATTGCCGACCGGCAGCAGGAAATGCTCGACGCGGCGGCGCGGATCGTGGTGTCGGACGGCATTGGCGATGTCACCGTCAGGCGCGTCGCGGCAGAGATCGGCCTGTCACAGGCGCAGGGGCATAATTGCTTCTCGCGCCGCATCGACCTGCTGCTGGCGCTGACCCGGCGCGAGCTTGAGCGCGTGGAAAGCGCACGGCGCGACGTGGCGCTGCGCGGCGGCGATGTTCAGACGGCGGTGATCCTGTCGACCATCAGCTATCTCGACGACATGGAACGGCGCGGGCCGCTGCTGCAATCGCTGCTGCGCGTGGCCGAGATCCGCGCCGCCCTGCGCGGCGAACGGGACGAAGCGGCGCGCCGTTCGCGCACGCCGCTGCTCGCCTCGATGCAGCAGCGCTATGGCATGAGCGAGGCGGAAGCGCGTGCTTCCAACGCGGTGCTGTCGGCCATCGTGCTGCGCGCGGGCAGCTTGCTGGCGGCGCACCGGATCCGCGGCGTGACCGCCAGCCGGCTCAGCCTGTCGCTGGTGCTGGCGGGCATGCGCAGCAATGCAGCGCGTGGATCGGCGGACTAGCAGCCCGGGGAACGCGCCTTTCAGGCGGTGCCCGTCAATCGCGCCAAGCCGCTGACGCCGCCCGGACAAGCGGTCACCTGCATTGCCGACGACAAGATGGCCGACTTGCAGCAGCGCAGCGCCTCACCCGGCACAGCATACTGCTTCGCCGCCTTGTCACAGGTTTGCCTGCCCGGGACCAGGGGGCGGATCATGGTGCATGCCTTATGCCGGGCGAAGACCTACATTCCGGCGCGGATCGCGCCATCCATCGGCGGCCTCACGCCTCGCTCGCCGTCTGTTTCGGGCGGGTTGCGATCGCATGAACAAGGGAACGCGTTCAGACCGGTCCCTCCCCATCGCGTTGGCGAACCGGCGCTTCGCGCCCGAAACTGAACGGAAATGGCGCGCCCTGCAGGAGTCGAACCTGCGGCCTCAAGATTAGAAGTCTCGTGCTCTATCCAGCTGAGCTAAGGGCGCGCGCCGGGGGTTCGCATAGCGGCGCTTTGACGCGGCTGCAATTGCCGCTATCGATTGTTTTCATGGAGCCGACGCCGCCGCCCGCCCGAAGCACAGAGCCCCCGACGGAACCGGCAAGCAGCCCGGCCCCCGTCACTTTTCGCTATTACGATTTCGTCATGGCGGGCTTCGTTACCGTGCTGCTGCTGTCAAACGTGATCGGCGCGGGCAAGGTCGCGGTGATCGAACTGCCGCTGGTCGGCCTGTGGCCGTTCGGCGCGGGGCTGCTGTTCTTTCCCGTGTCCTATGTGATCGGCGACGTGCTGACCGAGGTGTACGGTTATGGCGCCGCGCGGCGCTGCATCTGGGCCGGGTTCGGCGCGCTGGTCTTCATGGCTTTCATGAGCTTCGTGGTCGTCGCCATGCCGCCCGCGCCCGATTGGGGCAACCAGGCCGCTTACGAGGCGGTGTTCGGACAGGTGCCGCGCATCGTGCTGGCATCGATCGCCGCCTTCTGGGCGGGCGAGTTCGTCAACGCCTTCGTCATGGCCAAGATGAAGATCTGGACCGGCGGGCGGATGCTGTGGACACGGACCATCGGATCGACGGTGGTGGGCCAGGGTGTCGACAGCGCGATCTTCTATCCGCTGGCGTTCCTGGGCGTGGCGGGCTGGACCAGCGAGCTGGTGTTCTGGGTGGCCCTGACGCAATGGGTGCTCAAGACCGGTTGGGAAGTGGTGCTGACGCCGGTCACCTATGCGATCATCGGCTGGCTCAAGAGGCGCGAAGGGGTGGATGTGTTCGACACGGACACCGATTTCTCACCTTTCGCGCATATTCGGGGGCGTGGTGCGGCCAAGGGGCGCGGCTAGCGCGCCCCTCAGTCCGCGATCAGGCCGATGGCGATGTAGATCAGGATCAGCGAGCCGAAACCCAGCAGGGTTCCCAGCACCCAGGCGATCCGGACCAGCATGACATCGACGCCGAAATAATCGGCCATCCCCGCGCTGACGCCCATCAGCTTGCCGCGCTGCTTGTTCAGGCGAAACTTGCGCGGGGAATTGTCGTTGCGGTTGGTCAGGTCTCTCATGCCACCATCTCCGCGGCGGGATCGATGCTGTCACTGTTGTGGTCGGGCGCCACGGTGACACCAAAGGCACCGACCGACAATACAAGGGCAAGGGCGAAGGCAAAGGCCTGCGAGGCGAGATTGGAGTTCCGGGTCATGGGTTCATTATCCTTTCTTCTAAGGTGATCGATCAGGCGATCAGTTCGGCGGAGACGGGTGCGACATCGTTGCCATGATCGGGTGCGACGGTGACGCCGAAGCCGGCGACCGACACGATCAGCGCGAGGGCGAATGCGAAAGCCTGGGTGGCGACGTTGGAGTTCGACATGATGTATTTCCTTTCAATGTTGGGTTGGATGGCCCCTTTGGCCTCCATGCCAGATACATTGCAGGCACCGTGCCAGTTTTGATTATCCTTGTTCGTCAATGACTTGGAAAAAAGCCTAGATTGCGGGCAGATGAACGCTTGCCGATGTTCGGGAATTTTCGCCAAGGTTTGGGATCGGGATTTCGCTTGGCTCCACGCCCCTTCGAAAGCTAGCGCCGGTTGATGGCGTTCGACCGCATCCAGCTTGCCGATTTCCGCAACCATCGCGCCACGCGGCTCGACGGGTCGGCACGCTTCAACCTGCTTGTGGGCGCGAATGGGGCGGGCAAGACCAATGTGCTGGAAGCGCTCTCGCTGTTCACGCCCGGACGCGGCCTGCGCCGCGCGCAGCTGGCCGAGATGACGCGAGACGATGCGGCGGGCTTTGCCATCGGCGCCGATCTGGTGAGCGGGGTGACGCCGGTGCGGCTGGGCACGGCGGTACAGGCAGACGCGCCCGCCCAGAAGCCGGCCCGCAGGATCGTGCAGGCCAGCGGCGCGCCCCTGCCCGCCGCTCGGCTGGCCGAATGGCTGTCGGTCGCATGGCTGACCCCCGCGATGGACCGGCTCTTCACCGACAGCGCGTCGGGGCGGCGCCGTTTCCTCGATCGGATGGTGCTGGCGATTCGGCCCGAGCATGCCACCCACTCGGGCCGCTATGAAAAGGCGCTGCGCGAGCGCAACCGGCTGCTGTCCGCCGACCGCGCGCCCGATCCCTCGTGGCTGGAGGCGCTGGAAAGGGAAATGGCCGAGGCGGGCGCCGCCATCGCCGCCAATCGCGCCGCCGTGGTGGGCGAGCTTTCGGCGCGGCTGGCGGTGCTGCCCGACGCTCCGTTCGCACGGCCCGAGATCGCGGTGGACCCCGCCTCTCCCGCCGATGCCGATGCGCTGGCGGACAAGTGGCGCCAGTCGCGCGGGGCAGAGCGCGGTGCGGGGCGCACGCTGTCGGGCCCGCATCGCGACGATCTGGCGGTGGTCATGTCGGGCACGGGCCGCCCCGCGTCCGATTGCTCGACCGGCGAGCAGAAGGCGCTGCTGATTGCGATCACGCTGGCGCATGCCACGCTGGCCAAGGATCACGGGGCGGACGGGGGCCGGCCGCTGGTGCTGCTGCTGGACGAGGTTGCCGCCCATCTCGATCCCGTGCGCCGCGCCGCGCTGTTCGAAAGGCTGGATGCCAGCGGCGCACAGGTGTGGATGACGGGGACCGAGCTTGCGCTGTTCGGCGGGCTGGAAGGCGGGGCCGCGGTCTGGCGCGTGGCCGACGGGGTGGCCGAAAAGGCCTAGAGGTCGTCGATCCTGTCCTCGACCTGCTCGACCGTCTGCTCGACCATCGCGTCGACGCCCTGAGCCGTGGGATGCAGCTGGTCCTGCTGCACCAGCGACCGGTCGAAGATCAGCGGCTCGATGAAGAAGGGCACGAGTTCGGCATCGTATTTGTCGGCCAGATCGGGGAAGATGCTGTCGAAGCTGCGGCCGTAATCGCCACCCAGGTTGGGCGCGGCGCGCATGCCATAGACCATCACCGGGATGTCGCGCTGGTCGAGCCGCTGCAGGATCGTGTCGAGATTGCGCCGCGCTTCCTCGGCCGGAAGGCCGCGCAGCATGTCGTTCGCGCCCAGTTCCAGCAGCACCAGATCGGGCTCTCCCGCCATGGAATCGAGCACGAAGTCGATGCGCTGCAGCCCCGCCGCCGTGGTATCGCCCGATACTCCGGCGTTGGTGACATTGACGTTCAGCCCCCGCTCGCGCAGCGCGGCCTGAAGCCTTGCGGGATAGGATTCGTCGCGGTCCAGCCGGTATCCCGCGAACAGGCTGTCGCCGAACGCCAGCACGTCGATGGCGGGGCCGGTGGGCATGACCGCATCGGCCTGCTGACCCGCCGCCTCGCCGTCCGCCACGTCGGTGTCCGTCCCGCATGCTGCCAGCAGCAAAGCCACACATGGCATCCAAAATCTTGCGACCACTTGTTACAACACCTTCTTTGTTTCCTGCCCGACCCTATGTCATGCACCATGCTCGACACAATGACCGCTGCCAATTTCCCATCCGATGCCGGACCCGACGATACCGCGATCGCGGCAAGGGGCCTGATGCTCAGCTTCCGCAACGGAAAGGTCGAGGTGCCGATCCTGAAGGGCATCGACCTGACCGTGCCGACCGGGCAGACCGTGGCGCTGCTGGGCCCGTCGGGTTCGGGCAAGAGCTCGCTGATGGCGGTGCTGTCGGGGTTGGAGCGAGCGACGGGCGGCACGCTGGACGTAGCCGGAGCGCAGTTCGCCGGGGCGGGCGGCGCCGTGATGGGCGAGGACGAGCTGGCCGCCGCGCGGCGCGGACGCATCGGCATCGTGCTGCAGGCGTTTCACCTGCTGCCGACGATGAGCGCGCTGGAAAACGTGGCGACGCCTCTGGAACTCGCCGGAATGCCCGATGCGTTCGGGCGCGCCCGGGCAGAGCTTGAGGCCGTGGGGTTAGGCCACCGGCTGGGCCATTTTCCCGCGCAGCTTTCGGGCGGAGAGCAGCAGCGCGTCGCCATCGCCCGCGCGCTGGCGCCGCGCCCCGCGCTGATCTTCGCGGACGAGCCGACCGGCAATCTCGACAGCGCGACGGGGGCAGAGATCATCGACCTGTTGTTCACGCGCCGCGGATCGAGCGGGGCGACCCTGTTCCTGATCACGCATGATCCGGCGCTGGCCGAACGCTGCCAGCGCGTGCTGGAACTGGCGGACGGGCGGATCGTGTCGGACCGCATGGGCACCAGCCCCCTATGAACGCGATGCGCGCGCGCTGGGCGCTGGCCCTGCGGCTGGCGCGGCGCGATTTCTCATGGCGGTTTCGCGGGCTTCGCCTGCTGATCGTCTGCCTGTTCCTGGGTGCGGCGGCGCTGTCGGCCATCGGCACGCTGGAAGGCGCGATCCGCGGCGAGTTGGCGACGCGCGGGCAGGACATATTGGGCGGCGACATCGAATTTCGCCGCTATGGCCAGCCTGCCAGCGCGCAGGAACTGTCCGCGATGCGGGCGCTGGGAGACGTTTCGGGCGGGGTGCGGATGCAGGCCATCGCCTCGGTCGGCAGCGGCGACGATGTCGTCGGCGCGCCGGTGCAGCTGAAGGCGATCGACGATGCCTATCCGCTCTATGGCGAGCTGACGCTGCGGGACGGGCGCAGCGTGGGCGCTCCCCCCCGCGGCGAGGCGTGGGTGGACCCGGGCCTGCTCGACCGGCTGGACATCGACGAGGGCGCGAGCGTCCGGCTGGGCGAGACGCAGGTGCGCCTGACCGGGCTGATCGAAAGCGAGCCCGACCGGCTGTCGGAGGGCTTCTCGCTGGGCCCGCCGATGCTGATTTCCGAAGCGACGCTGGCCGATGCGGGGCTGGTGCAGACCGGATCGATGGCGCGCTTCAAGTATCGCGTGAAACGGCCCGCCGATGCCGATGTGGAGGAAACCGCCGAAGCCTTCACCGCGCGATTTCCCATCGCGGGCTGGGAATATCGCACGCGCGACCGCGCATCGCCGGGCGCGGACCGATTGATGGCCAATATGGGCCAGTTCCTGACCCTGGTCGGGCTGGCCGCGCTGTTCATCGCGGGGATCGGCATCGCGGGCGCGGTGACGTCGTGGCTGGAAAGCCGCCGCACATCCATCGCCACGCTGAAGGTGCTGGGCGCATCCAGCGGCGATGTCATGCGCATCCATGTCGTGCAGGTGGTCGCCGCCGCGCTGGTCGGGGTGATCGCGGGGCTTGTGCTGGGATATCTGGCGGTGCCGGTGCTTGCCTCCCTGCTGGAAGGCATGCTGCCGGTGGAGGCGCGCTTCAGCTTCGACGTGGCGGCGCTGGCCCGCGCGGCAGGCTTCGCGCTGCTGGTGGCGCTGATCTTCGCCGCGCCGCCGCTGATCGCGGCGCGCGAGGTGACGGCGATGGCGCTGTTCCGGTCGGGCGCGGGCGGGCGAATCGCGGTATGGCGGGCAGCGGCGCTGCCGGTCGGCATCGGTATTGCCTTGCTGATCGCGCTGGTGCTGCTAGGCGCGCGCGATCCGCTGCTGAATTTGTGGTTTATCGTCGGCGCGGCGGCGATGCTGGGGCTGCTTGCGGCGATCGGGCTGGGTATCAAGCGCATGGCGCGCGTCCTGCCCAAGACCGGCGCGGGACTGGCGGTGCGCATGGGGCTGTCATCGCTCGACCGGCCCGGGGCGCCCACCGTCGCGCTGGCGACCGCGCTGGGCTTCGGGCTGGCCGCCTTTGCTGCCATCGCCAGCATTCAGTCCGCGCTCGACCGCTATGTCGCGAGCAGCGTGCCCGAGGTGGCGCCCGATTATTTCGTGATCGACCTGCCCAGCGGCGACGTCGACCGCTTTGCCGGCCTGGTCGAACGGATCGCGCCGGGATCGGGCGTGCGCGCCGTGCCGAACCTGCGCGCAACGATCATCGCCTATGGTCCCGCCGACGCGATGACATATGTCGAGGATCTTGAAGATGTGCCCGAGGGCGCGTGGGCGCTGAACGGCGAGCGGGGCGTGACCTATGCCAGTGCCGTGCCGGACGGCAACACCGTCACCCGCGGCGAATGGTGGAGCGAGCGGCAGGGTGCGAGCGAGGCGCTGGTGTCGGTCGACGAGGAGCTGGCGCGGCCCATCGGGCTGAACATCGGCGACCGCCTGCGATATAGCGTCCTGGGGGCAGAGCGCGAGGCGGTGGTCGCCTCGATCCGGACCATCGAATGGGACGACCTGGGGTTCAACCATGTGCTGGTTTTCAGCCCCGGCGCCATCGCCGACGCGCCGCATAATTACGCCGCGACCGTTTCGCTGGCGGAAGGCGCGGACCGGCGCGCGCTGCTGAGCGCGATGGTGCGCGAATTCCCCGGCAGCGCGGTGATCGAAGTCGGCGCGGTGCTGACCCAGGCGCGCGACATACTGGGCAGCATGGCGGCCGCGATCCTGGCCGCCGCATCGGTCACGGTGCTGGCGGGGCTGGCCGTGCTGCTGGGCGCGATCGCCGCGGCCCGCGCGCGAGAGACTTACGAGACCGTGGTACTGCGCGTGCTGGGTGCCAGCCGCGCACAGGTGCTGGGCGCGCTGGCGGTGCGCTATGCGCTGTTGGCAGGATTGCTGGCGCTGGTGGCGCTGGCGCTGGGCAGCCTGGTCGGCTGGGGCGTGATGACCGGCCTGTTCGACCTGCCCTTCCGGCCCGACTGGGCGCTGGTGCTGGGCGTGCTGGCGGGCGGCGCGGCGCTGGTCATCGTCGCCGCCACCGCCGCCTCCATCCCCGTGCTGCGCGCCCGCCCGGCAAGCGCGCTGCGATCGCTGTGATCTAGACGCCGCGCGTGAAGCTTTCTTTCGAATCGGGACCGTATTTGTTCGGCCCGCGCGTGCCTTCCAGCAGCATGAAAACCAGCACGATCAGCCCGCCGATATAGGGGACGAAATTGATCAGGACGAACCAGCCCGACTTGTCCTGGTCGTGGAACCGCCGGACCTGCACCGCGATGGACGGGATCAGGATGAGCAGTGAATAGATGCCAAGCACCGCCATCACCAGCCACATCACCGGACCGCCGGTCGCGTCATAGGGGTCGAGGGAAATGCCAAGGGTGAGCAGTGCGGTCACGAAGATCGTGATGATGATCAGGTTGAGCAGCGCGAACATCCAGTATTCCTTGCGCCGCGACCTTCCTGAAAAGTCGAAATAGCGCGCCAGCGGCATCAGCATGTATTGCATGGCAATTTCCCCCTGTCGAAATTACGTCCGGCCGCTTTATCCCGTATTCGGGGATCGATTGCAAAACGCTTTGTCAGGAAGGCTGGCGCGCGACGGAAAAGGGGCCGCATCCGCCGGATGCGACCCCTTCCCTCTCCCCTGACACTTGCGGTCAGATCCGGATGCGACCCCGCGGGCGGGATCAGAACTTGTAGCGCGCGGTCACGCCATAGGTGCGCGGCTGGTTGGGATAGCCGGAAAAGCTTAACGGCTGGATAGGCGTATCGAAGATCGACAGCAGATAGCGGTCGTTCAGCAGGTTGCGGCCCCACGCCGACACTTCCAGCCCCATGTCGCTGACCCAGGTGAGCGACGCCGAGACATCGTCGACCTGCCGGGGGAACGGACGCACCGCGCCGATGGCGGCTTCCTGCCCAAGATCGATGAAGCCGGGCAGCCCCTCGATCACCTCGATCGGCGATTCGTAGTGATACGCGCCGCGCGCGATCAGTTGCGAGCCATTGCCGAATTCATGCGTGTACTGACCCGACGCAGTCAGTGCGATCGGCGGCACGCCCGCCACCTTCTGACCGCTCAGGTCGCCCACGCCCGACTGCTGGAAATCAGTGTATTCGGCATCCAGATAGGTGACCGCCAGGCGCAGCATCAGCGGATCGACCGGGTACATCGTGCCGTCGAATTCGAAGCCCGTCACCTGCTGCTCGCCCGCATTGGCAAGGAAGAAGCCGGTGCCGGTGAAGATGTTCGACTGGAAGCCGGTGATCGACTGGCGGAACGCGGCGAAATTGACCTGCGCCAGACCCCAGTTGCCCTTGACGCCCACTTCGTAGACCTCGGACTCCTCGGCATCGGCAAAGCGGCTGCCCGCGGTCAGGTTCGGGACGGCGGCACCCGCGGCGACCAGCGCCTGCCGGTCCGCGGGCGTCGGGCGGCTGTCGCGCGACAGGTTCACCGACGGCGGCTTGTAGCCGGTCGCATAGGACACATACAGGTTCACGCTGTCCGACAGATCATAGGCCGCGCGCAGGGTGAAGGCGAGGTCGTCGTCCTTGATCTTGCCGCTTTCGACCGCGTTGGGCACGTTCTGGAACGGCGGCAGGAACTGCAGTGCCTGCAGCCCCAGCAGCGGGTTGACGTCGGGATTGGTGGCGTTCGCGTCGGCAAAGGCCTGCGACCCGGCGGCGATCTGTCCAAACGCCGCGGGGTTCGCGCCCGCAAAGGCCCCGATCTCGGCCGCCGTGGCGGGGCGGCCCAGCATCAGCGCGCTGCCGACGGTGGTCGACAGCGCCTGCTGGTAGATGCCGATGCCGCCAACCTCGACCAGGTCGACTGTCGAGAATACATCGCTGGTGGCGGTGTCGGTGGTGAAGGACTTGTCGTCCTTCGTATAGTTCAGCCCGGCGGTCAGGGTCAGCCGGTCGGTCACCTCGAAGTCGACCTGGCCGAACAGGCTGATCGCCTCGTTGTCCAGCGTATAGGCTTCGTCCAGGCCCTGCCCGTCGCCGAAGAAGCGTCCGACGAACTGCGTCGGGTCGCCCAGCAGCGCGCCGACAGTCTGCTCGACGCTGGCGGCGGTGAAGGCGCCGCCGGTCTGCGCGCCGATCAGCAGGTCGGCATAGGGCCGGAAGTCGCTGCCCAGCAGCAGATCATTGGTCTGGTCGATCTTCTCGTTGAAATAGAACGCGCCCAGCAACACGCTGGCCGGCCCGAATTCGGCGGTCGCGCGGAATTCCTGGGTGAAGGTGCGGATGCCCAGGTCCTGCGAGTTTTCGGAAATCAGGTCGGCGCTGGTGAAATCCGAATCCTGGTTGGTCAGCGCGTCCACCCCGCGATAGGCGGTGATCGACGTGATGCCGAACGGACCATAGCCGAAGTCGACCTGGCCCGAGAAACCCCAGTTCTCGATATCGTTGGTCGAGGGGAAGTTCGAATAGACGACATCGGCAAAGGGATCGGCCGGGTCCGAGAAGCGCCCGCCGACCGCGTTCACCGCCGCGCCGGTAAAGCCGTTCTGCAGCAGCACGGTGGCGCAGCAATCCTCGTCGGTCTTTTCATAGTCGCCGATCAGGCGCACCTTGAACAGATCGTTGGGTTCGAACAGCAACTGGCCGCGCGTGAACCAGCGGTTGCGCTCGTTGGTGTCGCGGTCCAGCGCCTCGTCGCGGATATAGCCCTCGCGGATGTTGATGCCGCCGCCCAGCGATGCCGCGATGCTGTCGGTGATCGGGCCGGTGACGACGCCTTTGGCGACCATCGCGTCGTAATTGCCATAGCTCACCTCGGCCTGCCCGCCGAAATCGAACTGCGGTTCGCGCGTGGTGACCGAGATGACGCCGGCGCTGGCGTTCTTGCCGAACAGCGTCGATTGCGGGCCCGACAGGACCTCTATCCGCTCGAGATCCGGCAGATCGTTGATCCGCGCGGCGCTGCGCGAGCGATAGACATTGTCGACGAACACGCCGACCGAGGGTTCTATCCCCGCGTTGTTCGCGCCATTGCCGAAGCCGCGGATGATGAAATTGGTGTTGGCGCTGGACTGAAGCTGGATGACGCGCAGGGTCGGCACCTCGGTCGTCAGCTCCTTGAGGTCGCGAATCTCGGCGCGCTCGATCTGCTCCTCGGTCGTGACGCTGACCGCGACGGGCACGTCCTGCAGGGTCTGCGCGCGCTTGGTCGCGGTGACGATGATGTCGTTGCCGCGGGCGGCAGGCAGCGCCGCATCCTCTTCATAGGCAGGTTCGGCAAAGGCGGGCTCCGCAAAGGCCGGTTCGGCGTAGTCGCCCTCCTGGGCCGCGGTGTCCTGGGCAAGCGCCGGACACGAGGCGATGGCCGCCAGGCTGCCGCCCGACAGGATGAGCACGCGCACGGCCGAAAAGCCGCGACCCCTTGAAACCATGAAAGCTTTCTCCACTCCAACGAAGGCAAGCGATCCCCGGGCGTTTTCACCCTGGCTCTCCGAAAAAATCGACTGCCAGCAGTTGATGCCCTATAATTCAAAGCTTAAGGAAGCAATCTCGTCGGACGTACGATCCTGTCCAAAGTCACAGGCTGTGCCCCCCGCGCAACAGGTAAAAGACTTGCTGCATTGCACACTCTGATATAGGGGCGCGCTCGTGAAAGGGGCGCGGCCTGTTCCTGGCGGGAAGACTGCCGGGGGTTCGGCGCGCGGCACATTGCAGGGCAGCCGGCTCTCCCTCGACCAGCAGACAGATGATTTATTGAAGAGGGACCAATGTCCGCCGACCTTCGCAATATCGCGATTATCGCGCACGTCGACCATGGCAAGACCACGCTCGTCGATCAGCTTTTCCGCCAGTCCGGCACGTTCCGCGACAACCAGCGCGTCGAGGAACGCGCGATGGATTCGAACGATCTCGAAAAGGAACGCGGGATCACCATTCTCGCCAAGCCGACCTCGATCGTGTGGGAAGGCCTGCGCATCAATATCGTCGACACGCCCGGCCACGCCGACTTCGGCGCCGAGGTGGAGCGCATCCTGAGCATGGTCGACGGCGTGATCCTGCTGGTCGACAGCGCCGAGGGCGCGATGCCGCAGACCAAGTTCGTGACCGGCAAGGCGCTGGCGCTGGGGCTCAAGCCCATCGTCGTCGTCAACAAGATCGACCGTCCCGACGGCCGCGCGGACGAGGTGCTGGACGAGATCTTCGATCTGTTCGTCAGCCTCGACGCCAATGACGAGCAGCTGGACTTCCCCACGCTCTATGCCTCGGGCCGCAACGGCTATGCCAGCGAGGACCTGACCGCGCGCGAGGGCGACCTGACCCCGATGTTCGAACTGATCCGCGACCACGTCCCCTCGCCGGGACTGGACGAGGATGCACCGTTCAGCTTCCTTGCGACGCTGCTCGACCGCGACAATTTCATGGGCCGCGTGCTGACCGGCCGTGTCCAGTCGGGCGTGATCCGCACCAACGACCCGATCCGCGCGATCGATGCCGACGGCAAGGTGATCGAAACCGGCCGCGCATCCAAGCTGATGTCGTTCCGCGGGCTAGACCGCGTTCCCGTCGACGAGGCGCGCGCAGGCGACATCATCGCGCTGGCGGGCCTGGAAAAGGCGACCGTGTCGAACACCATCGCCGATCCCTCGGTCACCGAGCCGATCGCCGCGCAGCCGATCGACCCGCCGACGCTGGCGATGCGCTTTGCCGTCAACGACAGCCCCTTTGCGGGCCGCGAGGGCGACAAGGTCACCAGCCGCATGATCCGCGACCGCCTGATGCGCGAGCAGGAGACGAACGTCGCCATCCGCGTCACCGAAAGCGCCGACAAGGACAGTTTCGAAGTGGCGGGCCGCGGCGAACTGCAGCTGGGCGTGGTGATCGAGACGATGCGCCGCGAAGGGTTCGAGCTGGGCATCTCGCGTCCGCGCGTGATCTTCGGCGAGGAAGGCGGCAAGCGCACCGAGCCTTACGAGACCGTCGTCATCGACGTTGACGACGAATATTCGGGCACGGTCGTGGAAAAGATGCAGCGCCGCAAGGCCGACCTGACCGAGATGCGTCCGTCGGGCGTGGGCAAGACCCGCCTCGCCTTTTCGGCGCCGTCGCGCGGCCTGATCGGCTATCACGGCGAATTCCTGTCCGACACGCGCGGCACGGGCATCATGAACCGGCTGTTCGAGAAATACGACGCCTACAAGGGACCGATCGAGGGGCGCCAGAACGGCGTGCTGATCTCGAACGGCACTGGCGAGGCCGTGGGCTATGCGCTCAACAGCCTCGAGGATCGCGGCATCCTGTTCGTGGCCCCGCAGGAAAAGCTGTATGAAGGCATGATCATCGGCGAGAACGCCAAGCCCGACGATCTGGAAGTGAACCCGCTGAAGTCCAAGCAGCTGACCAACTTCCGCTCGACCGGCAAGGACGATGCCATCCGCCTCACCCCGCCTAAGCGGATGACGCTGGAACAGGCCATCGCCTATATCGACGATGACGAGATGGTCGAGGTGACGCCGCAGTCGATCCGCATCCGCAAGGCGCTGCTGGATCCGAACGAGCGCAAGAAGGCCAAGCGCAAGATCGACGCCTGAGCCTGTGAAAACGCGCAAGGATCCTGGCGAAAGGCGCCTTGCCGCGATGAAATCGGTCTAATTGGGGCCGGACGGTGGCCAAACGGGGTTCGCGGCGATATGTCGCGGCCCCATGGCTACAGGAACACTGATCTCACTCACCCTCTATTTCGTGCTGATGCTGGGCATCGGCCTGTTCGCGTGGAAGAAGTCGACCGACAGTTCGGAAGGCTATCTGCTGGGCGGACGCAACCTGCATCCTGCCGTCGCGGCGCTGTCCGCGGGCGCGTCCGACATGTCGGGCTGGCTGCTGCTGGGACTGCCCGGCGCGCTTTATGCCGCCGGCCTGGTCGAGGCGTGGATCGGCATCGGCCTGTTCGTGGGCGCGCTGGCCAACTGGATCATCGTCGCGCCGCGCCTGCGCGAGCAGACAGTGTCCTATGGCAATGCGCTGACGATCCCGGAATTCCTGGCCAATCGCTTTCCCGACCGCGCCATCGCGCTGCGCGTGATATCCGCCATCATCATCGTGCTGTTCTTCACCGTCTATACCGCCGCCGGGCTGGTGGGCGGCGGCAAGCTGTTCGTGACGAGCTTTGCCGGGCTGTTCGGCGATACGGGCATGTCCGACTACATGACCGGGATCTGGCTGACCGCTGGCGTGGTGCTGGCCTATACGATGGTGGGGGGCTTCCTGGCCGTGTCGCTGACCGATTTCGTGCAGGGCTGCATCATGGTCGTCGCGCTTGTCCTGATGCCCGTCGTCGTGCTGACCAGCGACGGCGGCAGCGCCACCGTGACCGAGGCGGTGCAGGCCGTCGATCCGGCGTTCCTGTCGCTGTTCAACGGTCTGACCGTGATCGGCTTCCTGTCCGCCGTGACCTGGGGCCTGGGCTATTTCGGCCAGCCGCATATCATCGTGCGGTTCATGGCGGTGAAGGAAGGCGGGGTGCAGACCGCGCGCAATATCGGGATGAGCTGGATGTTCGTCTCGCTGATCGGCGCGCTGGGCGTGGGCATCCTTGGCCGCGCGCATGTCGAGATCAACAATCTGGTGCTGGACGATCCGGAAACGATCTTCATCCTGCTGGCCGACACGCTGTTCCACCCGCTGATCACCGGCTTCCTGCTGGCCGCGCTGCTGGCCGCGATCATGTCGACGATCAGCTCGCAGCTGCTGGTCGCTTCCTCTTCGCTGACCGAGGATTTCTACCGCCTGTTCCTGCGCAAGCATGCGTCCGAGCGCGAGACGGTGAACGTGTCGCGCCTGTGCGTGCTGCTGGTGGCGCTGGCCGCCATCGCCATTGCCGCGGATCCGACCAGCGAGGTGCTGGGCCTCGTCTCAAACGCGTGGGCCGGGTTCGGCGCGGCGTTCGGGCCGCTGATCATCCTGGCGCTGACGTGGGACCGGATGACCGGATCGGGCGCGGTCGCGGGACTGGTGACCGGTGCGGTCGTGGTAGTCGCGTGGATCGCGGCGGGCCTTGGCGACAGCTTCATGGGCGGCCCCGGCGTGTACGAGATCATTCCCGGCTTCATCGCGGCCTGGGCAGCAATCGTGATCGTCAGCCGCATGGGGTCGAGCGTGCCGGTGCCGCGTGCGGCCGTTCAATAGGGGCTGATACCGACCGGGCCGTTCAGGCGATGAATTCCCCGGCCAGCATCAGCGCGGCATAGAGCCCCGTGCCCGTCAGGAACGGCCAGAGCCTGCTCTCGCGCTCCTGCGGCAATTCTTCCTTCAGCGTGTTGAGCACGATCCCGCCCGCCAGGAAGGCGAACAGGAACCCGATCCCGACCTGCGGTACGGTGACAAGCGCGCCCAGCAGCCAGCCTGCCGCGACCGCCGCGCTGATCACCCAGCGTCCGCGCCGCTCATACGCTTCGCGGTGATCCTCCCTCATGCCGTGGTCCACGGTCATGAAATGCAGCGCCATCGCCCCGAAATACAGCGTAAGCGACGCCCAGCCGCCCTCCTCGCGGTGCAGCAGCAGATAGCCGATCAGCAGGTTCAGCGCCGCATAGCTGCTGGCGTGCACCCATTCGAGATGATCCTCGTACTGATCCCCCTTGCCCTTGGCGCGCGATTTCGCCCGCGACAGCCGCACCTTGCGCTCGAGCGCATAGAACGCGACCAGGCCGAGCAGCGCGAGAGAATAGACCATGCTTTCTGCCAGCGTATCCGACAGGCCAAGCTCGTTCGAGAATGCCCGCTGGTGCAGGGCCAGATCGGGCAGCAGGTGCAGGAAGACATAGCCGACCGCGACTCCGCCCGAAAACGACAGCCAGCGGTGGCGCGGCAGCACGTCGAGCCATCGCAGCCGCCCGATATACAGGTGGATCGCGACGAAGACGGCAGTCATGGCGGCAGTGATCGGCAGCAGCATGCTATGGTAATGCGCGAAGCGGCGGGCTGGTCCCGGAGGTCCTTGCGATTGCCATGCGGCATCGCCACCTGAACCCGGTGACCGCGCAAGCGATGACCGCCCAACATAAAGGAGCCTGACGCCCGTGCTGACCGAGATCGAATATCAAAAGGGCTGGAGCGATGCCGACATCGCCGACTGGCTGGCGCAGCAGCTGAAGGATGCGCTGGCCCAGCGCGAGGGTAAGGTGGCGGTGACGGTGCCGGGCGGATCGACCCCCTTCCCCATTTTTGAAGAGCTGGCGAAGCACGATCTCGACTGGCAGCGGCTGGAATTCTGGCCGGGCGACGACCGCTGCGTCCCCGCCGATCACGAGGCGAGCAATTACGGCCGCCTTGCCGCCGCGCTGGCGGATACGGGCGCGAGCGTGGTCGAACTGACCGAGGACAAGCAGGCCCCGCATTTCGCGCTGGCCTGGCTGGGCATGGGGCTGGACGGTCACGTCGCATCGCTGTTTCCCAACACCGATCCGCAGGTCGACGACCCGCGGCAGATCCGACGGCTCACCCCCGATCCGCTGCCGCCAGAAGCACCGTTCGACCGGGTGACGCTGACCCTGTCCAAGCTGCTGACCGCAGAGGCGCTGATGTTCGTGGTGCGCGGCGAGGACAAGCTGGCGCTGTTCGAGGAAGCGGCGCGGGGCGACAACGATCTGCCGGTCGCGCGGCTGCTGCAGGCGGCGCGCATGCGGGTCGCCTGCTTCTCGTAAGCCATTGCCCGACATTCCCCTTGCCGGGCTGATGCCCCCTGCCGTCCATCGGCTCGCGCTCAAGCTGGGCGAGCGGGCGCGGCGGATCTGGTGGCGCTGGCGCAAGCCGCAACTGCGCGGCTGCGCGCTGGTGCCGCTGAACGCCGACGGCCATGTGTTGATGGTGCGGCACAGCTACCGCGCCAGGGGCGAATGGCAGCTGGTGACGGGCGGGGTCGACAAGGGCGAATCGCACGAACAGGCCGCCGCGCGCGAGCTGGAAGAGGAAGTCGGGCTGAAGGCGCACGAGCTTGCCCGGGTCCTGCGCGAGCCGGTGGAAATGCACGGCGCGAGCAATGACGTCATCGTGTTCCTGGCCCGGGTCGAAGGCGCCTTTCGCATCGACAACCGCGAGATCGCCGAGGCGCGCTTCTTCGCGCCCGATGCGCTGCCCGCTGCCATGTCGGAATGGGCGCGGCGCTATGTCGAGGCGGCGCTGACGCATCGCGGCTAGAGCAGGTCGAGCTGGCGGGTTTCGTCCCCGCGCTTCCTGGGCTGTACGCCCTCCAGCTTCGACAGCGTCAGCCCCATCAGCCGGATCGGGCGCGGCAGCGGCATCATGTCGGCCAGTAGGCCTTGGCCGATCGCGGCGAATTCAGCCTTGCCGCCGACGAATTGCGGGATCGACCGCGCACGGCTGGCGATCTGGAAATCATTGTATTTCAGCTTCAGCGTGACCGTGCGCCCGCGCACCTCGCCCTTTTCGATCCGGTCCCAGACGATGTCGACGATATTGTCCATCGCCTCGCGCAGTTCGGCAGGGGCGGACAGATCCTGGTGGAATGTGCGCTCGCCGCCCAGGGACTTGCGGATGCGGTGCGACCGCACCTCGCGCAGGTCCACGCCGCGGGCTGCGCGGTAGAGATAATCGGCAAAGCTGCCGAAATGCGCGCGCAGGAACGGCAGGTCGCGCTCGGCAAGGTCGGCGCCGGTCTCGATCCCCAGCCGCTTCATCTTTTCCGCGCCCTTGGGCCCGACGCCGTGAAAGCGCGACACCGGCAGGCCCGCGACGAATGCCGCCCCCTCGCCCGGCCGGATCACGCAGAGCCCGTCGGGCTTGTTCTGGTCCGACGCCAGCTTGGCCAGGAACTTGTTGTAGCTGACGCCCGCGCTGGCGGTCAGCCGCGTATCCTCGCGGATGCGGCGGCGGATGGCCTGCGCGATGCGGGTGGCCGAGCCGAGATTGTGCCGGTCCTCGGTCACGTCGAGATAGGCCTCGTCCAGCGAGAGCGGTTCGACGAGGTCGGTATAATCGCGAAAGATCGCGCGGATCTGGCCGCTCACCTCGCGGTAGACGTCGAAGCGCGACTTGCAGAACACCAGATCGGGGCACAGCCTTTTGGCGGTGATCGACGGCATGGCCGAGCGTACGCCGAAGCGGCGCGCTTCATAGCTGGCGGCGGCGACCACCCCGCGCCCCGACGATCCGCCGACGGCCACCGGCTTGCCGCGCAGTTCGGGGTTGTCGCGCTGTTCGACGCTGGCGAAGAAGGCATCCATGTCGACATGGATGATCTTGCGCAGCCCCGCCGCCCGGGCGTCGTCTTCCGTGTTCGCAGCGTCGGTCACCACGCCCCAATAGCGCAGCCGAAACGCGCTGGGCAGACATTCTTGCATGCGCGCCCGCAAGCGGGATCATGTGCAGGTGCAGCAAGTTTAGGGATTGAGCCGCGCCGGTTTCGGGCGCAAGGACAACCGTCATGTTCAAATTCCCCGCGCCGCCCCAATCCCTCGGGAGGGCGGAATTCACAGCCATGCTCGCATTCCTCATGTCGCTTCAGGCGCTGGGGATCGATACCATGCTGCCGGCGCTGGGCGATATCGCGCGCGATCTGGGCGCGGAAAATCCCAACGACAGGCAACTGGTCGTGGGCAGCTATCTGATCGGCATGGGCGTCGGGTCGCTGATCTTCGGCTTCCTGGCGGACCGGTTCGGGCGGCGGCGGGTGCTGCTGTGCGGGATCGCGGTCTATTGCCTGTTCGATTTCCTGTGCATGATCATCACCAGCTTTCCCGCGATGATCGCGTTCCGTTTCGCCAACGGCATGGTCGCATCGGCGGGCGCGGTGATCGCCAATGCCATCGTGCGCGACAAATACGAAGGCGACGCGATGGCGCGCATCGTCTCGATGATCGCGACGGTGTTCATGGTGGTGCCGGTGCTGGCCCCGACGATCGGGCAGACGATCCTGCTGGTGGCCGACTGGCGGTCGATCTTCGGCGTGATGTTCACCATGGGCATCATCATGTTCTGCTGGGTCTATCTGCGGCTGGCAGAGACCATGGCGCCGGAAAACCGCCAGCCGCTCGATGTGAAGAGGGTGGCGCATAATTTCCGGGTTATCGTCACCAACCGCGACGCGGTGGGTTACGTGCTGGGCGCGACGCTGGTGTTCGGCGGGCTGTACGGGTACATCAATTGCTCGGAACAGCTGGTCGCGGTGCATTTCGGACTGGGCGAGAAATTCGCCTATGTGTTCGGCGGCATGGCATTGTTCATGGCGGGCAGCAATTTCATCAATTCGCGCATCGTCGAGACGCATGGCGCCCGGCGGGTCAGCCACACGGCGCTGCTGGTCTTCGTGGTGACCGGGGGCCTGCAATGGGCGGCGGCCACCTATCATCCCGATGCCTTCTGGCTGTTCGCGCCGATCATGACCGTGAACCTGGCGCTGATCGGTTTCCTGGGCGCGAATTTCAGCTCGATCGCGCTCCAGCCGTTCCAGCATTTCGCAGGCTCCGCCAGTTCGCTGCAGACTGCGATGCGCGTGGGCGGCGGCGCAGTGCTGGGTGCGATCGTGGGCAGCGCCTATGACGGCACGGCGCGCCCGCTTGGCATGGCGCTGTTCGGCCTCTCGCTCGGCGGGCTGCTGCTGATCCTCTATAGCGAACGCGGCAGACTGTTCCGCCGCCGCAAGGGTTCGATCCCGCAGGTCGAGCGCTAGCGGGCGGCCCCTAAGCTGATTTTGCGGGGGTCAAAGATATCCTGCATTGGCTTTCACACGCGAAATCGGCACAAGCGACACTGTAGAGCATTAATGCGAGTGACTTGCATTACCAACCTTTAGGTTTATGAGGGCCACCGCCCCAGCTCGGCGGTTGCAATCGGACGCCTTTGGCACCAATTGCGCCGCACGAATGTCGAACCTGACCAAGAATATGGACCAAGCCTTGACCCAGCAGCCCCTCGTCCGCGAAGACTTCACGCCCTCCGCCGCTCTTGAAGTGGAAACGGTCAAGCGCGTGCATCACCTGAACGACGGACTGTTCAGCTTCTCGATCTCGCGCCCCGCCAGCTTTCGGTTCCGGTCTGGCGAATTCGTGATGGTCGGCCTGCCCAACGACGGCAAGCCGCTGCTGCGCGCCTATTCGATCGCCAGCCCCAGCTATGCGGACGAGCTTGAGTTCCTGTCGGTGAAGATCCAGGACGGGCCGCTGACGTCGCGGCTGCAGCACATCAGGGTCGGCGATCCGGTCTATCTGGGCAAGAAGCCGACCGGCACGCTGGTCACCGATGCGCTGATTCCGGGCCGCCGCCTTTTCATGCTGTCGACCGGCACGGGCCTTGCCCCGTTCATGAGCCTGGCGCGCGATCCCGACGTCTATTCGATGTTCTCGGAAATCGTGCTGGTCCATTCGGTCCGCAAGGTCAGCGATCTTGCCTATCGCGACCTGCTGGAATCGCAGCTGGCCGGCGATCCGCTGGTGCAGGACGAGGCGTTGCTGCAGTTCCATTACGTCCCCACCGTCACGCGTGAGGCGTTTCGCACCACGGGCCGCATCGGCCAGCTGATCGAGAACGGCAAGCTGTTCGAGAACGTCAGCGGGCCCAAGACCTTCGATCCCGAAAACGATCGCGTGATGCTGTGCGGCAGCATGGAAATGATCAAGGACCATGCCGCCGACCTGGAAGCGCGCGGCTTCGTCGAGGGCAGCAATGCCAAGCCCGGCCATTTCGTGATCGAGCGCGCCTTCGTCGGCTGAACGGCGGGCGTGCCTGCCCGGCGCGCCTCCTGAACCGGTGCGCTTGGGCCCGCCCAGCGGCGCTGCTGTCCGAAGGGCGGTCGTTGCCCTTTGGGGCAGGATTATCGCGCGGCCCTGTGAGAGGGGCCTTCGGCTTCCCATATCACTCGCATGTCTGACCTGATCGTCTGGTACGACGGCGCGTGCCCCCTGTGCCGCCGAGAGATTGCCCTGATGCGCCGCCTCGACCGGCGCGGCGCGATCCGTTTCCTCGATGTCGCATGCGGAGCCGGAGGCGATTGCCCGGTCGACCGCGCGGACCTGTTGGAGCGCTTCCATGCGCGCGAGGATGGCCGCCTGCTGTCGGGTGCCGCCGCCTTTGCGGCGATGTGGCGGGCGATCCCGCTGCTCCGTCCGCTGGGCATCGCGGCGCGCGTGCCGATTGTGCTGGCGCTGCTGGAACGGGCATATCGGGCGTTCCTGGTCGTGCGCCCGCGATTGCAGCGACTGGCTGAAAAGAGCGCGCCATGCTGAGGCCCAGACCCGATCCCGCCGGACCCGGACAGGAAAGCGTCTGGGATTTCCCGCGCCCCGCGATCTGCGAAGCGGTCGATGCACATGTCGTGATCGAGCATGCGGGCATGACCATCGCTGACAGCCACAGCACGGTCCGCACGCTCGAAACCAGCCATCCACCCAGCTATTACATTCCGCCCGCCGATATCGCCCCCGATGTGCTGCGCCGCGCCGCGGGTTCGTCTTTCTGCGAGTGGAAGGGGGCGGCAACCTATTGGGATGTCGTGATCGGCGACATGGTCCTGCCGCGCGTCGGCTGGAGCTATCCAAGCCCAACCCCCGCCTTTGCCATGCTGCGCGATCATTTCGCCTTTTACGCCGGCCCGTTCGACCGCTGCAGCGTGGACGGCGAGACGGTGACGCCGCAGCCGGGCGAGTTCTATGGCGGCTGGATCACCAGCCGCTTCGCAGGCCCCTTCAAGGGCGTGCCCGGCAGCCGCTTGTGGTGATGCGATGACCGATGATCGCACCACGCGCCGCGGACGGACGGTGCCGCGCGGACGGCTGTCGCGGCTGGGCCACTTCGGCCGGCTGGCAAGCGGCGTCGCCGGGGGCATGGTCGCCGAAGGCGCGCGCCGCCTGGCCGATGGCGAGCGGCCCCGCATGCGCGACATGCTGCTGACGCCCGGCAACGTGGGCAAGGTGGCCGAACGGCTTTCGCACCTGCGCGGCGCGGCGATGAAGCTGGGGCAGATGATCTCGATGGACGCGGGCGACATGCTGCCGCCCGAACTGGCCGAAATCATGGCGCAGCTGCGCGACAACGCCGATCACATGCGGCCCGCGCAGCTGAACCGCGTGCTCGAACAGCAATGGGGCAAGGACTGGCGCACCCGCCTGCGCCGCTTCGACGCGATACCGATCGCCGCCGCCTCTATCGGACAGGTCCACCGCGCGACCACGCTGGAGGGGCGCGAACTGGCGATCAAGGTGCAATATCCGGGCGTGCGCGAAAGCATCGATGCCGATGTCGACAATGTCGCGACCCTGCTGCGCATGTCGGGCCTGCTGCCGCGCGAGCTGGACATCGGCCCGCTGCTGGCCGACGCCAAGCGCCAGCTGGCCGAGGAAGCGGATTACGAGCGCGAGGGCGCGCAGATGAAGCTGTTCGGCGAGCTGCTGGCGGGCACGCCCGAAGTTTCGGTGCCCGAACTGGAAGAGCAATTCACCACCGACCGTGTGCTGGCGATGAGCTTCCTGCCCGGCAAGCCGATCGAATCCCTCGTGGGTGCGCCGCAGGATACGCGCGATGCCGTGATGCATACGCTGATCTCGCTGGTGCTGCGCGAATTGTTCGAATTCGGGGTGATGCAGACCGATCCTAATTTCGCGAACTATCGCTACCAGCCCGAAACCGGGCGGCTGGTGCTGTTGGATTTCGGCGCTGCAAGGGCCATCGAGCCCTTGACCAGCGATGCCTATCGCCGATTGTTGCAGGCAGGGTTTGCGGGCGACCGCGATGCCGTGCGCCACGCCGCGGTGGAGGCGGGATTCATCGGCAGCGGCGCGGTCAGCGGCCACCGTGAGCGGATCGACCGGATCCTGGAAATCATCATCGGCGAGATGACCCGCGAAGGCCCGTTCGACTTCGGCGACCGGCAATTCGTCAGCGTGGTGCGCGACGAGAGCATGGAGATGGCCGCCGACCGGGCGACATGGCACATCCCGCCGTCCGACCTGCTGTTCGTCCAGCGCAAGATCAGCGGCACCGCCTTGCTGGCAGCGCGGCTGAAGGCACGCGTGGATGTGCGTTCTCTGGCGTCGCAGTGGCTGGACGATGCGCGGGTGTCGGCGGGATAGGCACGCCTACGACCAGCGCCGCAGCCGCGTGGCCTGTGCAAGATGGTGCAGCAATCCGGGAAACGCGGCCAGCAGACCGATCCCGGCCTGGCGCAGCAGTCGCGTTTCCTGAATATGCTGCAGCGCCATGGCGCGCCTGACCTGCCCATGCACTTCGCGTGCGTGCCGCCGGTGATAGTCGCGAACCGTCTCGCCCTGTGCGACACAGGATGCCGCGACGAAGCCGCTGCGCAGCGCCAGCGCCATGCCGTCGCCGGTCAGCGATGCCGTCATGCAGGCGCGGTCGCCCAGCGGGTACAGCCCCTCGGCCATGGCGGGGCGCGGCGCGATGCCATAGGCAAGGTTCGCGATGGTCGCCGGGCGTTCCATCAGCGGCTCTGCATCGCGCAGCAGGTCGCCGCAATGCGGCAACGTCCGCAGCATCGCCATCACCGCATCCCAGCTCCCTCCCAGTTCGCCCAGCCTGTCCTTGCGGATGACGAGGCACAGGTTCGCCGTCCCGTCCTCGACCGGCTGGAGCCCTGCATAGCCGCCGTCAAACAGGATCAGCCTGATCGTTCCGGCAATGGCCCTATGGGCGGATGGAGGCAGTCGGAAATGCATCTTGAACCCGGCGAAAGGATCGGGCCCGCCATCCGCCTCGGTGCGGTCGCCGCGAATACGATGCTTGCCGGTGGCGAGCAGGATCGCGCCCGCCTCGTGCCCGCCGGCGCTGGTGGATACGCGGTGCCCGTCCATGCTGGTGACCCGGATGCCGCGGCGCACATCGACGCCGGACCGGTCGGCGCTCTCCAGCAACACCTCGTCCAGCCGGTAGCGGCTGAGGCCGAGCGCGGTGAAGGGTAGCCGCGAGCGTACCAGCCGTGCGCCCGAGCACAGTTCGACCATGTCGATCGGCGTGCCCCCCAGCGCGACCGGGTCGATGCCAAGCGCCTCCAGGTGATCGCGACCCTGGATCGAAAGGAACTCGCCGCAGATCTTGTGATGCGGGCCGCTTTCCCGCTCGATCAGCGTGACCGACTTGCCGGCCCCCGCCAGAAGGATGGCCGAAGCGCTTCCCGCCAGCCCGCCGCCAAGGACCAGCGCATCAGTCACCGGCCGGCAGCAGCGTGAAGCGGAAGCTTTCGGCCGCAAGCCCCGGCCCGAACGCCATGGCCAGCCCCTTTTGCGGCGCGGCTCCCTTGTTGGCCAGCAGCCGGGCCAGGACGAACATCAGCGTGGCCGAGGACATGTTGCCGAACTCGCTGAGCACCGCCCGCGAATGATCGAGCGCATCGCTGGAGAGGCCGAGCCCGTTCTCTACCGCGTCCAGGATGCTGCGCCCGCCCGCATGCACCGCGAACAGATCGAAATCCTGCGGCGCCTGGCCGCGCAGCAGGCCATCCGGGGCGTTATCGGACTTTTCGCGCTGCAGCGTCTCGCCGATGCGGGCGGGAACCTCGCCGCCCAGATGCATGTCGAAGCCCTGGTCGCCGATGTCCCAGGTGATCGCATCGGCGGTGCCGCCGATCGTCGCCGCGCGAAAATCGGCAAGCGCGATGCCCTGCGTTTCGCCGGTCACCAGCGCCGCCGCCGCTCCATCGCCGAACAGCAGCATCGACAGCAGCTTCTGCAGATTGTCGCTGCGCTGGAAATGCAGCGAGCATAGCTCCACCGTGACGACCAGCACGCGCGCCGAGGGGGTCGAACGCACGACATGATGCGCCAGCCGCAGGCTGTTGACCGCGGCATAGCAGCCCATGAACCCGACCAGCGTGCGCTCCACTCCCGGATCGAGGCCCAGCCGCCGCACGATCAGCTGGTCGAGACCGGGCGCCACGAAACCGGTGCACGAGGCGACGACCAGATGGGTGATCCCCGCCCGCGCGATGTCGGGATCCAGCGCCTGGATCGCGGCGATCGCCAGCTCGGGCGCATCGCGGCGATAGCGCAGCATGCGCGCCGCCGTGGTCGGCCACTCTCCGGTGCCGTAGAAGCCGTCGCTGTCACTGATCGTGCCATCGGGCAGGGTGACGGGCTTGAGGTAGGAGAAGCGCTGGCCGATGCCGGAACGCTCCACCATGCGCGTGAACAGGCGGCGTTCGCGCGCGTCGTGGATCGTATTGGTCACGAATTCGACGAAGGCGGCGTGCACCTTGTGCGGCGGATTCGCGGTTCCGATGCGGTTGATATGCGCGGTAGCCGGGTTCATGCGCGGGTTCCGATCAGCACGGCGTTGAGCCCGCCAAATGCGAAACTGCTGGATACCAGCGCATCGCCGATGAAATCCTGCCCCTCGATCGCCAGCGGCACCTCGCAATCGGGATCGGGGCCGAGATGACCGAGTGTCGGCGGCGCGAACCCGTCATGCAGGGCCTTCATGCCAAGCAGGAATTCCATTGCCCCGCCTGCGCCGATCATGTGTCCATGCGCCGATTTGGTCGCGATGACGCAGTGCCGGTCCAGCCAGTCGCCATAGACCGCGCGCAGGGCAGCCGCCTCGGTCGCGTCGTTGAGCGCGGTGCCGGTGCCATGCGCCGACACCAGCAGCGGACCGTCGAGCGCGACGCCGGCGTGCTGATGCGCGGCCCGCAAGGCTGCTGCCATGCCCGCGGCATCGGGAGCGGTCATCTGCCCGGCATCGCTGCTGGCGCCGTAGCCTGCCAGCCTGCCCAGCACGGCCGCGCCGCGCGCCTGTGCATGATCCTCGCTCTCAAGCACCAGCATCGCGGCGCCTTCGCCCAGCACCATGCCTTGCCTGCCCCGGGAGAAGGGGCGGCAGGTGTCCGGGGCCAGGACGCCCAGCGATTGCCAGCCGGTCCAGGAACCCCGGTTCAGGCAGGCCTCTGCCCCGCCGACGATAGTGACGTCCACCCGGCCCGCGCGGATCATGTACATCGCCTCTCCCAGCGCATGGGCCGACGACGCGCAGGCGCTGGAAATGGTGAAGGCGGGGCCGTGGATGCCGTGCAGCATCGCGACATGCGCCGATGGAGCGGCGATCATGGAACTGGGGATGGTCTGCGGATGGACCTTCGCCTGTCCCTGCCCGAACAGGCGCTGATAGGCGGTGTCGACGGTGGCGTTGCCGCCGCTGCCGCATCCCACGACGACGGCGGTGCGGCTATCGAGCGACGGGCTGCCGGTCAGCCCCGCCTGCTCCAGCGCCTCGCCTGCCGCGATCAGCGTGAACAGCGACAGCGGATCGAGCCGGCCCAACCGCCTGAGGCCATCGGATGCGGGCGGAACAAGCGCATCGACGTCCTCGATCGCCGCCGCGCAGCCTTCGATGCCGCCGCGCGATAATGGCTGGATCGCGCCCTCGCCCGCCTTGAGCCGCCGCCAGCTTTCCGCGACCCCGACGCCAAGGCCGCTGACGCAGCCCATCCCGGTGATCAGGACCGCGCGGTTCAAACCACGGCTCCGGTCAAGCGCCGACTCCGGTCAAGCTTTCGCCTTTTCGCGGATGCGGTTCACCAGCTCGCCCAGCGTCATCTCGGGCGTGACCTGCTCGGGCTCGATCTCGACGCCATAGCGGTCCTCGACCTCGAACAGCAGGCTGACCATGTCGATCGAGGATATGTCGAGCGTGCCCAGTCGCGCGTCCATGTCCAGCCTTGCGCGGGGCAGGCCGCTTTCCTGCGCGACCATCGCCATTATCTCCTCGTCGCTCATGGCCATCAGTCCTTCCCCACGCGTGTCCAGTGCTTGGTCCTGCATACGACCAGGATGCATCCTGTCACGTCGAGGCGATCGGGTGAAGCCAGCGTCATGCGGGCGCGCACGGTGCGGCCCGCTTGCGGGTCATAGGCCTCGCCATCTTCCCAGCGTCCCCCTTGCGGCGTGAAGCCCGACAGAACCCTGATACCGACAAGGTCGCGGCCGCGCAGCGCCGGATCGGGGTTGTTGGCGTCGTTCCGCGGGGCCGCCGGGTCCAGCACCTTGACCAGCGTGCCGCAGGCCGCGTTGCCGCAGCGCCGAATCTCGATAATCCCCGATTTGTCATGGGTCAGCCAGCGGCCGAACACGCTGGGTTCGCCGGAAGCCGCGCCGGACTGCGCCCATGCCGCCCCGCCGCCGGCCAGCAGGGCCAGGGCTGCCGAAAGCGCGAGCGCCGTGGGACGCGATCTGGGATTCAAAGTCAAGTGCAGGCCATGGTGTTGAAAGCTCCCCGCGGCGGAGATTCCCGCCGGACCGGCACGATAGAACAGTTGCGCCACTCCGTGAATGGGAACCTGCCGCACGGCGCTTGGTTCCGTTGCTGCCATCGTGCACGACGATGATGACAACATCAGGGTGCCGATATGACAAGCCTTGCCGAACGATCCCGCCAAAGCGAGCAGATGGACGCCGACGACCTGGATGCGGCGACCTATGCGCAGGTCATGGCCGGGCTGGCGCGGGTCAATCGCTGGACGTTCACCGCCCATTCTGTGCTGCCTTTCCTGAAGCGGGCCGCGGCACGGTCCCCGTCGTTCTCACTGCTGGACGTGGGGTTCGGACAGGGGGACATGCTGCGCACTATCGACCGCTGGGCACGGCGGCGCGGCATCGCGGCAAGGCTGGTCGGGGTCGATCTCAATCCGCGCAGCGCCCCCATCGCCCGCGCGGCGACCGAGAGCGGCATGGGCATCGACTTCCGCACCGGCGATTATGCCGATCAGGCCGATGGCTTCGATTTCATCATCAGCAGCCAGGTCGCCCATCACATGACCGACGACCAGTTGCAGGCCTTCATCCGCCACATGGAGGGCACGGCGCGGCGCGGCTGGGTGATCGGCGATCTGCACCGGCACCGGCTGGCGTATCAGTTCTATCCGCTGCTGGCGCGCGCGCTGGGCGTGCACCGCATCGTGCGCGAGGATGGGCAGCTTTCGATCGCGCGCTCGTTCCGCAGGGCCGAATGGGCCGCCATCATGGAGCGGGCTGGCCTGGCGCCCGACCAGTACCGCATCGTGCGCCGGTTTCCGTTCCGCCTGTCGGTGGAGCGGGACAAGCGGCCCGCTCCCTGATCCGGTTCAGTCCGCCGAGCCGACGATGTCGCGAACCTCGCGGTCGCTGAACGGCTTGCGCAGCACCGAGATACCGCGCGAAACTATCTCGTCGGGCACGACGCCCCCCGTCGCGATGACGATCTCGGGCCGGTCCGCCCGCCCCAGCAGTTCCAGCACGAAGGCGCTGGCCTTGCCGTCGGGCAGGCTCATGTCGGTGATGACCATGTCCGGCGCTGCCTTGTCCAATTGCTGCTGCGCCTCGCGCAGCGAGCCGGCCTCCAGCGTCTGGTGCCCCAGTCCATCCAGCAGTTCGACCAGCGACATGCGGATGAACATCTCGTCCTCCACCACCAGGATGCGCCTGGCCCCGCCGGTCCTTGCGGCTTGTGCCGGTTGCTGCGGCACGGGCTCTGCCCTGGACGGAGCGACGGTGCCGGATTTCTCCAGCACGGAGCGGATCTTCTGGCTAAGCCGCTCGACGGTATAGGGCTTGCTGATCAGTTCCACTCCATCGTCCAGCCGGCCTGCATGGACGATGGCATTCTGCGTATAGCCCGAGGTGAACAGCACCGCCAGATCGGGCAGCCGCTTTTGCGCCATGCGTGCCAGTTCGGTCGATTTCAGCTTGCCCGGCATCACCACGTCGGTGAACAGCAGGTCGATCGCGATGCCGCAATTGACGATTGCCAGCGCAGCGTCGGCGTTCTTGGCCTCGACCGCCCGATAGCCCAGCGTGGCCAGCAGCGCCATGACGGTTGAGCGGACCTCGTCGTCGTCCTCGACCACCAGCACGACTTCGTTGTCGCCGGTCACCACGACGGGATCGGACTGCCTCCGTTCGGTGGCCTCGGTGGCCTGGGTGCGCGGCAGGTAGATCCGCACGGTCGTGCCCTGCCCCAACTCGCTATAGATCGCGATATGGCCGCCCGACTGCTTGACGAAGCCGAATACCATCGACAGCCCCAGGCCGGTGCCCTTGCCCGATTCCTTGGTGGTGAAGAAAGGTTCGTAGACCCTGGCCAGGTTCTCCTCGGAAATGCCGCAGCCGTCGTCGGTCACGGCGATGACCACATATTGACCCGGCTCGGCATCGGGATTGTTCAGGATGTACTCGTCGTCGAGCGAGGCATTGCCCGCCTCGACCGTCAGCCTGCCCTCTCCCTCCATCGCGTCGCGCGCATTGATGACAAGGTTGAGCAGCACATTCTCGAGGTGGTGCGGATCGACGATGCAGTTCCACAGCCCGGCCGCCACGACCGTCTCGATCTCGACCGTTTCGCCCAAGGTGCGGCGCAGCATGTCGTCCATGCCGCGGATGATCCTGCCCGCATTGACAGGCTCGGGGCGCAGCGGCTGCTGGCGCCCGAAGGCAAGTAGCTGGGTCGCCAGGTTCGCGCCCCGCTTCACGCCAGAGATCGCATGATCGATGCGCCCGGCCGCCCTTTCCGTGGTGTCGGGATCGGCCTTCATCAATTGCAGATTGCCGCTGATGACCTGCAGCAAATTGTTGAAGTCGTGCGCGATGCCACCGGTCAGCTGGCCGATGGCCTCCATCTTCTGCGACTGCACCAGCTTCTCTTCCAGCGCCTCGCGCTCGGCGATGGCTTTGTCGACGCGCCGGCGCAGTTCGGTGTTGAAGGAATTCAGCGCCTTGCGGGCCTTCAGGTCCTCGTCGATGTTCCGCGCCTCGATCACCGTGCCGATGGTGTTTCCCTGGCTGTCGGTCATCGGCGATGCGGTGAAGGCGACGTTGTAGAAATGGCCATCCTTGTGGATGAACACCTCTTCCCCGCGCGTCTGGTTATGCTGCGGAAAGGCCCGGTCGATCGCGCATTCCTCGATCGGGAACGGCCTGCCGTCGGGATGATGATGGTGGATGACATCGTGAAGCGGGTGCCCCAGCGTTTCCGCGAAGCTGTAGCCCGTCATCTCCTCGGCCGCCTTGTTCATGAACGAACAATGCTGCCGGTCGTCCATCATGAAGACCGCCATGGTCGTGTTGTTGAGGATGGCGTCCAGCCGCGAGCTTGCCGCCTCCAGATCGCGCATGATCTTCCTCTGGTGCGATATGTCGTGGATCGCGGCATAGAACAGCGGCTTCTCTCCGCTGGTGATCAGCTGCAGCCGGACGTCGACGTCATAGGTCGAACCGTCGGCACGCCTGTGCACGGTCTCGAAATAGAGCTTGTCGGTCTCGCCATCCAGCAGCGGCTGGACCAGCGCCCTGAATTCGGCTTCCGGATATTCGGGCTTCACGTCCCACGGACGCAGGTCCGAAAGCTGCTCCGCGCTTATTCCCAGGTTTTCGCGGGCGCCCTTGTTGACGAGAAGGAAGCGGAAATCTTCGGCCCTGAAGACATAGACCTCCGAAGCGGCCTCGTCCACGATCTGGCCGAGCCGCTCCACGCTCAATGAAGTTTCCGTCATCCTTTGCCATTCCTCTTTCGATCGCGCAGGACGACGACCTCGTCAGTTCGAACGACCTGCCGACGGTCGGGGCAGGCAGAATCGCACCGCCAGCGGCGCGAAAAATCCGAATCGTAACAGGGGCAGAGCCAAACGGTTCCAGCCCCTTAGCACGCAGGCTGCCGTAGCAACACCGCGCAAAACCCGGCCAGTGGGGTCCCAGACCGCCTTCGGCCTTTCTACGCAGGATCGGGCCGGAGCCGCCGATTTGCCTTGCGGACGATTGGCGATGGCGATCCGTAGCAACCACGATTTGATGATTGCCCTGCCTGCAGCTGCGTTCGCCCGCCCCCTGCGATGCTGTACAGGTGACAGCATTGCGAACCTGGATTAGAACAGCCGCGATGCCCGATCTGCAACCGTTCGAAAATCGAAGCGCCGATCATCTGCGCCTTGTCCTGGAATCGGGCCAGATCGGTATCTGGGAACTGGAACTGCAGTCGGGTTTGGCGGTCAGGAACGGCACGCACGACGAGATCTTCGGCTATGACCAGCCGCTCGCGTCGTGGAGCTATGGCCAGTTCCTGGATCATGTGGTCGACGCCGACCGCGCCAGGGTCGACGATCTTCAGAAGACCGCGGTCGAGGAAAGCCGCGAATGGTCCTTCGAATGCCAGATCCGCACCTTTCGCGGCGACATCCGCTGGATCAGGGCCGCCGGATGCCCGCTCAAGGATGCCGAGGCGCGGATCGTCAAGCTGATCGGCCATGTCATCGACATCACCGATTCCAAGGAAAGCCAGGCCAGGCTTCGCCTCATCACCAGCGAGCTGAACCACCGGGTCCGCAACATGCTGTCCATGATCAAGTCGCTGGTCAGGATGTCGGCACGCGGCGCCACCGACATATCCCAATTCGCCCGGTCGCTCGAAGGCAGGGTCGGCGCGCTTGCCCGCACGCACCAGTTGCTGATCGCGCATTCGCCCGACTCGATGAAGCCAAGCGCCATCCTGAAAGCCGAACTGTCGGCCTTCAGGGGATACGAAGGCCGCTTCGACATCGCGGTATCGGACGAGGCTGCGCTGTCGGCATCCGCCAGCCAGGGCCTGTCGCTGATCTTCCACGAGCTGGTCACCAATGCGGTCAGATATGGCGCCCTGTCGGTCGAAAGCGGCCGCGTCGAGGTTCGGATCGCGCGTTCGGACGGCGCGGTGGAGGTATCCTGGAAGGAATGCGGCGGTCCGGCGGTCAGCCCGGATAGGACCGAGGGCTTCGGATCCGTTCTGATCGCCAGGGCGCTTGCCGCGGACGGCACCAGCGAACTGAACTTCGCGCCCAGCGGCGTGGAATGTCACATCGTGCTGGACGTGGCCTGAAACCGGCCCGGGTCAGCCCAGCCCCTCCTGCCGCTGCATGACGATGTCGCCTTGCGGATAATGCACCCACCGCTGCCCGCTGGCCGTCCAGCAATGCATCGTGGGCGCCAGGTCCGCCGTATCGTCCAGCGTCCCCGCCTTGAAGAAGATCATGTTCCCCTCGCGCGCGGCCTTTGTGTCGGTCAGTATGGGCGATCCGCAATCGGGGCAGAACTGGCGATAGACGGCATTGCCGCTGGCCGCGCGGTCCTCATACGTCTTGAGCGTGCCGCTGAGGACCAGCGCATCGCGCGCCACCGCCCCCACGACCGAGGCGGCGGCCCCCGACTGTTTCTGGCAATTGGTGCAGGCGCAGGTGACCAGCATCATCGGCGGCCACGACACCTCGTACCGCACCGCTCCGCACAGGCACCCGCCCTCTCGTTTCGTGTCGGTCATGACGGGGGCCCTTTCCCGGCGGTCTTCAGAAGCTGAACCTTGCATCGATCCCATAGGTGCGCGGCGCCCCGATCGAGGCGAGCGTGCCGATGCCCGCAAGGTTGAGCTTCTGGTTGAAATATTCCTCGTCGAACAGGTTGCGCACCCACACCCCGAACTCAAGGCCCGAATTGTCGGGGCTCCAGCGCAGGCTGGCGTTGACCAGCTCGATCGCGTCGACCTGTTCCACCGGCAGGTTGGTGTAGCTGGTGAACTTGTCGCTGGTGTAGGTATATTGCGCATTGGCGTTGAGCTCGCCCGGCCCGACGCGCCCTTCCCAGTTGAAGCCGAGTGCGACATTCCATTCGGGCGAGTTCATCAACCGGTTGCCGGCATAGGAAACCGGCACCAGCCCGCCGGTCGCGGCGTCGAGCACCAGCGTGTCGTATTCCTCGTATTTCGCGTCGAGATAGGCGAGCGAACCCGACAGCGTCAGCCCGTCGACCGGTACGGCCGTCGCCTCGAGCTCGAAGCCCTTGGTCTCCGCCTTGCCCGCATTGGCGATCGAGGCGGAATTGGCGCCCGAGGGATAGGTGATGTTCTGCACCACCTGCATGTCGTCGTACTTGTTGAGGAAGGTCGCCAGGTTCAAGCGCAGCCGGCGGTCGAGAAGGTCCGCCTTCACCCCGATCTCGAACGTGTCGAGCGTTTCGGGGTCGAACGGGCCGATATCCTGCGCGATGGCGATGCGCCCCGTGAACCCGCCCGACTTGAAGCCGCGCGCATAATATCCGTAAAGCAGCAGGTCGGTGCTGGGCGCATAGTCCAGCCCGACCTTGTACCCGACATTGTCCCAGCTTTCCTTGCCCGTGGCGGTGATCAGCGATCCGGGAATGACCGGATCGTCGAACGCGGCCGGGCCGCCGTCGGGGCTGATCGAATTTGCCGTGGTCGACGTCGCGCTCGTGCGTTCATGGCTATAGCGGATGCCGGCCTGCAGCGTCAGCTCGGGCGTGAGATCCTGATAGAGCTGCGCGAAGGCGGAATAGGACCGGTTCTCCTGCTCCTGCGTCTGCGGCTGTCCCAGGCCGGGCAGGAAGCCGTCGAGCTTGCCGTCCTGGTCGAGGGTATATTCCTGCTCGAAATAGAAGACGCCCGCGATCAGCCGCGTGCTGTCCGTTATGTCGACCAGGTTGCGCAATTCCTGGCTGAACTGGTGATGGTTGGTGTCGCGCCGCGTCTGCAAAAGGACGCGCGTGGTCGCATCGTCGTCCGAAAACAGCAGATTGTCATATTCGCGGTAATTGGTGATCGACGTCAGCGTCCCGAGCGAGGTGTCGAGGTTCTGCGTCAGCGTCAGCGAATAGGTGTCGCGGTCGTTCAGGTCGGGCTGGTCGTCCGACAGGCCCCGCCTGAAGTCGAACGGATCCTCGGTCTCGCCCGGGGTGTAGAACAATTCGCCCGGCCCGGCGATCAGCACGCCGGTCTGCGATCCGTTGCGCGACCGGACATATTCGCCGATCAAGGTCGCGTCATAGTCCGCGCCGTCATATTGCAGATAGCCGCGGAACGTCGTGATGTTACGCTCCCCGATGCGCTCGCCGTCGAGGTAGTTGCGGAAATATCCGTCCATCTCGTTGTGCAGGACGCTGATCTTGCCCGCGAGTTGCTCCGCGATCGGGAAATTGAGCGAGGCATTCACCTCGAGCTGCCCATAGTTGCCATAGACGAACTGGACGTCCCCGCCGAACTCTCCCGTCGGCTGCTTGGTGATGACATTGATGACGCCGCCGGTGGTGTTGGCGCCGAACAGCGTGCCCTGGGGCCCGCGCAGCACTTCCACCCGCTCGATATCGAACAGCGAGAGGAGCGCCGCGGTGTTCACCCCCACGACCACGCCGTCGACCACGACCGAAACGGTGGTGCCGACATAGGGATCGGCATCGTTCACCCCGACGCCGCGGATCGTGAAGACCGCCGAATCCGGCGAGTTCGAGAAGGTGTTGATCTGAACATTGGGGATCGAGTTCGACAGATCCGCGATATTGTTGATCTGCGCATCCTCGATCATTTCCCCGGTGACCGCGGTTACCGAGATCGGCACATCCTGAAGGTTCTGCGATTCCTTCTGCGCCGTGACGACGATCTCGGTGACGCCCGCTGCCGGGGTTTCGGCGGGGACGCTCGTCTCGCCCGGCTCGTTCGTGACCGCCTGCGCGTGGGCCTGCTTCGGGGCCAGCGTCGACGCCAGCACCATGGCCGACGCGCCCAAACAGAAGTGCAACGCCCTCTTCATCCGCTCTCTCCCACCATCAGCCGTTTTTTCGGCTTATATGTCGCGAATGAGATTAGGCCGCGGACGGGAAACCAGACACTCATGTTTGTATTAGGGTGTGATTGGTCGGGATCGGGTCACGTCCGTATCGTGCCGGATCAAAGGGCTTAGTTCCAAAATGCGCTTGATCGTTCGGCGCCGGTCGCTGATGGTCGCCGGGACTATCGGTGTCGCAAATTTTTGAATGACAGAGAGCGTGCAGGAAAACCCTTCTAAATCCCCATCGCTTGCTTCACGGGAAAAGCGCGGAAGCAAAGACAGCCCGCAAAAATTTGCCTGTTTCGATCTTCTCGACACGGTTCTGTTTCGCAAGGTAGTGGATCCCACGGATGTCTTCCGGCTGATCTATCACCGGCTTTCCAGGGACGTGCCCGAACAGACGGACGGCATCTGCGAGGACGCGTTCGTATCGGCCCGCATCGTGGCCGAACGGCGCGCGCGCAAGGACCGGGCCGAAACCACGCTGGCGGCGATCTGGGACGAGCTTGCGTGGATGGTCGGCGACAACCGCGACCTGGGGGTAGAGGCCGAGTTGGCGTGCGAGCGCGAACTGCTCTATCCCAATGCCGAGATCCTGTCGGTGATCGCATCGCGGCGCGAGCAGGGCCACCGCATCGTCTTCGTCTCGGATATGTATCTGCCCGCCGATTTCCTGCGGTCCGTGCTGGAAGAAAACGGCGTGATGCAGCCGGGCGACGAGATCTTCGTCTCCTCCTCGCATGACAAGACGAAGCACGACGGCGATCTCTATCATCACGTGATGGAGGATCTGGGCGGCAGCCCTTCCGACTATTTCATGACCGGCGACCACCGGCATTCCGATCACCGCAAGCCGCGTTCGCTGGGGCTGCGATCAAAGCATTATCGCGGGCACAGGCTGAACGGCTTCGAAAAGCGGCTGAACGAAGCGCTTGCGACATCGCAGCTGTCGCGTTCGATTCTGGTGGGGTCGGTGCGCAGCGGCCGCGCCGATTATCGCGGGACCGGCAACCGCCTGGTTTCCGATTTCCTGGGGCCGGCCTCGCTGCTCTGGGCGCTCTGGACGGTACGGCGGGCCGAGGAAGGCAAGGTCGACCGGCTCTACTTCATGGCGCGCGACGGCTTTCTGCCTTTCCTGGCTGCCGACTATCTGAAGAAGACCGGCCTGACCGGGGTCGAGAGCCATTATGTCTACGGCTCGCGATATTCGCTGTATTTCGCGTCCATTCGCGACCTGCAGACCGATCTCCAGTGGATTTTCGATCAGCCCGGCGACCTGACGACGGACAAGCTGCTGCGCTATCTGCGCCTCGACCGGGCCGCGCTGTCGCCGCAAATGCACGCGCTATGCGATGAGTTTGGCCAGGATGCGCCCATGTCGGCGGCCGATTTCGGCCGCTTCGTCCAGGTGCTGGCACGGGCCGAGGAAGGCCGCGCCGTGCTTGACGATGCCGCCGAATTGCGGCGCGCGGCCCGCCAGTATTTCGAGAATGTCGGGCTGATTGGCGCGGGATCGTCGGCGATCGTCGACATCGGCTGGCATCTGAATGTCCAGACCGCGCTGCAATCGCTGGTCCCCGAACAGCGCATGTTCGGGCTCTATCTGTACCTCAGCGAGACCCGGCGCAACTTCCGGCAGGCGGGCCGCGCGGAATCGATGATCGAACTCAATATCGCGCATCGGCGTGCGGCGACGCCGCCGGCGTTGTGGCGGCACGCGACCGTGGCAGAGCATCTGTTCGGCATGGCGCCCGAGGGCAGCTGCAAGGGGTTCGAATTCGGCGAGGACGGCAAGGCACGGCCTGTTTTGCAGCGCATGAATCCCGAAGAGGCCGCGATCCGGCAGCAGATCGCGGACGAGGTGCAAGCCTTCGTTCGCGAGTGGGCACCGCTCTACATGCAGGCGTTTCCGACCGCGCAGGTCTGCGCGGCCGCCTTTCGCGCGCTGTCGGACGAGTTCTTCGAGATGCCGACGCGGGAAGCGCTTCTGACCATCCGCAAATCGGTTCGTCTCTCGCGCGAAGCGCTGAACGACGAGTCGAGCGCGCTGGTATCGGGTTTCCATCTGTCCGACCTGGGGCACGTGCTGAACGTGCTGCGCCGGCGGAAGAATGCCGAAGCGCTGGGATGGCTGGGCGCGAAATTCTCGCTCGCCCCGCGCCCGCTCGACATGGGGGGCAAGGCGCTTCGCAAGCTGCGGCCATACCTGGGCTGATGATTGCCGCCGGGCGCTGCGGTTCGGTGGCGGCGATAAAGCCGCCACCCATCCCGGTCCCTATTTCGCGATCGGCAGTTTCACCTCGAAGGTGCTGCCTTCGCCCGGCTGCGAGGTCTGCAGATGGATTTCTCCGCCGTGCAGTTCGACCAGCTGCTTCACCAGCGCAAGCCCGATGCCGAGCCCGTCCCCGATGACGCCGAGGCCGGTGTCCGACTGTTCGAACATGTCGAATATGCGCGCCTGCTGTTCGGGCGGGATGCCGATGCCGTTGTCCGCTATCTCGATGACCGCAAAGCCGTCGCTGCTGGCCACCCTCACCTCGATCTCGCCGCCCTGGGGGGTATAGCGCGCCGCATTGCCGACGATGTTGCTGATGATCTGGATCAGGCGCGCAGGATCGGCTTCCAGCGTGATCGCCTCGCCGGGCATTTCGACCTGCAGCCTGTGGTTCGCCGCTTCGATCGCGGGCTGCGCAAGGTCCAGCGCGGCAGGCAGGATCCGGTCCAGCCGGACCATTTCCTTCTTCAGTGAAATCTTGCCGCGCTCGATCCGGTTGATGTCGAGCAGATCGTCCACCAGACGGCTGACGTGGGCGATGTTCTGGCGCATCGTCATGCGTATATGATCCGCATCGACGCCTTCCTTCGCCCGCTCCAGGATGTTCAGGCCCGAGGCGAGCACCGCCAGCGGATTGCGCAATTCATGGGCAAGCACCGCCAGGAACCGGTTCTTCTGCTGGTCCGCGGCGCGAAGGGCGGCGCCCAGGCTTGCCAGCTCGTCGCGCTGGGCGGTGATCTGGCGGCGCTGTTCGTAAAGATCGAAGAACACGTTCGACTTGGACCGCAGGACGTCGGTCTCGATCGGCTTCTGGATGAAGTCGACCGCACCCGCCTCGTACCCGCGGAAGCGGCGCGAGGCATCGCCCGTCCCGGCGGTGACGAAGATGATCGGGATATGCCGCGAACGATCATTGGCGCGCATGAATTCGGCCAGCTCGAAACCGTCCATGCCGGGCATCTGCACGTCCAGCAGCGCAAGCGCATATTCGTTGCGCAGCATCAGTTCGAGCGCTTCCTCGCCGCTGCGGGCCTTGTGCAGCACCAGCCCCTCGCGCGTGAGCAGCGCCTCGAGCGCGAGCAGGTTTTCATCGAGATCGTCGACCAGCAGGAATTTGACGGGATCGGTCATGACCGGACCATCGCTTCGAGGGACCGTTCGATTTCGTCGAGCTTCATCGCCCGCGCTGCGGAACATGCGGCCAGCGCCGCCTCGGGCATGGTCGCGACTTCTGCCGTTGCCGGATCCTGGACCAGGGCGGTGCCGCCCGCTTCGCAGACCGCCTTTAGGCCGCGCGCACCGTCGTGGTTCGCGCCGGTCAGGACGATGCCGACCAGCCCCGGACCGAACGCATCGGCAGCGGTTTCGAACAGCACGTCGATGGCAGGGCGGGAATGGTTGACCGTTTCGTCCGAAGACAGGGCCAGCGTCCGCTCGGTCTCGACGAGAAGGTGATAATCGGGTGGAGCGAAATAGATCGTGCCGGGCACAAGCGGCTCCTTGTCTTCCGCTTCCTTGACCGGAAGTCGGCATTTCTGCGCGAAGAGATCGACCAGCGCATTGGCCTTTCGCGGGGGAACGTGGACGACGACCATGACGGGCACCGGAAAGCCGGCTGAAAGGCCAGGCAGCAGCTGCGAAAGCGCCTGCACCCCGCCGGCGGAAGCGCCGATGACGACCGCGCGCAGGCTCATCGCGATTTCCTCCTATAGATCTTTTCCTCGCGCACGAAGTCCGAAAACAGATCGGCATGGGCGGAAAAGCGAAGGCTCTCCTTCGATCCGATGCCGAGGAAGCCGCCGCGCACAAGCGAGTCCGAGAACAGCTTCACCACGCGGTCCTGCAATTCGTTGTCGAAATAGATCAGCACGTTGCGGCACGAGACGAGATGCATTTCGCCGAACGCGGCATCGGTCACCAGGCTGTGATCGGAAAAGACCGTGCGTTCGCGCAGGGTCTTGTCGAATACCGCCAGGTCGTAATTGGCGGTGTAATGGTCCGACAGCGAGGTATGGCCGCCCGACAGCTGGTGGTTTTCGGTAAACAGGCGAATGCGGTCGAGCGGATAGACGCCCGCCTGCGCCGCCCTCAGCGCCGAGGGATTGATGTCGGTCGCGTAAAATATCGTGCGATCCGCCAGGCCCTCCTCTGCGAAGAGTATCGACAGCGAATAGAGTTCCTCGCCATTGCTGCAGCCCGCGACCCATACCTTGAGCGAGGGATAGGTGCGCAGATGCGGCACCACCTTTTCCCGCAGCGCCCGGAAATAGGACGGATCGCGGAACATCTCGCTGACCTGCACGGTCAGAAAGTTCAGCAATTGCGGCAGGATCGTCTCGTCATGCAGCACCGCGGACTGCATTTCCGAGATGCTTTCAAAGCCCCATTGCGCACGCGCCTGAAGCAGGCGCCGCTTGATCGAAGCGCGCGCGTAGTGCCGGAAATCGTAATGATAATGGCGATAGACCGCGTCCAGCAGCAGCTGGATCTCGATATCCTCGATGCTCTCGACCATTACCGCGGCATCCATACGCGCACCAGCGACAGCAGGCGGTCGACGTCGATCGGCTTGGCCATGTAGTCGTTGGCCCCCGCGTCGAGGCATTTCTGCTGGTCGTCGGGCATGGCCTTGGCCGTCAGCATCACGATCGGCAGCTTGCGCCATTGCGGGTTGGCCCGGATCTCGCGGACGGCGGTAAGGCCGTCCATCACCGGCATCATCACGTCCATCAGCACCAGATCGATCGCCTTGTCCGGATCGCCTTCCGCTTCGGCGAGTGCGTCGAGCGCCTCCTGCCCGTTGCGCGAGATCCGGGTCAGCGCGCCGCGCGGTTCGAGCACGCTGGTCAGCGAATAGACGTTGCGCACGTCATCCTCGACGATGAGAATCCGCTTGCCCTCGAGCGCCGCGTCGCGGTGGCGCGCCTTCTCGATCATCTGGCGCTGTTCGGGCGGCAGTTCGGAAACGACGCGGTGGAGGAAAAGCGATACCTCGTCGAGCAGGCGTTCGGGCGATTTCGCGCCCTTGATGATGATCGAGCTGGAATAGCGGCGCAGGCGCTGCTCTTCCTCTGGCGACAGGTCGCGGCCGGTATAGACGATGACCGGCGGATAAGACGCATCGCCCTCCTCGCTCAGCGTTTCCAGCAGGGTGAAGCCAGAGGCATCGGGCAGCGAAAGGTCGAGCACCATGCAGTCGTATCGCCCGTCGCGCAGTTCCTCGAGGCATTCGGCGGCGGTGCCGACGCCCACGGTCTCGACGTCCTGCGATCCCAGCAGCTTGCCCACCGCTTCGCGCTGCACCGCGTCGTCTTCCACGATCAGCACGCGGCGCATGCGCGAGGTCAGCTTTTCCTGCAGGCCCGCCAGCACTTCGGCCAGCTGCTCGCGCGGGGCGGGTTTTTCAAGGAAGCCGATCGCGCCGAGCGCAAGGGCGGTCTGGCTCTGGCCCGAACCGGAGATGACGTGGATGGGAATGTGCCGCGTCTCCTCCTGGTGCTTGAGGCGGTCGAGCACGGTGAGGCCCGACTGGTCGGGCAGGCCGATATCCAGCACGATCGCGCTTGGCCGGTATTCGCGGGCAAGGTCGATCGCGTCCTGAGCCGTTCCCGCGACGATGCACTGGAAACCGATCTCGCGCGACAGGTCGCAGACGATGCCCGCAAAGCTCGAATCGTCCTCGATCACCAGCAGCAGGCGCTTGCCTTCCGCCAGCGCATCGCGGTCGTCGAGCATGGCGCGCGCTGCTGCCGGCACTTCCCTCGGCCGGGTCGGTGCCGACGGAGCCGCGGCCGGCACCCTCTTGTCGTCGCTTGCGGCGGGCAAAATCTGGCGCGAGGCGACCTTGGCCGGATCGTAGGTCAGCGGAACGGTCACGGTGAACGTGCTGCCCTTGCCTTCCTCGCTATCGAGACGGATCGTGCCGCCCAGCAGGCGCACGAGTTCGCGCGAGATCGACAGGCCCAGCCCGGTGCCGCCGAACTTGCGGCTGATCGTGCCGTCGGCCTGGCGGAAAGCCTCGAAGATGGCTTCGCGCTGCGCCTCGGAAATGCCGATGCCGGTGTCGGTGACCGCCAGTTCGATCGTGTCGCCGGACGCGGGCGCGATGGACAGCGTGACCTTGCCCTTCTCGGTGAATTTCAGCGCATTGGAGAGGAGGTTCTTGAGCACCTGCTCCAGCCGCATCCGGTCCGTCTCGATCGAGCGCGGCGCGCCAGGCGCGAGCGCGATCTCGAACTCTAGCCCGCGCTGCTGCGCGACCGGTTCGAACATCTTGCGCAGATCGGCGGCTAGCCGTTCGGTCGCCACCGGGGCGGCCGCGATTTCCACGTGGCCCGCCTCGATCTTCGACAAGTCCAGGATGTCGTTGATCAGGGTCAGCAGATCGTTGCCCGAGGATTCGATCGTGCGCGCGAACTTGATCTGTTCGTCCGACAGATTGCCGTCGGCGTTGTCGGCAAGCAGCTTGGACAGGATCAGCAGGGAATTGAGCGGGGTGCGCAGCTCGTGGCTCATGTTCGCCAGGAAGTCCGACTTGTACTGGCTCGCCTGCTCCAGTTCGCGCGCCTTCAGTTCCAGCGAGGCGGCCGCGCGGCCCAGCTCGTCGCGCTGTCCTTCCAGCGTCTGGGCCTGCTCCTCAAGCTGGCTGTTTGTCTGTTCCAGCTCGACCTGCTGAAGCTCGAGACGGGCCTGCGATTCCTTGAGGGCCTTGCCCTGTTCTTCCAGTTCCTCGTTCGAGACTCGCAGTTCCTCGCTCTGCGCCTGCAGTTCGCCTGCCTGCCGCTGCATTTCCTCCAGCGCAATCCCAAGCTTCTCGCGAAAGCGTGCCGAACGCAGCGCTATGCCCAGCGATCCCGATGCCGCTTCGAGCAGATCGATGACGCGCTCGTCGACATCCTCGAAAAAGCCCAGTTCGACCACTGCGTTGACGAGCCCGTCGTTGAACGCGGGCGCGACCACCAGATGACGCGGCGTATCGCTGCCCAGCGCCGATCCGATCCTGAAATAGCCCGCGGGCATGTCCGACAATGTGGTGGCGCGCGCCTCCGCCGCGACCTTGCCGAGCAGCCCCTCGCCGAAACCGAAGGATTCGGGCATTTCCGACTTGTCCGCTATGCCCAGCGTCGCCACCCGGTTGAAGGTCCCGCCCTCGCCCTTGAACAGCGCGCCCGCATTCGCCCAGGTCCTTTCCGCAAGGAATGCCAGCACGGCTGCGGCCAGTTCGGGCACCGTCTTTTCGCCCCGCATCGCTTCGGAAAGATCGACCTGCGCATTCTGCAGCCAGCGCTGGCGTTCGCGGGCGCGATTCGTTCGGACCAGCAGGATGAAGATCGCGATCGTCAGGGCGATTCCGATCAGGCTGGTGGAAATGGCGCTGACGACCGCGGTTCGCGATGATGCGGCCAGTTCCTCGAAGCGCTGCATGCGTTTGCGCAATTCCTCGCGCTTCATTTGCGCCTGTTGCTCGCGGATCGCATCCATGGCGATCTTGCCGCGATCGCTATCCGTCAGTGCGATGGCCTGATCGATGCCCTGTTCGCGGCGGATCTGGATCGCTCGTTCCGAAATGCGAAACAGGGTCTCGATCCTGGCCCCGAGTGCGTCCACATTGTCGCGCTGCGCAATGTCGTTCCGGGTCAGCCTTTCCAGCGCCGAAAGATGCTTTCGCGCGTCGTCGACGCCGTCGTGATAGGGTTCGAGATATCTGTCGTCGCCGGTCAGCAGAAAGCCGCGCTGGCCGGTCTCGGCATCCAGACCGGCGGACAGCAGATCGTTGAGCGTGCTGAGCACCTCGTGCGTATTGCGGATCCTGTCCTCGTTCTCCCGCATGTCGAGCACGTTTAGATAGGCCGCGAAGGCACTGACCACGAAGAACCCGATGCCGACCAGCAGGCCGACAATCGTCCACCCGGTCGCGGAATCACGCAATTCGCGCGCAGATGCAGTTTTTGACAAGAGAAAGAGACCCTTAGGAGATTTTGGCGGGATTTAACGACGCCAAGCCGAACCGATCAACCGATTTTCATGCGTCGCAGTGCAATAATCGCCCCGCTTGCGCGATCCCGCACAGGCAGCCCATCTTGATAAGCGAAGCTGAATGGCCGTCACCGGTGACTATAGTCGGGCCTTGTTTCCTGCCAGTATTTAATTGCCATATGCCGGCAAGCGGTTGGCGCCCGGGTGGCTCAAGGCGGACGCCGTGCTACCGGGGACCGGTGGCCGCGCGCTAGGATTTTCTGCGCCGCCGCCTGGGAAACCTGTTCGCCAGAAGAACGAAGCCCGAGAGCGCGATAAGCGTGCCGCAGATGCCAAAGGCCAGCAGCCACCAGCTGTTGATGCGATCGCGCTGCGTCCAGTCCATGATGTGGAGCCCCCACACGAAATCGAAGAAACGCCATGTGTCGCTTCGCGCCGCCAGCACCGCTCCGGTCGAGGCATCGATATAGAGACGCGTGCCGTCGGGGTCCGCGAAGCTGACCTGCCATGCGGGAAAGGGCCCTGCGAACTCGGTCCCCACGGGGGCCGTGGCGGGCGTGACCGACGCAACGCGGGTAGCCGGCCCCGTCCAGGCTTGCAGTGCGATTGCCCCGGCGGTGCCACGGGGCAGCGGAGACAATTGTCTTCCGGTTATCGGGTCGTGAAGGCTGGCGGTGCCGTCCTGCCTCCTTACCTCGATCACCGGATTGCCGTTCAGCGTCTTGGTGGTGACGGACGTCAGATCGCCCGAATTGGAAAGCCACGCCGGAAGCACCGCGCCGCTGCCCAGAGGAGACGGTTCTCGCGAGATGACGTGTTCGGACCGGACGTGTTCGATCTTGAGATAGGACATGATCGCGCCGGTACCCATCCACAGCAAGGCCTGGATGCCGACGAACAGCGCGAGCCATTTGTGAACCCTGCTGCCAAGAATGTGCAATCGCAGCTTGCGCGAACGGTGGGTCGTCATTCCGAACTCCTGCGCGATGCGCGCGCCGCGTTCAAGGCTCGCACGGCGATTCTTGATGCGGGCGCGGTGAAGCCCCTGCCGGGCCGGACCTGCGCTTGTTCAGCTTTCAGGAATGTGGTGCGGGCGAAGGTGCCGTTCGCGGTTGCAGGAATCAGGTGCCGGGCCAACCCGAGACTACCGCTGGAGCATCGACGCCTTCATGCCATGATGCGCGAGCCGGGGGCGGCGGGCAGATCGTCGCCGTTACTGGAGAAACTGCGCCCCATCGCGAATCTATATGGCGGCAGGGACGAAGGCCCTTATTATGACGTTCTTTATCCGCGGCACGATGGTCTTGGCCGCTACATTTTGGAAATACGCACGATCGCAGGGAACGGGAATATGACGGGATATTGGAAGAAGTCGGTGCGGCGTTCGTTCGGCTCTGCCGCCGTACTGGTGCTCGCCGCGTGCAGCGTCGCGGCGCAGGCGGCAAGCTACACCATGTTTCGCGACCCGAATTGCGGCTGCTGCGAAGCCTGGGCCGCACATGTCCGCGAGGAACTATCCGCCGAGGTTGCCGTGCAGAACAGCGCGGACATGGCCGCCATCAAGGACCGCGAAGGAGTGCCGGGCGAGCTGCGATCCTGCCATACGATGATCGTCGGCGGTTACGTGATCGAGGGTCACGTGCCCGCTGCCGACATTGCCCGCCTGCTCCGCGAACGTCCTGCGGGCGTCGAGGGCCTGGCGGTGGCCGGAATGCCGATCGGGTCGCCGGGCATGGAAATGGGCGGACGGACACAGCCCTATCAGGTGGTAGCTTTCGGCAAGGCGGGCCGGACGGTATTCAACACGTATAAGGGATCGTGAAGACAAGAGCGGGGGAGCCTGTCGGCCTTCACCGCCGGTCTGCCCTCGCGCCGCGACAGCGCGCAGGCCAAGCCGCTGAATACCGCCGCGCTCAGCTGGTTCGGCCATTACTACAAGAGCCAGCCTTCCGACGCTCAGGATCCGCGGATCGACCTGGTCGAAGCCGACCTGCAGGGCCTGCCGCCAGTGACGATCATCAATGCGCAGGCCGATCCCCTGCGATCCGACGAAGAGACGCTGGCCGCCGTCCTGCGCCGGGCGGGCGTTCCGGTGGAGCAACGGGTGTTCGAAGGCACCACGCACGAATTCTTCGGCATGGGCAAGGTCGTCCCCGCGGCGCTTCAGGCCGAGCAATATGCGGTGCGGCGGATGCAGGCCGATCTGGACTAAGGTCCGTCGCGTTGCAGCGGCATTCGTAACCGATGGCGGGGGGCCTTGTTTGGCCGCCCGCCATCGTTCGCGAGATCATCTGCCCTGCCAGGACGATTTGCAGACAGAACCGGCGCGGCGTTGCTTGAAGTTGCGCGGTCGCCGCGTCTCTCAACGCCGGTTGCCGCCGCCCCGACCCCGCGTCATCGGATCTGGCTTCTTCGGCGGCTTCCATCCTTCGGGCGGGGTGACCTGCTGCCGACTGCTGCCCAGTCCCATCTTGCCCGGTTGCTGGCGGACCAGCCCCCCGGTGTCGACATCCGGATCGGCATCGGCACCCTGGCCGCGCAGGATGCTGATGCGGTCGCGCAGCCTTCCGGCTTCCTCGAAGTCCTCCGCCGCTGCCGCTGCTTCCATCCTGCGGCGCAATTGCTCTATCGTCTCGCTCATCCCGGTGCCTCGCTTTTCACCATTCGAGTACGATCTTGCCGAGATGCGCGCCCGATTCCTCGTGACGGAAGGCATCGGCGATCCTGTCGAGCGCGAAGCTGCGGTCATTCACCGGCTTGATGCCGGTGGCGCCGAGTGCGCGAACGAAATCCTGCTGCATGCGTCGGCTGCCTACGATCAGCCCCTGCAGCCGCACATGCCTGGCCATCAGGCTGCCGGTCGGCACCTCGCCGCTTGCGCCGGTCAGCACGCCGATCAGCGCGATACGGCCGCCGATCCGCACCGCATCGATCGATTGCGGCAAGGTGCCCGGACCGCCGACCTCGACCACGTGATCGACTCCGCGGCCATCGGTGAGATCGCGTACTGCCGCGCCCCATTCCGGCGTGGATTTGTAGTTGATGCAATGATCGGCGCCAAGCGCGCGGACCTTTTCGAGCTTGTCGTCTGACGACGATGTCGCGATCACGCTTGCGCCCATCGCCTTGGCCAGTTGAAGTGCGAAGATCGACACGCCGCCTGTACCCAGCACCAACACGCTGTCGCCGGCCTTGATCCCGCCTTCGACGACGAGCGCACGCCATGCGGTCACCCCGGCGGTGGTAAGCGTTGCCGCCTCGGCATGGGTATATCCGTCCGGCGCGCGAGTGAAATAGGATACCGGACGAACGACGCATTCGCGCGCATATCCGTCGATGCCGTCGCCGGGCGTGGTGGAGAAATCGTCGATTGACGGCGAACCGTCCAGCCAGAGGGGAAAGAACGTCGAGACGACGCGATCGCCTTCGGAAAATTCGGTGACGCCCGCGCCCACCGCTTCCACCACTCCAGCACCATCCGCCATCGGAATGCGGCCATCGGCGGATGGCATTGCGCCCGAGACGATGCCGTAATCGTGGTAATTGAGCGAACTGGCATGAAGCCGCACCGGAATTTCCCCCGCAGCAGGTGCGCCAGGATCATCGAGATCGACGATCTTCAGCGAGTCGAGCGTGGCGGGGTTTCCAATCTTGGCAGCCTTCATTCCATGTCCTTTTCGGTTATGAGGATCCAACCGCTCGCACCGGGCCCTGTTCCTTGCGGTCCGGCAATAGGCGGCGCTTCGGCAACGTAGTCGCGCCATCGCGTTCGTGGATGCAAGGGCTTGCATTGTGGCGGTCGAGCGTCCAGAAATGATAGCGCTACCTCGGAAACCGTCCACGCGATCGCTTCGGATCGCAAAACAGGCCGGACCTTGGGCCAATGCACGATAAAACAGACGGATGCGGTCCTCGGTCATGGATGGCACCGAAGCTGGAAGAGGATGACATTCTGATGCTCAAAGCCCGACGGTTGCTGAACGCCACTTGCGCAACGCTTGCCCTTTGCAGTGCTGTTTCGCTGCACGCCCAGACGCTGGAGGTAAGCCCCGAAGAGACGCTTGAGACCCAGGGACTCAGCGTGATCGTCGAGCAGAACCCGTTCAGCCCGATCTTCTTCGACGAGAAGAATGCGGGCATCCAGATCATCCTCCACGGTGAAAGGATCGCGACGGATGGCGAGGTTCGGCTCGATCCGACACCCGAACAATGGGCCCCCGTACCGACCTTTGGCGAGCGTCTGCCGGGCGGCGCGCCCGGTGAGATCGCGGTCAGCTCCAGCTATCCAGACGTCAATCTGTCATACCGGGTCAAGGTGAGCCCCGAGGAGGGCGGAGGCTTTCGCATCGCGGTCGATCTCGACGAGCCGCTGCCGCCCGAACTTGCGGGCAAGGCCGGTTTCAACCTCGATTTCCTGCCGACTGCCTATTTCGGCAAGACCTATCTGATGGGCGACCAGCCCGGCCTGTTCCCGCGCAACCCTTCCGGACCCATGGAGACCGATGGCTCCGGCAATCCCAAGCCGCTGGCAGAAGGCGCGCGGGCGATCACCCTGTCGCCCGAAGACCCGATGACCCGCGTCACCATAACCTCGGATGCTGCGCCGCTGGCGCTGTACGATGCCCGCAACCGGGCACAGAACGGCTGGTTCGTGGTCCGCTCGCTGATACCGGCGGGCGCGCGGGAAAACGCCGTGGTCTGGCATGTGCGGCCCAATGTGATCCCCGGCTGGACACGGCCGCCAGTGGTCTCCTTCAATCAGGCCGGCTACACGCCGAACCGCAGCAAGGTGGCGCTGATCGAACTCGATCCCGCGTTCGAGGCACCGGACGAGGCTGTTCTGGTCAAGCTCACCGCCGCTGGCGAGCAGCCGGTCTTTACCGCCCCGGTTAGGCCAAGGGGCAAGTTCCTGCGCTACGACTATGCCGCCTTCGATTTCTCGAGCGTGCGCGAACCGGGCATCTATGCCATCTCTTATGCGGGCGAGACGACCAATCCGTTCCCGATCGCCGCCGATGCCTATGACCGCATCTGGCAGCCCTCGCTCGACACCTTCCTGCCCGTGCAGATGGACCATGTCGCGGTGCGCGAGCAATACCGGGTCTGGCAGAGCGCACCCCATCTGGACGACGCGCGCCAGGCACCGCCCAATATCACGCATTTCGACGGCTATCGCATGGGCGCCGAACTCGATTCGCCGTTCCAGCCGGGCGAGCATATCGCCGGCCTGGACGTGGGCGGATTCCAGGATGCGGGCGATTTCGACATCCAGACGCCGCAGAACGCCGCGGTGGTCCGCGACCTGGTATGGACGCGCGAATTGTTCGGGCTCGACTGGGACGAAACCAGCGTCGACCAGGCATCGCGCGAGGTGGAGATCCGCAAGCCGGACGGCGTTCCCGACGCGCTCCAGCAGATCCGGCACGGCGTCCTGCAATTGCTGGCGCAGTACAAGGTGTTCGGCCATTCGATCGTGGGCATCATCGACCCGACCCTGCAGCAATATACGCATCTGGGCGATGCCGGCTCGCAGACCGACGGGCTGCTCTATGATGCCTCGCTGGGTGAGAATGTCGTCGAAGGTGGACGCTCCGACAAGCAGGACGACCGCTGGGCCTTCACCACGCGCTATCCGACCAACGATCTGGCGGTGTCTGGCGCGCTGGCGGCGGCAAGCCGCGCAATGGCCAAGTTCGACCCCGCCATGTCGGCAGAGGCTCTGGCAGCGGCCAAGGCGCTCTGGGCCGAGCAGCAGGACGCCGACGTCAATAGCAGCGACGGCCGGGACGATGGCGGCTTCCAGGCGCGTTTCCTCGATCTGGCGAAAGTCTCCGCGACCGTTGAACTGATGATCACCACGGAAGGGGATCCGGTCTACACCGCCAGGCTGGCCGAACTGATCCCCGCGATCGAGTCCGATTTTGACCGCGCCAGCGGCGCGGCCGTGCGGGCCCTGCCCTATATGGACGCAGCCTATCGCGCCCGCATCAAGGCACTGGCGCGCGAGGCCAAGACCCGCGTGGATGCCGAGATGGCAGCCAATCCGTTCGGCGTGCCGGTATCCAGGGGGGCGTGGGCAGGTTCGGGCCAGGTGGCCGATTTCGGCGCCCGCATGTACCTGCTGCACCAGGCGTTCCCGGATGTGATCGGGCCGGAATACACGCTGCACGCGCTCGACTACATGCTGGGCCGCCATCCGGCGAACAATCTGTCGCTGGTCTCGGCTGTCGGAACCCGATCGAAACTGATCGGCTATGGGCACAACCGCGCCGATTACAGCTTCATCCCGGGCGGCATGGTGCCGGGCGTCATCGTCATCAAACCTGGCTTCCCGGAATTGAAGACCGACTGGCCGTTCCTGTGGTTCGAGAACGAATATACCGTGGCCACCACCACGGCCTATATCCTTGCAGCCAAGGCAGCGATTGCGGCGACCGAAGAGGGCAGCTGAAACCCGCGGTTCCGCCAGACTTGTCGAAAGCCCACTGATAAAGACTTGCAGGCATCCGGCGACGACCTTCGGCAAGCGCGGGTCTGTCGCCGGGTGCGGCTTATCGCGCGGGCTTCATTCGCATATGCGGAACGACTTAGTCGTCGCCGGATTGTCTTAAGAAAGGAGATACGCCGATGATGGCATTGCTTACGCTTATAGCTACAGTACTTTTACCGCCGCTGGGGGTCGCCCTGAAGCATGGTATCGGCAAGACGTTCCTGATCAATCTGGTGCTGACCCTGATCCTGTACCTGCCGGGTCTGGTCCACGGGATCTATGTCAATTACATGCGATAAGTACGGGGCGGCGGGGGTACTTCCTGCAATGGCTGGAGCCCTCCCGCCGCGCCGCGATACTCGGACCGCGGCCGTAAGATTGCCATTTGGTAGCGGATTTGTTTGGGCAGATTTCCGCTCTGTCATAAGGCACGGGCTATCCAGCATTCGCAGCGAATTCGGTCTGGCGCTCGGGTGCTCTATTGCCAGCAGCGGCGATTGATTATTGACCGCAACAAGTCCTTTAACGCTTGAAAGTGTCATGACCGGCGAAACACCACGCAAGACGGGCGTGATCCTGCTGAACAAGCCTTACGGCGTGCTTTCCCAGTTTACCGACGAGCGGCAGGGCGAACCGCGGCCAACGCTGGCCGATTTCGTCGATGCCCCCGGCTACTACCCCGCAGGACGGCTGGATTTCGACAGCGAAGGGCTGATGGTCCTTACCAATGACGGACGCCTGCAGGCCCGGATCGCCAATCCGCGATTCAAGCTCACCAAGACCTATCTGGTGCAGGTAGAGGGAGAGCCGGACGACGAGCCGCTCCGGCTCTTGCGAGAGGGAGTTCGGCTGAAGGATGGGATCACCCAGCCAGCAGCGGTAGAGCGGATTGCCGATCCCATGCTCTGGCCGCGCGATCCGCCGATCCGCGTGCGTAAGTCCATACCCGATAGCTGGCTGCGCCTGACAATCTCGGAGGGTCGCAATCGGCAGGTCCGGCGGATGACGGCCGCCGTCGGACATCCCACGCTCCGGCTTGTTCGCTGGGCGGTCGGCGACTGGACCATCGATGGCCTGCCCCCCGGGGAATGGCGATCGGCCTGACCGGCGCGGTCAGTCGTCGGACACGATGGCAACGCTACCCTTGTTGGCGAGGTCGCAGATCAATTGGACAGTTTGGTCCGCCACGCCCCACTCAGGCTCTGCCGCGTGCGATGCATGCCTGCACAATGTCTCGGCGAAGAGTGCAGTGGCGCCATCGCAATCATAGGCGGTCCCATCGACGAATAGCGTGAGGGTTTCCGGTCCCGAGCGGTGAAAGGCGAAGCGGCTCGCCGGGTTTCGCTCCAGTACTCCGCCCGCGGCCAGATCCGCCCGAACAGCCTGGGGCAGGACCATCTCCTCGGGGCTCCAATCAATCATATCCGATTTCGGGGCGGACACCAGACTGCCAACCCAGCGAGCGAAGCTTTCGCGGTTCGCCAGTGCTTCGGTCACCATATGGTGCAGCCTGTCGAATGCTTCGGGTGTGATCTCGCCCGGATTGGCGGCAGGGTTCAGCCCGGGATCGCGATAGCGGTCGTTGTCGTCCAGCAGGTCGATGACATAATCCGCCCAGCCCGATACCAGCTCGGCGCGCGAGGGAGCACGAAAGCCGATCGAATAGGTCATGCAATCGTCGCCCACCGCGACCCCGTCATGAGCGAAGCCGGGCGGCAGATAGAGTATGTCACCCGGCTCGAGCACCCAATCGTGAACCGGGTGAAAATCCGCCAGCAGCCGCAAGTCTTCATGGGGAAGCAGGGCCGTGCGCTCGTCACAGCGCTGGCCCACCCGCCAGCGCCGCCGCCCGAGGCCCTGCACAAGGAAGACGTCATACTGGTCGTAATGCGGCCCCACGCCGCCGCCATCGCTGGCATAGCTGACCATCACATCGTCGATCCGCCAATTGGGAATGAAGCGAAATGCTTCGAGCAATGCAGCGACTGCGGGGATGTGATGATCAACCGCCTGGACAAGCAAGGTCCAGGGATACCCATCCGTCTCGGCGAAATGCGCGTTAGACAGGGGGCCATTGGTCAAATCCCACTGTCCGGATGCTGTCCGGCGCACGAGGCGCGATTCGACATCCTCTTCGCAGGCCAAGCCGGCAAGCTCATCAGGCGCTAGGGGATTAACCCAACCCTGCCACGGGTTGCGAATTAACAAAGGAGCCTGCTGCCAATGTCCGCGAAGGAAGCTGGCTGTGTCAAACTGGCGAAAGTCACGCGTCGTCATCTATTGGATTTCGCCGCCTTGGGATGGAGACCGTACATGTTCGTTCGGCCTTTCTGTCTGTGAGGTGGGTAGCATCAAGAATGCAGGAAAGGCGGCCATCTATATCCATGAAAACCTTTAGCGTCAGTCATCTTTGATTGCCACCACCACGACCCATGCGCTGATTAACAAGCTTCCCTAAGGGGATGCAGCACAAACAACTTTCAGACACTCGATCGTCAGCCATCTTTTTGATCACGTGTGGTTTCGCCATCGAATACTGCCCGAAGCGACGTTAGCTCTAACGCTGCCCAGTTCCGCCAGACAAATGCAAGTTTTGTAACGGTGTAAATTGCTGAGTTTGGGAAACTTCTGGATTGTCGGCTTATGATCATCGGAAGGGCGAAAAGGCCCTTTCGAATCACCCTAGAGCGGTCGACCGACGATCTCCTCATTCGCACCAGATTTCCGCGCGCCTTTCGCAATCACGACGAGAGCGCAATGTCCCATTCTGCGTCTGCATCAGCGGACGCCCGAATCCGACGTTATTGCCAACGGTCCAAGCCATGTCGTTTCGCACGGCCGGTTAGGATCATGATCACTTCGCAAACTTTACCATTCTGACGAGAGTGCCGATTTTCGTGCTAGCCTCGTCTTCGCCATAATGATCTGGATAATTCATAGAAATGCTTGCAACCGCACTTCTGGTCCTTTCGCAAACTGCCATGCCTTCGCAAACCTTGGTCGTGACCGGCGAAAACCCTGCGGTGGAACTGGCAAATTGCATTGAGCGCAAATGCCCTGCCGAGCAAGAGATCGAACTTTCTCTTCGGGTATCGGTCGAGGATTTTGCCGATGGCCGCTATCGTAATGCGAGAGCAACTCGGCAGCGATCCATTCGTCGGAATGAAGATCAGGTCTCTCGACTGCCTCGCCAAGTCTCCAGTCTGCACGCCACATTGGCAACAGCGGCGGAACACAAAGGGGACACGGGGCTGTGGCTTGAATCGTTCCGTAAAAACGTGACTATTTTGCGCGAGTATATCGGCGAAATCCATCCGGAAACGCTGGCCCAGAAGCTTGCCTTAGCCGATAATTTACTAAAGCAGCACCAGTTCGGGAGCGCGGATTCGCATTGCGAATCTGTTCAATTCGATGCGATACAAAGTGGGCTGCTGCAACTGGCTACCGCGGCACTTTTTCGCCGGGCTTGGCTATCGTTCATGCAAAATAAGGATACTGAGGCCAGGCAGCTTGCAATTGAGCAGTCGCCTTGGTCGACAGTGATCGTGCGGCAATCGAAATGGCGGCAATACTCGCCATGAGCATAGATGTACGCAACCGGGACGGGAGCGCAATTAAAGTGCTCGCTGGGAAGCTATCGCAATCGGCCGATTAAACGCCGCAACTATTGTTCCAACCCTCGTTGCCCGATCTCAATCCGACCGGCTATTCGAGGAACAATCTTTGTGGCGCCAGAAGATGCGCCATTCCACCATCCTATCGAACGATGTCGGCTATTGGGTGATGCCTGACGGCACGGTACGCGATGCACAGTTGCTACGCGAAAACGTAATGGGGTCGTGGGGGGCCGCCATGGTCGAGCAGGTTGCGGGTCGGCGCTACGTTCCTTCCGGCGCTCCGCCCGGTTTTTCCGGGATCTTCAGGCTCGATCGATTTACCCTGCGCGCCACCGAGGACGTGCCAATCGGTTCGCGAGTCCCGCAGCGTATGGGTAGGCTTACCCTGCATGTTGTCGATTTGACCGAAACGGATGTTATGACTGATGCGCGGCGTAGTACCTCGGGCGACGGAGCGATGGAATAAGTCCGCTTAGCTGGGCGTGTCGGTGAGACGCTCGCCAAGCTGATCGACGATCGATAGATTGAGAAGCGGGCGTTGCAGGCCAGGCAAAGGTCAAAGCGAACCGATCAGCCAGATCTCACCCCCCCTCACCGCCGGAGAGCTGTCCACGTTGGTTACAGCCAAGCTCGCCGAACTCCAGACATCGCTGGATGATCGATACTTGCGGTTGGCCGCCATTGGCGTGATTCATGCCTTGATCACGCGGATTGCGATCTACCCAGAAGGTGATGGTGTAGAGGCGGAAGTCGAACTGGACCCGGCGCATATGGTGGGCCTGGCGGCCACGAAGGGACCAGCCCATGATCTCAATGGCTTGAGGAGTTCTACAGCGGTGGTTGCGGGGGTTGGATTTGAACCAACGACCTTCAGGTTATGAGCCTGACGAGCTACCGGACTGCTCCACCCCGCGACACTGGTCTTGCTGGGCTGCTTGGTGCAGCGCCGAGACCAAAAAGCCGCCGCTCCGAGATTTCGGGCAGCGGCTTTTGAGGTTGTGAATGGGTTTTTATCTTGAGCGCGCCGGCTTCAATGCCTGGCGACGACCTACTCTTCCAATGCTTAGGCATTAGTACCATCGGCGCAGTCTGGTTTCACGGCCGAGTTCGAGATGGGATCGGGTGGGTCACAGACGCCATGGTCACCAAGCAATGAAGCAGGCGCGTTCAAGGTTTTAAATCGATGCGTATCTGGTGAGTTTCGTCCGTCATCGTGACGGTCTGCCTTTGGCAGGACTGTCATTGATGATGTGGAATTCTCAAGCGCGAACAGAACTATTAGGACCGGTTAGCTCCATGCGTTACCGCACTTCCACACCCGGCCTATCAACGTCGTGGTCTACGACGGTTCGAAGATACCTAATCTCAAGGGAGGCTTCCCGCTTAGATGCTTTCAGCGGTTATCCCGTCCATACATAGCTACCCTGCGGCACCCTTGGCAGGATGACAGGTACACCAGAGGTATGTTCACCCCGGTCCTCTCGTACTAGGGGCAACTCCTTTCAAGTATCGACGCCCACGGCAGATAGGGACCAAACTGTCTCGCGACGTTCTGAACCCAGCTCACGTACCACTTTAATTGGCGAACAGCCAAACCCTTGGGACCTGCTCCAGCCCCAGGATGTGATGAGCCGACATCGAGGTGCCAAACGATTCCGTCGATATGAGCTCTTGGGAATCATCAGCCTGTTATCCCCGGCGTACCTTTTATCCGTTGAGCGATGGCCCTTCCACGAGGGACCACCGGATCACTATGACCGACTTTCGTCTCTGCTCGACTCGTCAGTCTCGCAGTCAGGCAGGCTTATGCCATTGCACTCTTGCAGACGGTTTCCAACCGTCCTGAGCCTACCATCGCGCGCCTCCGTTACTCTTTAGGAGGCGACCGCCCCAGTCAAACTACCCGCCACAGAGGGTCCCTACACCGGCTAACGGTGCGAGGTTAGATATCAGAAAACAGCAGGGTGGTATTTCACCTATGGCTCCACGACAGCTGGCGCCGTCGCTTCAAAGCCTCCCACCTATGCTACACAACTCTTTCCTAATACCACTCTGAAGCTGCAGTAAAGGTGCACGGGGTCTTTCCGTCTAACCGCGGGTACTCCGCATCTTCACGGAGAATTCAATTTCGCTGAGCATATCCTGGAGACAGTGGGGAAGTCGTTACGCCATTCGTGCAGGTCGGAACTTACCCGACAAGGAATTTCGCTACCTTAGGACCGTTATAGTTACGGCCGCCGTTTACTGGGGCTTCAATTCGGAGCTTGCACTCCTCCTCTTAACCTTCCAGCACCGGGCAGGCGTCAGACCCTATACGTCGTCTTGAAGCCGACTTAGCAGAGTCCTGTGTTTTTGCTAAACAGTCGCTACCCCCTGGCCTGTGCCCCCTGCAAAGACTTGCGTCGATACAGGGCCTCCTTCTTCCGAAGGTACGGAGGCAATTTGCCGAGTTCCTTCAGGATACTTCTCTCAAGCGCCTTGGTATACTCTACCTGACCACCTGTGTCGGTTTCGGGTACGGTCTATATGAAGAGGCTATTTCCTGGGACAACTTGGCTGCCCTTCCAATCCGATAAGGAAGAACAACGTCCGCAATCCGTCACACATCTTCAGGCCCACGAATATTAACGTGGTTCCCATCGACTACCCCCTTCGGGCTCGTCTTAGGGGCCGGCTCACCCTGCGCCGATTAGCGTTGCGCAGGAACCCTTGGTCTTTCGGCGAGAGGGCATCTCACCCTCTTTGTCGCTACTCATGTCAGCATTCGCACTTCCGATACGTCCACGACCCATTACCAGATCGCTTCACTCGCCTACGGAACGCTCCGCTACCGCTCAGAATAAATTCTGAACCCTAAGCTTCGGTGCATCACTTTAGCCCCGTTACATCTTCGCCGCAGGAACCCTTATTTAGACCAGTGAGCTGTTACGCTTTCTTTAAAGGATGGCTGCTTCTAAGCCAACCTCCTGGTTGTTTTGGGATTCCCACATGCTTTCCCACTTAGTGATGACTTGGGGACCTTAGCTGTAGGTTAGGGCTGTTTCCCTTTTGACGACGGACCTTAGCACCCGCCGTCTGTCTGCCGGATAAGACTCGATGGTATTCGGAGTTTGGTTAGGTTTGGTACAGCTCGCGCCGCCCTAGCCCATCCAGTGCTCTACCCCCATCGGCATACATCCGACGCTCTACCTCAATAGATTTCGCGGAGAACCAGCTATTTCCCGGCTTGATTGGCCTTTCACCCCTAAGCACAGCTCATCCGAGAATTTTTCAACATTCACCGGTTCGGACCTCCAGTGCGTGTTACCGCACCTTCATCCTGGCCATGCATAGATCGCCGGGTTTCGGGTCTAATTCATCATACTCTGTCGCCCTATTCAGACTCGCTTTCGCTGCGCCTACACCTAACGGCTTAAGCTCGCATGATAAATTAAGTCACTGACCCATTATGCAAGAGGTACGCTGTCACCCCCTAAAGAGGCTCCAACTGCTTGTAAGCATTCGGTTTCAGGTACTGTTTCACTCCCCTAA